>JAJXTS010000062.1 GCA_021783595.1 Chloroflexota bacterium | reverse complement strand
GTGACGAGCCCCGGCGGTCGGAGCCCGAGGCGTGCCTCGCAACGGCCCGCGCCTACCACGCGCGGCTGATGGGCCGCGACGAGCCCGAGACCTGGGCAGCGCTCGCCGCCGCGTGGCGCGACCTCGGCCACCCGTACCGGGAGGCGCTGGCGCGTTGGCGTCAGGCCGAGACCGTCCTCGGCGGGGCTATCGCCGGGCCGGGCGGCAGCCGGGACCGGACCGACGCGAGGCTCGTTCGCGCCGACGCCCGCGAGCCGCTCGCCGAGGCCGTTCGCCTGGCCCTGGCCCTGCGGGCCCGGCCGCTGCTGCGCCGCCTGCGCGACTTGGCGAGCCGGGCCCTGATCGCGCTGCCCGGCGAGGTGGACGCGATCCTCGCCCAGCCGGCTGCGCGACCGTCCGCGGTCACCGCGGCGGTGGCCGCCGAGCCGATGGCGGACGCCCCGGTGGCGGCGGCCCACCACGCTGCCGCGCCCGTCGCGTCGGCGAGCCCGGGCCAGGACACCTTCGGCCTGTCGCGACGCGAGCTGGAGGTGCTGGGGCTGATCGCCCAGGGGCGCACCAACCGCGAGATCGGGGATCGGCTGTTCATCAGCCAGAAGACGGTCGGCGTGCACGTGGGGAACATCCTCGCCAAGCTCGGGGTGTCGGGCCGCGTGGAGGCGGCGTCCGTTGCGATCCGGCTGGGGCTGGAGGGGACCGGGACGAGCCCGAAGGGCCGGTAGCCGGCCATCTGGCGCCGCACCGGACGCCGCCGCCCCGCATTCGGTAGATTCGCCCCGTCCGGCTCGGCTGGCGGTCCCTGATGGAGGTGCCATGACACCGCGCGTTGACGAGGTCTGCTACCGGGACGCCTACGCGCGCCGCCTGGAGGCCCGCGTGCTGGAGGTGTCCCCGGGCGAGGGCGCCCCGCTGGTGGTGCTGGACGCGACCACGTTCTACCCGGGCGGGGGCGGCCAGCCCTCGGACCGGGGCGCGATCCTGCGGACCGCGGACGGTCGCTCGTGGACCGTCCGGGGGGCCAAGAGGGTTGGCGGCGAGATCGTCCACGAGCTCGAGGCGCCGGACGACGGCGAGCTGCCGCGAGCGGGGGACCTCGTCGCGGTGGACCTGGAGTGGGCGCGCCGCCTCACGCTGATGCGGACCCACACGGCCCTGCACGCGCTCAGTGGCGTGGTCTGGCGCGACTACGGGGCGCAGGTCACCGGCGGCAACATGGAGCCCGGCGCCGGCCGCCTGGACTTCGAGTTCGAGCGCATGTCGGGTGAGCTGGTGGGCGAGATCGAGGCCAAGGTCAACGAGGAGCTGCGCTCGGCGCGCGAGGTCCGCGTCAACGTGCTGCCGAGGGCCGAGGCGTTCGCCATCCCGGACCTCATCCGCACGAAGGTGAACCTGCTGCCGCCCGGGATCGAGCAGATCCGGACGATCGAGATCGTGGGGCTGGACCTCCAGGCCGATGGCGGCACCCACGTGGCGAACACGCGCGAGGTGGGCGGCATCCACGTGACCGGCTACGAGTCCAAGGGCCGCATCAACAAGCGGATCCGGTTGGAACTGGTCGACGCCGGGGGCTAGGAGCCCTCCGCCGGTTCAGCGCACCAGCACCACGAGCAGGATGGCGACGATCGCGGCCGCGGCGGCGATCACGATGGCCACGCCCGCCCGCCGTCGGGTGAGGGTCTGGGCCGACGCTTCGTAGACGGTCGCGGCCACGCCGCCGAGCACGACCCAGGCGAGCAGGTCCCAGGACGGCTGCGCGAGCACCAGGGCGCGATACGCCACGCTCAGCAGCACGCCGAACGAGACGACGACGTACGCGAGCCGATAGGCGGCGTTGGCGACCGCGGTCTCCCGCTCGTCGTGGACTGCGAACTTGTTGATCACCGACCGCCCTCCTCAAGCGCGAACAGCTCCTCGACGGGGACGTGCAGCTGGCGGGCGAGCTGGAAGGCCAGCAGCGTGGACGGACAGTACTGCCGGGTCTCGATCGAGCAGATGGTCTGGCGCGACACGCCGACGAGCGCGGCCAGGTCCTCCTGCGAGAGGCCGCGCTCCGCCCGGACGACCCGGACCCGGTTCTGGAGTGGCGTTCGACCCATTGGCGGCGCTCCTGTCGCATTGAATGTACGGCATACTTGGCAGATTAGCAAGACGACTTGTCATGCTCGTCGATTCGGCCGTCCCGCAAACCGGTGACGCCGCTGGCTCCGCGTGGCATCGTGGTCAGCGGATGCCGCATCATGCGGGGCCATGACCGACTTCGCCGCTGCCCTCGCCGCTCTCGACGCCCGCTTCGCCCAGCTCATGGCCGACCGCGGCGTCCCGGGCGCGGCGTGGGGCGTCGTGCGCGACGGGCGGCTCGTCCACGATGGCGGCGCCGGCACGGTCAGCCTCGCGGACCCGACCACGCCAACGGCGGACCACGCCTTCCGCATCGCGTCCATGACCAAGTCGTTCACGGCGGCGACCGTGCTGCTTCTGCGCGACGAGGGCCGGCTCCGTCTGGACGACCCGGCCGCGCAGCACGTCCCGGCGCTGGCGGCATGGCGCCCGTACGCGTCGGACGCGGCGCCGGTCACCATTCGGGACCTGCTGACGATGTCCGCCGGCCTCGCCACGGACGACCCGTGGGGCGACCGCCAGCAGGGCCTGCCCCTCGACGCGTTCGAGCGGCTGCTCGCCGAAGGACCGTCGTTCGCGCTGCCGCCGGGCGTGGCCTACGAGTACTCCAACCTGGGCTACGGGATCCTGGGGCGCGTGATCACCGCTGCGGCAGGGCGCGAGTACCGCGAGGTGGTCCGCGAGCGACTGCTCGGGCCGCTGGGCATGGCCGCGACCGGGTATCTCGAGGAGCAGGTGCCGGCTGGGCGGCTGATGCACGGCTACGCCCGCCTCGGCGACGAGCTCGTCCGCGAGGGCCGCGACGGCTACGGGGCGCTGGCCGCGATGGGCGGCCTCTTCTCCACGGTCCGCGACCTCGCCACGTGGGTCGGCGGGTTCCTCGACGCGTTCCCGGCCCGAAGCGACGCCGAGGGGCCGCACCCGCTCCGCCGCTCGTCGCGCCGCGAGATGCAGCAGGGCCACCGGCCGGCCGGTGTCGAGGTGCTCGCCCACGCGCCCCACGAGGTGCCCCGGCTGCGGGTGTCGGCGTACGGGTTCGGGCTCGAGCGCCACACCGACCCCGAGGTCGGCACGATCGTCTCGCACTCGGGCGGCTATCCGGGGTTCGGTTCGTACATGGCGTGGCACCCGGCCAGCGGCCTGGGCGTGATCGCGCTCGGCAGCCTCCGCTACGCGCCGATGAGGCCGGCGGCCCACGAGGCGCTGCGCGACCTGGTCCTCGCGGGCGTGTCCCCTCGGCGGGCCCCCTCGCCGATCCCCGCGCTGGACGAGGCCGCGGCCGCCGTGGACCGGCTGCTCGAGACCTGGGACGACGCCGCGGCCGACGCCCTGTTCGCGATGAACATGGACCTCGACCTGCCGCGGGACCTGCGACGGTCGGCGCTCGAGGCTGCCGTGGGCGCGGTGCGCGGCCCGCTGCGGTCCGACCCGGGTCGCCCGGCCACCTCGGCGACGCCGGCCGAGCGCACGTGGTGGCGCCGCGGCGTGCGCGGCTGGCTGCGGCTCCAGGTCAGGATGACGCCCGAGCCGACACCCCGGCTCCAGTCCCTCGCCGCGGAGGCGGTCCTCGAGCCGTCGTGGGCGCTGACCGAGGCGGCGCAGGTCGTCCTCTCGGGCCCCTGGCCTGCGCTCCCGCGGGGAGTCGCCGTCACCCAGGGGTTTGACCGGGACGCCTGCTCGCGAGGGGTGCTGGCTGGCCGCGAGCGGTTCGGCGCCATGCGCCTGGGCCTGCCCGTCGCGGGCGACGGCGCCTCCACCGCGACCTGGGCGCTGGAGACGGAGCGAGGCGGCGAGGCGCTGCTCCGCGTCGTGCTCGACGACGCCGGCCGGCGCATCGAGGCGGCCGCGATCACGGTGGCTGGCCGGGCAGCCCCTGCGGAGGGCTGGTAGCCGAACGCGTCCCCCGGGCGCCGCGTCGGCCCGAGCGCAATGCCAAGCGGCTTGCCGACCCCGTCAGCCAGCCTGTCTCGTTCGCCCTCGCCGAGCCCGGCGCCAACGGCGAGCCCCACGATTGCGCCCCGTGCCGTCGCCGACCCCCGCGCCATCCGCGACGCCCGCGCCGTCGCCGACCCACCACGCCACGGGCAGGCCCCGTCCCTGACGGTGGCCACCGGGCTCGCCGATGGCCTGGAGCCGGGGTGCTCGCAGCCGCGGGACCCCGGCCAGCCCTATCGCCAGAGGTCCGGCGCCGGCACCTGGCCGCCGATCGCGCGGGCCAGGCGCGCCAGCACGCCGAACCAGTCGAACCGGCTCGTGACCTCCGACGCCCGCAGCGTGACCAGCCGGTCTGCTGGGATGAGGTCGGGGAGCACGCGATCGAGGATCGTCTCCACCTCGTCCCGGAAGGCGTCGCTGGTGGAGCGGACCCCGTCCGCCTGGAGCGCGACATCCGGCAGCAGCCGCACGACCAGGTCGTAGGTCTGCGACCAGCGCCGGACGAGCGGCTCGGCCTCGAAGGCATCCGACCCGCCGCACGACCGCAGGTAGTAGGCGTAGTTGTCCATCACACCGCGGTCGGTGGCGAGCACATCGGCCTTGCGCGCCAACTCCAGCTCCTGGCGGATCTGCGAGACCAGCACCCACAGCTGCGCCTCGCCGGTTGCGCCCTCGTTGATCCCCAGCGGGTTGTCGCGCACCACCTCGCGCCCCAGCTCCACCGACAGGCCAGCGCGCTGCACCTCGGCGGCGAACGCGAGCAGGGCGCTCGTCTTGCGGATCCCGTGCGACCCGATGAACGCGATCTTGGCCGGGCGCGGCCAGGCGGAGGCGGGTGTCGGCGGGTGCGCGGCCTTCTTCGGGGGCATTGGCCACAGGCTATCGCGCCAGAGGCAGCCGGGGGCTTCGCGGCGGCACCGTGCGTCCGCCGTCGGCGGCCGCGGGCCGCGACCCTGCCCGCCGCCCCGCCCGCGGCCTCGCCCGCCGGGCAGTTCCGGTCTCGCGGAACTACCGCGCGCCGCGGGCCGCGAGACCAACCGTCCGACGAGTGCACCGCGAGTCCATCGTGATCGCGGCCGGACAGGCCACCGCGGGGCCCGGCATGGCCTCGTCTCTCGGTAGTTCCGCGAGATTCGAAGCATCGCGCCGGTGGGTGCTGGCGGCGAGGCTCAGGTTCGGCCCGAACCCGGCGGGCCGGCACGGCCTCGTCGGGGCGGGGACAGGGTCGCTCGGGAATCGCGACGGCCCCGGGGCCTTGATGCCGCCGGGGCCGCCAGCGCTGGCGAGGGTCGTGCTACAGGGACTTCACCGCCGCCACCAGCTCGGCGAGGCCGGCCTTCGCATCGGCGAACAGCATCCCCGTCTTGGGGTTCGCGTAGAGCTCGTTGTCGATGCCTGCGTAGCCGCGGCCCATCGAGCGCTTCATGACGATGATGTTCTTCGCGTGATCCACGTCGAGGATCGGCATGCCCGAGACCGGCGAGCCGGGTCGTCGCGCCGCCGGGTTGGTGACGTCGTTTGCCCCGACCACGAGCGCCACGTCGCAGCGATCGAACTCCGGGTTGATGTCCTCCATCTCGCGCAGCTGCGTGTACGGGACGTTGGCCTCGGCGAGGAGCACGTTCATGTGCCCCGGCATGCGGCCCGCGACCGGGTGGATCGCGTACTTCACGTCCACGCCCCTGGCCTCCAGAACCTCGGCCAGCTCGCGGACGGCGTGCTGTGCCTGCGCCACGGCCAGGCCATAGCCGGGGACGATGATCACCTCGGAGGCGTAGGCGAGCTGGATCGCCGCGTCGTCCATCGAGACCTCGCGGACGGAGCCGCCCGCGCCGCCGACCGCGACAACCGCGTTCTCGCCGCCGCCGAAGCCGCCGACCATGATGTTCAGGACCGAGCGGTTCATGGCGTCGGCCATCAGCTTGGTGAGGATCGCGCCCGAGGCGCCGACCAGGGCGCCGGCGATGATGAGCAGCGGGTTGTTGAGCACGAAGCCCGCCATCGCCACGGCAGTGCCGGTGAACGAGTTGAGCAGGCTGATGACGACGGGCATGTCGGCACCGCCGATCGGCAGCGTCATGGTCACGCCGAACAGCAGCGCCGCCACCACGACGGCCAGCAGCACGGGCAGGCTGAGGTTGCCGAACCAGATGTAGAGCGCGCCGACGATCGCGACGGCCGTGAGCAGGCCGGTCAGCGCCTGGCCGCCCGGCACCCGCACCGGCTTTGACGGCGTGATCCGCAGGCCCATCAGCTTGCCGGACGCGATCAGCGAGCCGGTGAACGTCACCGAGCCGATGACCACGTCGAGCACCGTCGCCATGTTGTCCTGGAGGCCCGGCGCGGCACCGGCGCTCACGTGGCCCATGTACTCGCTGATGGCGATCAGCGCCGCCGCGCCGCCCCCGACCGCGTTGAACAGCGACACCAACTGTGGTATCGCGGTCATCTTGACCGTCCGCGCGGAGTACAGGCCGTAGCCGCCTCCGACGACGATGCCGAGCAGGATGACCGCCCAGCCGACCGGGTTGAACGCTCCCGACGGCGGCAGCACCAGCAGCCACACGGCAGAGGCGGCGATCGCCATCGCCATGCCGCCCGCCGACAGGAGGTTGCCGTTGCGGGCGGTGGCGGGCGAGTTCATCTGGACCAGGCCCAGGACGAACGCGGTGGCGCCGCCGAGCCAGACGAGGCGGACGATCTGGTCGAAGGTTGTGGCGCTGACGGTCACGACCGGCCCTCCGCGGACGCGGCCTTGGGCGTGGCGGGCTTGCGCCTGAACATCTGGAGCATGCGGTCGGTGACGACGTAGCCGCCCACCACGTTGAGCGAGGCGAACGCCACGGCTAGGAACGACACCAGATAGGTGACCGGGTCGTTGGCGCTGACCGCGATGATCATGGCGCCCACGAGCACGATTCCGTGGATGGAGTTGGCGCCGGACATGAGCGGGGTGTGCAGCGTCGCGGGCACCTTGGAGATGACCGCGAACCCGGTCAGGATCGCGAGCACGAAGATCGTGAACGCGAGGTCGATGGTCAGCTGGCTGCCGTTCATGCGTTGCCTCCGGCGGGCGCCAGGAGCTTGGCCACCGCGTCCGAGGTGACCTTGCCGCCGTGCGCGATCACGGTGGCCCGGGTGACCTCGTCGTCGAAGTCGAGCGCGAGCGCGCCCCCCTTGACCATGCCGAGCAGCAGCGCGGAGATGTTCCGGGCGTAGAACTGCGAGGACGAGGCGGGCATCGACGCCGGGAGGTTCTCCGGCGAGATGATGGTGACGCCGTTCGCGGTGACCACCGTCTCGCCTGCCTGCGACAGCTCGCAGTTGCCGCCGAGCGCACTGGCGGCCATGTCCACGATCACCGAGCCGGGCCGCATGTTGGCGACCGCGGCGGCCGTGACCAGCACCGGCGGCTTGCGGCCCGGCACCTGCGCGGTCGTGATCACCACGTCCTGGTTGCCGATGACCTCGTTGAGCTCGGCCTGCTGGGCCGCCTGCTCCTCGGGCGTCAGCGCGCGGGCGTAGCCGCCGGACCCGGTGG
Organism: Chloroflexota bacterium; assembly: GCA_021783595.1. Lineage (GTDB taxonomy): Bacteria > Chloroflexota > Limnocylindria > Limnocylindrales > CSP1-4 > CAIXZV01. The sequence goes on along the minus strand of JAJXTS010000062.1, from coordinate 4,847 downwards.
CGTCGATGGCGGTCCTGAGCCTGACGAACTTGGCGCCCAGGCTCTCCGCCTGCTCGGCCGTCTCCGGCCGCACGTCGTACGCCGCGACCACCGCGCCCAGGCGGCGGGCGGTGCCGATGGCCTGGAGGCCGGCCACGCCGATGCCGAGGATGAGCACGTTGGCGGGCTTCGCGGTGCCGGCGGCGGTCGTCAGCAGCGGGAAGTAGCGCCCGTACGCGTTGGCGGCGACGAGCACCGCCTTGTACCCGCCGACGTTGGCCTGCGACGAGAGCGCGTCCATCGTCTGGGCTCGCGAGAGGGTCCGCGGGATCGCGTCGAGGCTGACGGCGGTGACGCCGGCCTCGGCGAGCGTCTGCATCAGCGTCGGATCGAGCAGCGGCGACAGCAGCCCCACGAGGGCCTGCCCGCTCCGCAGCCGCGCGACCTCGGCGCCCGCGGGCTTCTGGACCCGCAGGATCACCTCGCTCTGGGCATACAGCTCGTCGGTGGCCAGGACCGTCGCGCCGGCATCCCGGAACGCCTGGTCGGGGATCATGGCGCCGTCACCGGCGCCAGCCTCGACGAGCACCTCAAGCCCGGCAGCCGTCAGCTTGCCGAGCGCCTCGGGCACCAAGGCGACGCGCCGTTCCCCGGCCGCGGTCTCCTTGGCGACGCCGACCTTCATGGCATCACCGTCCAAATTGGGCATGTTGGTGTGGGAGGGACGGACGAAGTGTACCGGATGGCATAGAAAACCTGTGCCGAATGGCCCATCTCGCCCGGGGCCCAGTGCCCAGTCGGCACCGCCTCCGGCCGGGCCCGCGGCAGGCCCGCCGCACCGGGCGGGAACGCGCTCAGGCGTCGCCATCGTCCACAGCCCGCCGGAGGGCCAGCTCGAAGCTCGCGCCGCCCCCGGGTCGGTTGCGGGCGCGGATCGAGCCGCCCATCGCCAGGGCGAGCTGACGGCACACGAACAGGCCGATCCCGGCGCCCGCCACCGTGGGCGCCGTGGCCGGTGACCGGTAGAACAGCTCGAACAGGCGATCCTCCTCGGACGCCCTGACGCCGGGCCCCTCGTCCATCACGCGCAGGACCACCGTGTCGCCGTCGGCGGCCGCCTCCACCACCACCCGCGAGCCAGCCCCCCCGTACTTCGCGGCGTTGTCCAGCAGATTCCGGAGCACCTGCTCCACGTACGTCTCCTCGCCGTCCGCCGACGGCAGGTCCGGCGGAATGCGGGCCTCGAAGCCCACCTCGGGCGAGCGGACCCGCTCGGACGCCACGACCCGCTCCACCAGCGGCCGCAGCGCCACCGGCTCGTCGCCGACGTCGAGCACCCCGCGCTCCACGCGGGTGAGCACCAGCAGGTCCTCGACCAGGCGGAACAGCCGGTCTGCCTCGCCGGAGACGTCTGCCAGCAGCGCGTCGCGCGCGTCGGGCGCCATCTCGCGCCAGCGCCGCGACAGCACCCGGGTGCCGCCGAAGATCGTCGTGATCGGCGTCCTCAGCTCGTGGGACACCACGCTGATGAACGCATCGCGCAGGCGGGCGGCCTCCCGCTCGGCGTCGAGCCGCCGGTTGCGCTCGATCTCCGCCTCCTTGCGCTCGGTGATGTCGCGCGTGGTCCCGATCACCCGCGCGGTGTCGCCCGGCTGCGAGGCGAGCAGGCGGCCGATACCCACCAGCCAGCGCGGGGGCTCCCCGGGACGGCCGACCCTGAACTCGACCTCGTGGGCGCCGTCGTCGCGGACGCACGCGTCGAGGGCCGCCTGCACCCGCGGCCGGTCCTCCGGCAACACGGTCGTCACCCAGTCGCCAGCGGGCGCCCCGTCCGCGACGCCGGTGACGAAGCCCGGTGGCTCGGGCGTCCACGTCACGCGGTTCGCCGCGACGTCCCACTCCCAGATCCACGTGCCCGACGCCTCGAGCGCCAGGGTCAGCCGATCGTCGCGGCGACGGACGGCGTCGAACAGGCGGGCGCGCTCAAGGGCACCGGCCCCCTGCACCGCGAGCGCCTCGAGGAACCAGCGGGCGGTGGCGTCGATCTGCCGCACCTCGCCGAAGGTCACCGCGAGCGCGCCGATCGTCACGCCCTCGAACACCATCGGCACCACGGCCGAGGCCTCCACGTAGTCCGGCAGGCCGTCGCCCACGAGGGCCGGGAAGGCCAGGACCCGCTCGCGTGACGACGCGTGCGTCACGCCGCTCCCGGTGCGCATGACGACCGTCATCGGCACGTCGAGCTCGATGGGCACGCGGCGCCACCGCGCGATGACCTCCTCCGTGTAGCCCACCCACGCGAGCGTCACCGCCTCGCGCCCGTCCTCGGAACGCACGGCGACCCAGCCCTGAGGGGCGCCGAGCGTCGAGCACGCCGCCTCCACCAGCTGCTCCGCCACAGCCTGCGGCTCGAGCGACCAGGCCAGGGCGTCGGCCAGCCGGCGGAGCTGGCGTCGGTGCACGTCGTCGCGATCGTCGGCGCCCGGGAGGGGAGGGGGGGCTCCGTTCACGCCCCGAGTATGCGCGGACCTGCGCGCGGGGGCGCCGTCCGGGACCCGGATCGGGCACCATGGCGTCGTGAGCAGCCTCGACCCGACCGCCCCCGACCCGGCCTCCCCCGGCACCCCGGAGCCGCCGACCGCGGCCCCCGCACTCCCGCCGACGGGGCCCGGCACGTTTCCATGGGCGGGCACCGAGCCCGCCGCCGCTGCCACCGCCGGCGGTGGGGTTGAGGATGACGGGCCCGATCAGGACCACGATGGCGAGGAGCTGCCGCCGCGCGCACCGCACCGCGGCGGGACGGGGTCCGGCCCCGGGCCGGCCCCGGGCCGGCTCACGCTCTACCTCACCGTCGCGCTGATCACGGTGCTGGCCTTCGGGTCCGGCGTCGGCGTGGGGCGCGTCACGGCGCCGGCGGTCGGCACCGCGCCGGCGGCCACCGTCCCGGAGGGCTCGCCGGCCCCGGGCGCGAGCGTCGCGGCGGGCACCCCGGCGCCGTCGCCCGCCGCGTCGGACCCCCTGGCCGGGCTGCCGTCGGACGGCCCGCTCCTGGGCAGCAGGACCGCCCAGGTGAAGCTCACCTACTGGGCCGACTACCAGTGCCCGTTCTGCGCCCGGTTCGCCCAGCAGATGCTGCCGCAATTGGCATCGCGGATCGCCGATGGCACGGTGTCGGTGCTCCACCGCGATTTCGTGTTCATCGGCGGCGAATCGCTCGACGCGGCCGTCGCGGTCCGGTGCGCCGGCGAGCAGGGCAAGTACTGGCCGATGCACGACGCCGTCTACGCGGCCCAGAACGGCGAGAACCAGGGGACCTTCTCGGCCACGGAGCTCGCCTTGCTGGCGGCGGGCGTGGGCGCCGACGCGACTGCGTTCTCCGCCTGCACGCAGCGGCACGACGTGATGGTCGAGGTGCTCGCAGACACGGCGGCCGGCGTCCGGGCCGGGGTGCAGTCCACGCCCCTGATCGACATCCCCGGGCGCTCGTTCCTGGGCGTCCCCGACGCGGCCACGCTGCTGGCGGCCATCGACAGCGCCGCCAAGACGCACCCCGCGATCACCCCCGCGCCCTCGGTCCGGCCCTCTGCCGACCCGTGGCTCGGCACAGCGACGGCCGGTCGCACGGCCGGGTCCGCCTCGGCGCGCGCCACCGTGGAGCTGTGGGTGGACTACCAGGCCACCGGCATGCCGGCCATCGTGTCGAACCTCGAGCCCGAGCTCCGCAAGCGCATCGCCACGGGCAACGTCTCCGTGGTGCTCCGCGATCTCGCGACGCTGGGCGACGAGTCCGTGCTGGCGGCTTCGTTCGTCCGCTGCGGCGCCGAGGGCAACGACCCGCTGGTCTGGTTCGCGCACGACATCCTCGGCGCGTCCGCGCAGGGTGCCAACGCCGGGATCTACACCTCCAGGACGCTGCTCTGGCTGGGCGCCAAGCTCGGCTGGAACATCACCGCGGTCGATGCCTGCATGGCGGGCTCGGCAGTGGCGGACCAGGTCAGGGCGGAAACCGCCAGCGGCACCCGCCTGGGCCTCAAGGCGGCGCCGGCGGTGGTCGTCATGGCGGGCGGCAAGGAGACGGCCCGCTTCACCGGCTCGTCGATCAGCGTCACGAAGGTGATGGCGGCGGTGGACGCGGCCGCGAAGTAGCCCCGCCGCAGCCGGGCGCCGCCGGGCGCGCTACAGGTCGGCGACGCTGATGAGCCCGCGGCGGATCGCGAACTTGAGCAGCTCGGTCCGATCGTGGAGGTCGAGCTTCTCCATGACGTTCGCGCGGTAGTTGTGCACCGTCTGCTCGGACAGGTGGAACACCTTCGCGATCTCGCGGTTGGTGTGGCCGGCCGCGGCGAGGAGGAGGACCTCGCGCTCGCGATCCGAGAGGCCGGCATACACGTCCTCGGCGGGGGCATCCGGGCTCCGGAGGACGTAGGTGTTGACCATTCTCGTGACGATTGACGGCGACACGTAGGTCTGGCCGCGGGTCACTGACCGAACCGCCGCCACCAGGTCCGTGGGCTCTGCCTCCCGGGTGAGGAAGCCGTCGGCGCCGGCCTTGAGGGCCATGCTGAACTGCTCGCTGCTCGAGCCGCTGCGGCACTCCAGGGCGATGATCCGCACGTCCGGCGCGGCCGCCCGCACCCTCGCGATGGTCGCGAACGTGGTGCAGCCCGGGGCCGACAGCGGCTGGCACTCAGCGATCACGACGTCCGCCGGCGTGCGCGCGAGCGCGTCCGGGATGGCGTCCAGCGATGTCGGCGTGCCGACGACCTCCATGTCCAGCTCGGCGTCGATCACCGATCGGAAGCCCGTGACGAGCATCGGGAAGTCGAAGATCGCGAGCTGCACCGCGACCTTCCTGCCCCCGGGGCCGC
>JAJXTS010000061.1 GCA_021783595.1 Chloroflexota bacterium | reverse complement strand
GGGTTGCGGGTCGTGGCGTTCGCCGACAACGGGATCCGGACGCCGACGCCGGCCACAGCGGCCGCGGTCGAGGCGGCCGTCAGCGTGCTGGCGGAGGCCGGCGCCATCGTGCGTCGCGAGGTGCCGCCGGGCCTGCGGGAGGCGTGGCAGGTCTGGGACGCGATGATCCGCGCCGACGGATGGGCGTGGCTGCGGCGGCTCATCGCCGGCGCCGGAACCCCCGGCATGGGCTCGTACGACACGCGCGGCTGGCTGTCGCCGGCGACCGCGCTGCCCGGGCCCGAGCTCACGGCGCTGCTCGAGCGGGCGGACGCGACCCGCGCCGCGTTCCGCCGCTGGATGGCGGACGTGGACGTCATCGCCTGCCCCGCCATGCCGCAGGCCGCGATCCGCCACGGCGAGAGCAACGCCGACTGGTTCGGGGACACCTACAGCGACGTCCACAACCTCACCGGGCTGCCCGCGGTGGTCGTCCGCGGCGGGACGACGGAGGACGGGCGGCTGCCGATCGGCGTGCAGCTGGTCGCGGCGCCCTGGCGCGAGGACCTCGCCCTCGCCGCTGCCCGCCAGGTGGAAGCGGCCTCTGGCGGCTGGAGGCGACCGCCGATCTGACCCGGACCGGGCACTTGACCGGTCCCGAACGCTTCTGTTACTATACCGGCCAGACGGTATAGTCATGGAGGCATCGTGTCCCGACCCGCTCGCCGAGACCAGCTCCTCGCCGCCGCCGAGAGAATCGTCCGGCGTGACGGGGTTGGCCACCTCACACTCGACGCCGTGGCCGTCGAGGCGGGCACGAGCAAGGGCGGGCTGCTGTACCACTTCGTCTCTCGGGAGGCGCTCGTCACCGCGATGGTCGAGCGCCACCTGGCGGACTTCAGCGCCACGCTCGAGGCGGCGATGGCCGACGACCCCGAGCCGCGCGGCCGGTGGACCCGCGCCTACCTCCACACCACGGCGCCCCTCGGGGGCCCCAGCGACAGCGCGGCCGCGACCGGCCTGCTGGCCGCGATGGCCTCGAACCCGGTGCTCGCCGACCCGCTCCGCGAGCGGTACGCCGGCTGGCGCCAGCAGATGGCCCGCGACGGCCTTCCCGAGGCGGACGCCATGATCGTGGCCCTCGCCGCCGACGGGCTGTGGATGGCCGACCTGCTGGGCTTCGCGGCGCCGACCGGCGACCAACGAGGCCAGATCCTCGCGCGACTCATGGAGCTCGCGGGATCGTCGGCGGCTGACGCCACCGTCCCAACACCTGACACCCGCCGGGCGGAAGCGCCCGCACCAGATCGGAGGCACTCGTCATGAACCTGCGCAACGGCCTCGCTGACCTCGTCAGCTGGTTTGCCAACCTCCTCGCCCCCGTGTCCGAGCCCGAGTGGGCCGTGACCGAGGACGACATCGCCAGCGATCGGTTCGCGCGGCGCGCCCGGGCCGAGGGCAGGCCCGCCTCCCTGTAGGCGGCGCCGTCGCGGCTCGCATCCGCGCGGTCGCCGCGCGCTGCCGCGCGTCCGCGCCGCGCCGGCAAGTCCCGATGGCGCCCTCGCGTCAGGCGCGAAACAGCGTGCCGAGCACCGCCGGCTCGATCGGCGCATCCCGCTCGCGCAGCCCGGCAAGGCGCGCCGCCCGCCCGAACAGCTCTGCCGGCGTCGAGCCCGCGTCGAGCATCTCGCGCACGGCCGTGGCGCGCCCGGCCTTGGAGAGCTTCTGGCCGGAGACGCGGCGCACGAGGGGATGGTGCAGGAACCGGGGCGGCAGGGCGCGGCCCAGCAGACGGGCCAGGCGGAGCTGCGCCGGCGTCGCGCCCAGCAGGTCCCGCCCTCGCACGACGAGGTCCACGCCGTTCGCCGCGTCGTCCACCACCACGCAGAACGCGTAGGTCCAGTTGCCCGCGCGGTCCCGCGCCAGCAGGTCGCCGCCGGAGGCCGGCTCGTCGGCCATCGGCCCGGCCAGCAGGTCCACCCAGCGCTCGGAGCCCGCGCCCACGGCCACCCGCAGCGCCGGGCCCGGTGTCGTCGGGGTCGCGGCCGGTCCGGCCGTGTCGGCCCGTCCAGCCGCGCGGCAACCGCCCGGGCAGCCGATCCCGTGCCACGGCCTCCCATGCGCCGCCTCCCAGCCGGCGAACGTCGCGCGTGTACAGGAGCAGGCATACACGAGCCCGTCCGCGCGCAGCCGGTCCAGCGCCGCCGCGTACGCGGCGCCGTTGTCCGACTGGCGATACGGCGTGGCCCCGGCGCGGAAGGCGGCCAGCGGCGGCTCGTCGGGCGCAAGGCCCAGCCGCTCGAGGTCCTCGAGGAGCGCCGCCTCGTACTCGGGCCGAGACCGCTGGCGATCGTGGTCCTCAACCCGGAGCACCACGCGTCCTCCGGTCGCCTGGGCCACGCCCCACACGTAGAGCGCGTTGACCAGGTGCCCGAGGTGGAGGAACCCCGTGGGCGCGGGCGCGAACCGCGTGACGGGGGCGACGGGCAGCACCCGCGCGTCGGGGCGGGCCGAGCCCGTCACCGCCGGGACGAACAGCTCGCCCCCGGCGTCAGTCGCGGTCGGCTCGGCGCTCACGGTCGCGGTGCTCGATGCCCCGGGTGGCGGAGACGATCCTCCGGTAGATCGCGAGCAGGTCGGCCTGCGCGAGCGGCCCGCGGTTCGCCATCGCCACGCGGAGCAGCACCTCTCGCTCGCGCTCCGGGTCGTGGACCGCGCGCCGCCCGGCCAGGGCCTTCGCCCGCCCGGCCGCCCGCCCCAGCTCGGCGCGCTCGTTGAGCAGGTCCACGACCTGGCGGTCGAGCGCGTCGATCGCGTCGCGCACGCGCAGCAGCTCCGCCGCGGCGTCCTCGCGCTCGGCTTCCGTCGGAACGCCGCCGTCCCCGCGGTCGCCGCTCACGCCCGGCCCCCGAACCGAGCCGCGATCTGCTCGAGCGCCTCGGTGTAGCCGCGCGCCCCGTGGCCGGCGATCGTCGCGGTCGCGATGTCGTGGAGGAAGTTGACCCTGCGGAACTCGTCCCGGGCCCAGGGGTCCGAGAGGTGGACCTCCCAGAACGGGCGGTGGACCGCGAGCAGCGCGTCGCGCAGGGCGACCGAGGTGTGCGTGTAGCCTGCCGCGTTGAGGATCACGACGTCGAAGTCGCGCTCGTGGAGGCGGTCGATGAGCGCACCCTCGTGGTTCGACTGGAAGAACGCGATGTCCACGCCCAGCTGGGCAGCGCGCGCCGCCAGCCCCGCGTGGATCGACTCGAGCGTGTCGTGGCCGTAGATTTCCGGTTCGCGCGTCCCGAGCAGGTTGAGGTTGGGGCCCTGCAGCACCAGCACGCGCGTCATGCCGCGCCTCCCGTCGGCACGCCCGCCAGCACACTCCGGACCGCGGCGGCCACGAGCTCCACGGGGATGTCGTCGCGGACCGTCACCCCGCCCGCGGTGGGCAGCACCCAGCGCAGCCTGCCGGCCGCGTGCTTCTTGTCCGTCCCCGTCGCCGCCACGACCGCGTCCGCCCCGTAGGGGAGCGGCGCCCGGCCCAGGTCGAGGCGGTCCAGCAGGCCCTCGATCCTCGCCGCGCGGTCCGGCGGCGTGACGCCCGCCGCCACGCCGACGCGAGTGGCGGCCCGCAGCCCGTACGCCACCGCCTCGCCGTGAAGCAGGTTCGCGTAGCCGTCCACCGCCTCGAGCGCGTGGGCCACCGTGTGGCCCAGGTTGAGCATGATGCGGCCCCCGGCCGCGCCCTGCTCGCGCTCGTCGGCCACCACGACCTCGACCTTGGCCCAGCCGGCGCGCTCCACCGCCTCGGCGACGAGCCCGCCGTCGAACGCCTCCCGATCGCCCCGGGCGATCGCCCGCCCTCCGGCCTCGAGGACCGCGAACAGCGTCTCGTCGCCCAGGGCGGCCATCTTGACGATCTCGCCCAGGGCCGCCCGCAGCTGGCGCTCGGGGAGCGTGCGCAGCAGGGCCACGTCCGCCACGATCGCCGCCGGCTGATGGAACGCACCAAGCAGGTTCTTGCCTTCGGGCAGGTCAACGCCCGTCTTGCCGCCGATGGAGCTGTCCACCTGCGCCACGAGCGTCGTGGGCACCTGGATCCACGGCACGCCCCGCAGGTACGAGGCGGCGAGGAACCCGGCCGGGTCGCCGAGGGCCCCGCCTCCAATCGCGACCAGGGGCTCGCGGCGCTCCGCGCGGAGCCGCGCGAGCTGCCGCGCGCCGTCCTCGATCACGACGAGCCGCTTGGCGTCCTCGCCCGGCGGCAGCAGGATCGCCTCAACCTCCCAGCCCGCCGCGCGCAGCCCCGCGGCGACGCCCTCGCCCGCGGCACCCCACGCGCCCGGCTCCGAGACGAGGATCGCACGCCGCGCCCCGAGCCGGCGCAGGGTCCCGTCCACCCCGGCCGCGGCCATCCCGTCGCCGATCACCACCTCGCCGAGGGGAGTCTGGGCGCGCAGGAGGATCGTGCCCGAGGTCGGCGCGTCCAGCACGGCCTCGATCTGACGCACGCAGGCGGCCACCTCCGCGACGCCGTTGACGCGGACGCCGGCCGCGTAGAACCGCTCCCGCGCCCCGGCCAGCGCGCGGATGCTGCCGAGCGGGTTCGGCCCCTGGATGAGCGGCCGCGTCACCTGTGACCGCCGCAGCCGCTGGACTAGGACCTCGGGGCGAACGTCGAGCCACGCGACACGCCGGCCGCGGAACAGCTTCCACCTGTTGCGGGGGTCCACGACTGCGCCGCCCCCGGGCGAGATCACCCGGCGCAGGGCGGTTCCGTGGTCGGCGGGGCCGAGCGCCGCGATGGCCGCGCGCTCACGCCTGCGGAACCCGGCCTCGCCCTCCTCGGCGAAGATCTCCGGGATGGTGCCATCGGCGGCCCGCTCGATCTCCTCGTCGACATCCACGAAGCTGGCGCCGTGGCGCGCGGCGATCCGGCGGCCGCACGCCGTCTTGCCGCTCCCGGGCAGCCCGATCAGGACGAGTTCCATGCCCTAGGCCGTTGCGGCGTGCCCGCCGGACCCGTCGCCGGGCACGGGCGGGGCGGGCTCGGCGGCGATCCGCTCGCGGTACCGGCGCAGGTTGTCCGCGACCTCGGCCATCGAGTCCCCGCCGGTCTTCTCCAGCACGAATCGCGCCAGCGTGAGCATGACCATGGCCTCGCCGATGACGCCCGCGGCCGGCACCACCGAGATGTCGCTGCGCTCGTAGTGGGCGGCGTCCACGGCCCCCCCGGTGATCAGGTCCGCCGTCGGCAGCGGCCGGGCCAGCGTGGAGATCGGCTTGACGGCGCCGCGGATCACGATGGGCTCGCCGTTGGTGACCCCGCCGGTCAGCCCGCCCGCGTTGTTGGTGCGGTGGACCCACGTGCCGTCCGCGCGCCGGCCCTGGATCACGTCCTGGACCTCGCTGCCGAAGCGGCGGGTCTGCTCGAACCCGAGCCCGAACTCCACGCCCTTGACGATGGGGATGCTCATGACCGCCGCCGCGAGCGCCGCGTCCAGCCGCCGGTCCCAGTGGACGTAGCTGCCGAGGCCGATCGGCACCCCGTGGACCACCACCTCGAACACGCCGCCGACGGTGTCGCCGCGGCCCCTCGCCTCGTCGATGCGGGCGATCATCGCCTGCTCCGCGTCGGGGTCCGGGCAGCGGAGGGGTGACGCGTCGGCCTCGTCACGCGGCCGGGTGCAGCGCGCCGGGTCCACGGCCACGCCGCCCACCTCGGCCGTGAACGACCAGACGTCGATGCCGAGCTCCCGGAGGAACGCCCGCGCGACGCCGCCAGCGGCGACTCGGGCCGTGGTCTCGCGCGCCGACGCCCGCTCCAGCACGTTGCGGACATCGTCGAAACCGTACTTGAGGGCGCCTGCCAGGTCGGCGTGGCCAGGCCGGACCCGGGTGATCGGCTGGGCGCGCTTGGTGCCCCCCTCGGCCAGGGCCGCCAGCTCGGCCGCCTCGTCGGGGGAGAGCGGACCCACCTGCATCACGCGGGTCCAGTTCTCCCAGTCGCGGTTGGCGACCTCGAGCAGGATCGGCGAGCCGAGCGTGAGCCCGTGCCGCACCCCGGCGAGGATCCGCGCGTGATCCCGCTCGATGGTCTGGCGGGCGCCCCGGCCGTACCCGCGCTGGCGACGGGCCAGGTCCGCCTCGAGGTCGGCTTCGGCAAGCGCGAGCCCGGCGGGCACGCCTTCGACCACAGCGCCGAGCGAGGGCCCGTGGCTCTCGCCGGCCGTGAGGAAGCGGAATCGGTCCACGGCGTCCTCCCGCGCCCGGTCAGGCCGTTGGCACGACGATGCCGGGCTCGCCCTCAGCGGACCCCACACCGTCCGCGCGCGCCAGGCGGAGCGCCTCGTGCATCACCTCGATCGGCGCCGGCTGGCCCGTCCACAGCGTGAACGCCGCCGCGCCCTGGTGGAGCAGCATCAACTCGCCGTCGGCGGTCGCGCAGCCGGCGGCGGCCGCGTCGCGGAGCAGGCGGGTCTGGCGATAGATCAGGTCGAGCACGAGCAGGTCCGGCGTGAGGATCTCCGCCGGAATGGGGGACGTGTCGTCGTCCAGGCCGATGGAGGTGGCGTTGACCAGGACCTTGGCCTTGGCCAGCTCGGCCTCGATGATCGACTCGTGCCAGGGCATGGCGCGCAGGTCCATGTGCGAGGCCGACCGGCCGAAGTGCTTGACCATCTGCTCGCCCCGGTGGAGGTGGCGGTTGAACACGACCACCCGCTGGAACCCCTCGCGGATGAGCCCGTAGACCACCGCCCGCGCGCCGCCGCCGGCGCCCAGCACCACGGCCTGGCGCGGCATCTTCTGGCGCCCGACCAGCCGGTCCAGGGCCACCTTGAAGCCGGCCACGTCGGTGTTGTGCCCGACCAGCTTCTTGCCTTCCCTGGTGAGCGTGTTGACCGCCCCGGTGGCGTGCGCCTCGTCGGTCTGGCGGTCCATCAGCTGGGCCACCCGCTCCTTGTGCGGGATGGTGACGTTGGCGCCCAGGATGTCCTCGCCGCGCAGTTCGGCGACCGTCTCGGCGAGCTGGGCCGGCAGGCGGTCCCAGAGCTCGTAGCGGGCGTCGATCTCCAGATGGTCGAACGCCGCCTGCTGCATCGCCCCCGAGAGCGAGTGGGCCACCGGATGGCCGATGAGGACGACCCGCTTCGTCATGCGCGCACCCCTTCGAGCTCTCGGAAGAAGCCGGGATACGAGATCGCCGCCGACTCCGGTCGGAGGACGGTCGTCTCGCCTTCGGCGATGAGGCCAGCGACGGCGAATGTCATCGCGAGCCGGTGGTCATCCAGTGTCTCGGTGACGGCGCCTGTCAGGCGTCGGCCGCCCTCGATCTCGATGTCGTCGCCCGTGACGCGCACCCGCGCGCCCAGGGCCGTCAGCCCGTCCGCGATCCCGGCGATCCGGTCGGACTCCTTGTGGCGCAGCTCCCCGGCGCCGCGGATGCGGGTGGTTCCCTCGGCCGCGGCCGCCGCGAGGCACAGGGCGGGGATCTCGTCGATCGCCGCCGCCACCTCGGCCGAACCGAGCTCGGTGGCCCGGAGCCGGCTCGACCGCACCACCAGGTCCGCGACCGGCTCCCCGTCGGCGCCGCCGGGCGTTGGCCGTTCGCGCTCCTCGATGTCGGCGCCCATGCGCCGCAGGATGTCGATGATGGCACGCCGGGTGGGGTTGGTGCTCACCCCCTCGAGGGTCAGCTCCGCGTCGGGGTGGATGGCCCCGGCCACCAGCCAGAACGCGGCGCCCGACGGGTCGGCGGGCACCGTCTCGTCGATGGCGCGCACGACCGCCGGCCCGACCAGGCGGACCTCGTGCCGCCCGTCGTCGAGCGCCGCCTCGCCCACGGTCACGCCCCGGGCGCGGAGCATCCGCTCGGTGTGGTCTCGCGTGGCCACGGCCTCGACGACGCGCGTCGCGCCGTCGGCCGCCAGTCCTGCGAGCAGGATCGCGGACTTCACCTGCGCGGACGGGACCGGCGTGGCGTAGTCGATCGGGTCGAGCGGCGAGCGGCCCGTCACCGCGAGCGGCAGGAGCGTGGCTGACCGCCGGCCCGAGAAGGAGGCACCCATCGCGCGCAAGGGCTCCACCACCCGGCCCATCGGCCGCCGCCGAAGCGAGGCGTCGCCGTCGAGGACCGCGAACAGCGGGCGACCCGCCAGCAGGCCGGCCACCAGGCGCGTCGTCGTGCCGGAGTTGCCGCAGTCGAGGATGGCCTCGGGCTCCGCCAGCGCCCCGCCGCCCGGGGAGACCACGCGGTAGTCCACGCGGCCGTCGCGCTCGGCAAGGCGTTCCACGGTGGCGCCCAGCGCCCGGACGATCCCGGCTGTGGATCGGACGTCCTCGCCGTCGCCGGCCGCCGCGATCCGGCTCTCTCCCTCCGCCAGGAGCGCGAGCAGCAGCGCCCGGTGCGAGATCGACTTGTCGCCGGGCAGGGCGGGACGGCCGCGCAGGCGCGCGGCGGGGCGGACGACGAGGCCGTCCACGGGTTCAGTCCTTCCCGGAGCCGGCCGCCGCCGGGGGGAGCAGGTCGCCCTGCAGGTCCCGCACGTGGGCGTGGACCGCGGACACGGCGGCCATCATCGAGTCGAAGCCGGCGAAGTCCAGCTGCTGCTCCGCGTCGGAGAGCGCCTCCTCGGGCCGGGGGTGCACCTCGACCATGATCCCGTCGGCGCCCACGGCCGCGCCGCCGATCGCGAGCGGCTTCACCAGCCAGCGCTTTCCGGTGGCGTGCGAGGGGTCCACGATGACCGGCAGGTGGGTCAGGTGGTGCATCAGCGGCACGGCCGTCAGGTCGAGCGTGTTGCGCGTCGAGGTGTCGAACGTCCGGATCCCGCGCTCGCACAGGATGATTTGGCTGTTGCCGGCGGACGCGATGTACTCCGCGGCCATCAGCCACTCCTCGATGGTGTTGCCGAAGCCGCGCTTGAGCATCACCGGCCGTCCCGCCCGTCCGCACGCGAGCAGGAGCGAGAAGTTCTGCATGTTGCGCGTGCCGATCTGCAGGATGTCCGCGTACTCGGCGACGATGTCCACCTGGTTGGGCTCCATCACCTCGGTGATCACGGGCAGGCCGGTCCGCTGGCGCGCCTCGGCCAGGTAGCGCAGGCCCTCGACGCCAAGCCCCTGGAACGAGTACGGGCTCGTGCGGGGCTTGAACGCGCCGCCCCGGATGATCGTGGCGCCGTGGGCGGCCACGTGGTCCACCGTCTCGATGAGCTGGTCGCGGCTCTCCACCGAGCACGGGCCGGCCATGACCGACAGCCCGCCGTCGCCGATCGTGGCGTCGAGCACCTTGATGACCGTGTTCTCGGGATGGAACTCCCGCGAGACCAGCTTGTACGGCTTCGAGATCGGCGAGACCCGCGCCACGCCGGCGAGGCCCTCGAGCCGACCCCTGAGCTGCTCCCGCCGCTTGCCCAGGTCGCCCACCACCGCGATCACCGTCCGGTCGGGGCCCGCGTTCTCGAACGGCGTCAGGCCCTCGGCGAGGATCATGCCCTTCACGCCGTTGACCTCGGCCTCTCCGGCTCCGGTCCGCATCACCACGAACATTTCGTCACTGGTCCTTGCTGGGTGGGGGAGTGCGCCTCGCGGGAAAGAAAAAAGCAGAGGTCTTGGACCTCTGCTGCACCCGGCACGACCCGCGGACCCGGGCCTAGGCTCGGGGAACGGTCATGCCGGGAAGATAAAGAGATAGGGGGCGTACATCGGTGAGGCGAAGGTATCGGAGGGCCGCGCCCGCGTCAACTCGCATCCCCTCGAATGAGGCGACGAGCCGGTGCTCCGGAGCCTCGTTCGAGGGGATGCGCGCAGGGGCCGGCCATCGGGTCCCGGTTGCCGCCGACGGCGAGGAGGCGCTTCGGGTCGTGCCGGCCGTGCCGGCCCGACCCGGCTTGCGCGGCACGGCGCTCGCCGAGGCGCTCAGCGGCCAGCGGCCCGGCATTCGGGTGCGCCCCGCGTCGGGGTACACGGAGGGCGATCTCGGGCTGCGCGGCACCGGGAGCGCCCCGACGGCGTGCCTCGCCAAGCCCTCCACGACCGCGCGTCGGCGGGCCGTGGTCGCCTCGAACCTCGGCCGGAGCTGGCGCGACCCAGGGGGCTTTGCCGCTCAGGCCCCGCGGCTGACGACCTGCCGCCTCCCTGCCGACGGGTCATGGCGCGGGCTGTCCCGGGTGCTATCATCGCCCGCGCTGCGGAGAGGTCGCATAGTGGCCTAGTGCAGCGGTTTGCTAAACCGCCGAGTGGGGTAACCTGCTCCGAGGGTTCGAATCCCTCCCTCTCCGCCAGTCGAAGCGTGCGCCCGTAGCTCAGTGGATAGAGCGTCAGGTTGCGGACCTGAAGGCCGTGGGTTCGAGTCCCGCCGGGCGCGCCACCCCCCCCGATCCGCCCCCGTGGTTGACGCTGTCCCTCGCCGCCCGCCGGGGCCCGGGTCGCTCACGCGCCGTCGGGCGCGAGGAGCCACGCGGACGCCCCATGACGAGCGAACTGCGGACGGGCCACGGCACACGTGGCCCGTCCGCCGGCTAGCTGCGTTGAGCCCGACGCTCAGGGCAGGGTGAGGGCGTAGAAGTCATGCGACCCGGCGGCCGCGCCAAGGCCGAAGCGACCGTAGCCGGTGCCCCAGTAGACGACGCCGTTGACGATGGCCGGCCCGGCAGCCACGGACGAGCCGCTGGCATACGACCAGAGGATGCTCCCAGAGGCTGCGTCGAGCGCGAACATGGTCGGGGCGGTCGCGCCGGAGGTGGCCCCCCCGCCCAGCGACCCGGCGTACACGACGCCGTTGGCGACGCTCACCGCGGCGTTGTCGTTCTGGTTCCCGGTCCAGGTCGGGTCGGTGGTCTTCCACTTGAGCTGACCGGTCGCGATGTCGACGGCGCCCCAGAAGCCGCCGGCCGCGTTGGCGAAGTACACCGTCCTGCCGTCGGTGGCGGAACCCCATTCCATGCCGCCCAGCGTGCTGCCGACGCCCGAGTCGTACATCCAGACCGTCGCGCCGGTGTCGGCGTTCAGCGCCCACAGTTTGCCGCTCTTCTGGCCGGCGATGACCAGGTCCTGGGTCCCGCCGTAGTCAGCCGCCCTGACCTCCATGGCCCCCTGGCCGAAGTCATAGTCGGGACCTGCCGGATCGGGGCAGTTGGCCGTGCCCGGAGCGTCGTAGAAGCAGGCGACGTTCCAGGTGTCGGACGACAATCCCAGGTGGGGTCGGGCCCAGACCACGCTGCCCGTGTTGAGATCCAGGGCGAGGATCGAGTCGACGTAGTCGTTGGAGGCGAGGGCGGCCGTCCCCGCGGCCACGTTTGCCGGCACCGTGTAGTTGTTGCCGGTGGTGATGTAGACCAGCTTGCGGGACGGGTCCACGACTGGGGTGCTGCCCCAGACGGCCGCGCCCGAGTAGCCCGCGGTCGAGCCGCCGTTGTCGGGCACGGTGTAGGTCTTCCAGAGCACCGTGCCGGTCTTCTCGCTGACCGCCGAGACGGAGCCGCGGAAGGTGCAGCAGGGATAGGAGGATCTGGCGGCGAAGCCCTCCTCCTGGGACGACATGCCGACGTACAGCACGCCGCTGAACACCGCCGGTGACTGGGTGATGACGGCGGCCGGGTGCGCGTCGAGCTGTCGAGCCCAGATCAGCGCGCCCGTGTTGCGCCTGATCGCCAGCATCCAGCCCCGGGTCTGCAGCCCCACGTACAGGACGTTCCCGTCGATGGTGGGCGTGGTGCGGGAGACGGCACCGGCGATGCCGCTGATGGCGGCCAGGTTGTCCTGCCAGATCACCGCGCCGCTGGTCGCGCTGACCGCATACAGGTTGCCCTTCCAGTCCGGGTAGTAGACGATCCCGTCGGAGACGGATGGCGTGGCCGAGACGTCGCCGCCGGCATTTGCCCACTTGACGCTCAGGTTGGCGACGTTCTGAGTCGAGATGCTCGTCTCCAGGGGCTGCGAGCGCCAGTTGGTCCTGCCCTGGCCCGCCTGGAGCCAGACGCCGTTCGAGCTTGCTGCGAGAACTGTGCTGGCGAACAGCAACGGTGCCGCCACCGACACCGCGAGTTTCGCCCACTTGGGTCTGGACAAGGCCTCTCCTCTACGCTGAACCGACGGGATCTGGAATTGACGCAGCGAGGTTCACGGGCAGATGTCGATCGTCCGGTGATCCCTCCGATCTGGACTCGATCGTCGTGTCGATGCGTTGCTCGCAGCCGCGAAGCCGGCTGGCCGGCAAGCTGAGTCGGGCAAGTTGGGCATCGGACTGGCAGGTCGACGGCGTCCCGCACGGCCAGGCGGATCGCGGTGCCGAGTCCGGGGACGATGGCTGCATGTGTCCCCGGGGGCCGGGCTTGGCGGAGCCAACGGACAGGCGGTGCTGACGAAGACGGCCGAAGGTCCTGTGACATTATGACCTTTGGCACATGCACTCGCGCAGCAGATGCATCCTGCGCTTCTGCATCGAGTGCGTCAACCATGCTGGCCGCAGCGGGCTGGCGCCAGCCAGCGAAGCGTGCCGGGGCTGC
>JAJXTS010000060.1 GCA_021783595.1 Chloroflexota bacterium | reverse complement strand
AGCGATGTCGGCGTGCCGACGACCTCCATGTCCAGCTCGGCGTCGATCACCGATCGGAAGCCCGTGACGAGCATCGGGAAGTCGAAGATCGCGAGCTGCACCGCGACCTTCCTGCCCCCGGGGCCGCCGCCGTTCGTCCTCACGCGTCCCTCGTTCCTGGCGCTGCCCGGGCCCGGTCCGGTGGCCCGGGCCCGCACCTGCAACTGTGCGGACCCGGCGACCCAGCTCCAAGGGGCCATCGGTCGCACGCGCGTGGCCTGAGGTCGCCCCACGCGGGACCATCCGGCAGGGAACGCAGGTGATCCCGGGGCCCGACGAGGACCCTGGCCGGAGCGACACGCGCCCCTCGCCGGGCGACGGACTCGGGGTCCGGGCGCGACAGCCGTGGCCGCGTGGCGCTCGGTCGGGGCGCAGTCGACCCCGTCGTGCCGGGGGCCTATCCGGCCAGCGCCGCCTCCAGGTCGGCCCACAGCTCCTCCACGGGCTCCAGCCCGATCGACACCCGCAGGAGCGGCCCGCCGGTCCACGGCGACACGGCGCGGTTCAGGCCCGACCAGCGCGCCGGCATGACCAGCGACTCGTACCCTCCCCACGAGTAGCCGAGGCCGAACCGCCCGCGCGCGACCAGCCGGTCGGTGACGGCATCGGCGTCCGCCCCGTCCGCCGGGGAGCCGTCGGCGCGCTGCAGCTCGAAGCTGAACAGCCCCGACGCGCCCCGGAAGTCGCGCTCGAACACGGCGTGCCCGGGGTCGCCGGGGAGCCCCGGGTGGAGCACCCGGGCGACGCGCGGGTGCCCGGCCAGCCGTCCCGCCAGCTCGAGCGCCGCGCCCCCCTGGTCGCGGATCCGCATGCCCACCGTGCGCGCGCCCCGGATCACGAGGAAGGCGTCCTCGCCGCTGACGGCGGTCCCCGTCAGCCGCGACGCCTCGCGGACCGCCGGCAGCAGCTCGGCGTTGGCGAAGGTGGCGCCCATCAGCACGTCGCCGTGCCCGCCCCAGTACTTGGTCAGGGCCACCACCGAGATGTCCACCCCGTGGTCGAACGGGCGGAACAGCCCCGGCGAGCCCCAGGTGTTGTCGATCGCCGTCACGACCCGGTGGTGGGCCCCGCGCGCGGCCCGCACGATGGCCGGGACGTCTTGGACCTCGAAGGTGTGCGTGCCCGGGCTCTCCATCCAGATCAGCTTGGTGTTCGGGCGGATGAGCGCGGCGATGCCGTCGCCGATGAGCGGGTGGTAGAACTCCACGTCCACGCCCAGGCCCGCCAGCATGCCGGTGCTGAAGTCGCGCGCCGGGCCGTACGCCGAATCCGTCACCAGGATGTGGTCGCCGGCGCGGGCCACCGCCAGCATCGCGACCACGATGGAGCCGAGGCCGCTCGAGGCCAGCTCCACGCCTGCGCCGCCCTCGCCCGCGAGGAGCAGGGCCTCGAGCTCGGCGGTGGTCGGCGTGCCGTGGGTCCCGTACGTCGAGTACCGCCGGTCGCCCGACCTCGAGGCGTCGAGCGCCTCGCGCAACCGGGCGACGCTGTCGAACAGGACCGTCGAGGTTCGCCGGATCTCTGGGCTGGGGGTGCGGAAACGGCCGTCGTTCATCGGCCGATCATCGCGCCTCCGGCCCGCGCCTGCCCGGCCGGCCCGCGCCGGGCGTCGGGAGCGGTCGCCCGGCAGGCGCCCGCTCCCGGGGATGTCCGGTCTGGCGTCTGTCGGGCTACCGCTGGTCGAGCGGCACGAAGCTCCGCCTGGGCTGGCCCACGTAGAGCTGCCGCGGGCGGCCGATGCGGGCCTGCGGGTCGTGCATCATCTCGCGCCACTGCGCGATCCAGCCCGGGAGGCGGCCCATCGCGAACAGGACCGTGAACATCTCCGTGGGGAACCCGAGCGCGCGGTAGATCAGCCCGCTGTAGAAGTCCACGTTCGGGTACAGCTTGTGGTCGACGAAGTACGGGTCAGACAGGGCCACCTGCTCGAGCTCGAGCGCGATCCGCAGCAGGTGGTCGTCGCCGTGCATCTTCATCAGCAGCGGCTCCGCGGCCGCCTTGATGATCTTGGCCCGCGGGTCGTAGTTCTTGTAGACGCGATGGCCGAAGCCCATCAGGCGGAACGGGTCGTCCTTGTCCTTGGCCCGCCGGACGGCCTTGGCGACGTCGCCGCCGTCGGCCGCGATCGCCTCGAGCATCTCGAGGACCTCCTGGTTGGCGCCGCCGTGGAGCGGGCCCCAGAGGGCGGCGATGCCACCCGACATCGAGACGTACAGATTGGCGAGGCTCGAGCCGACCATGCGGACCGTGGACGTGGAGCAGTTCTGCTCGTGGTCCGCGTGGAGGATCAGGAGGACCCGGAGCGCGTGGGCGGCCTCGGGGTCCGTGACCCACGGCTTCGACGGGTCCGCGAAGATCATCTTGAGGAAGTTCGCCTCGTACTCGAGGTCATCGTCCGGAACGACGGGCGCCTCGCTGCGAGTGCGTCGGAAGGCCGCGGCCGCGATCGTGGGCAGCTTGGCCAGCAGCCGGATCGTGGCCAGCTCGACGTCCGCCGCGTCGTGCGGATTGCCGCTGCCCGGGTAGAACGCCGACAGCCCGCTCACCGCGGAGGCGACGACCGCCATGGGGTGGGCCTCGGTCGGGAACGCCTCGAAGAACTGGCGGTACGCGAGCCGGATCCAGGTGTGGTGCCGGATCTGGTCCGTCCAGGCGGCCAGCTGCTGCGCGTTGGGGAGCTCCCCGTAGATCAGCAGGTAGGCGACCTCGAGGAATGTGGTGCTCTCGGCGAGCTCCTCGATCGGGTAGCCGCGGTAGCGCAGGATGCCGTTGTCGCCATCGAGGTAGGTGATGGCGCTGCGTGTCGGCGCCGTGTTCGCGTAGCCGTAGTCGAGCGTGACGAGCCCGGTGTCCTTGAGCAGCGGGGCGATGTTGATAGCCGACTGCCCCTCGGTGGCGGGCTCGATGGGGAGCGCCAGCTCCTTGTCGCCCACCCGGAGGCGAGCGACCTGCGCCTCCGCCGCCGAACTCACCCGCTCACTTGTCGTCATCGAGTACTGCCCTTCCGTCCGCGAGAGCTCAGACCGGAGCCCGCGGGGCATCCGGCCGCTGGAACAGACCGCAGCGAGGCAGACCTCGCCGCGTGCTCATGTGGGAGGCTACGGTCGATCCGATCGGCCTGCACGGCAAGGGCCATTGTGACGGGCCAATCGGAACACATGGAAGGGCCCGAATCGACGCCGACCGGCGCCGACGACGCGTGGTCGGGCCGTCGCCGGCAGGGTCGGGGGGCTGGTCCCGGACGAGTTCTCGCCCCGGGCCTGACGCGGGCGCGACCGGGCGCCGCCCGGCATGCGGCTCGGACGCGTCCGGGATAGCATCTGCGCGCCCAGGAAGAGGTTCCCGCTGCCCGCCGATCAGGACTTGGGCGACAAGCCCTTGGTCTCGCTTCGCCAGCCGGCCATGGCCGCCGCGACGGCCATGGCTCTTGGCTACGGCATCCTGGCGCTGCTGCTGCCCCACCCGCTGCCCACATTCGACGAGGCGAAGTACCTCGCCATCGGCGTCAACGCCCTGAGCGGCCACGGCCCGCGGACGGCGTTCGGCGAGCTCTTCCTGGCGCACTCGCCCTACTGGCCGATGCTGTTCGCCGCGCCGCAGGTCGCGCTCGGCCAGTCGCCGTGGGCCTGGGGCCACCTCCTCAACGCGATCGCCGCGTCGGGCACGCTCCTGCTCGCCGGCTGGCTGGCGCGCCCGTTCGGTCCGCGGGCCGTGCTGCTGACGGTCGCGGCGCTGGTCGGCTGGCTGTCGCTGTTCGGCCTGGCGCGGACGGCCCGCCTCGACGTCCCGGAGGCCGCCCTCTCGCTCGCCTACATCGCGGTCGCCCGATCCGCGGTGGATTCGGGCCTCGTCCGGCGCGGGATCCTCGCGGGCGTCCTGTTCGCGTGGGCGTTCCTGGTGAAGGAGGCGGGCCTGATCCTGCTGGCGGCGCCGTTCCTGGCCGCGATCGCCGCGCGGCGCCCCCTCGCCGCCACGGCACGGGCCGGCGGGCTGGTGCTCCTCACCGCCGTGCCCCTGGTGGCGTGGTGGTTCGGCTGGTACGCCGGGACCACCGGCAGGGTGTACGCGCTCGGGCTGGGCGCGGCGCTGCTGGCGCCGCTCGGCATCGCGCTGCTGGTGCTGGGAGGCGCGCTCGTCGTGCTCGGCGCGCCGTGGCCGCCCGCGGCCCGGCTGACCGCCTGGGCCGGGCGTCGGCTGCAGGACCGTCGCACGGCGCTCGCCGTGGCCGGGCTGCTCGTCGGGGCGTGGGCGGTCGCGTTCCTGGTCGCCTTCTCGCAGTCGAGCCTCCAGGCCGGGCGGCCGCTCCTCGATCTCCCCAACCTTGCCCGCTGGGGTCGCGCCTGGCTCGCGGACCTGGGACCCATCCTGCTGGTCGGCGTCGGCCTGGTCGGCGCCGTGCGGTCGGCTTGGCGCGGCGACGACCGCCCGCTGCACCAGCTCGTGGTCCTGGTTGCCGGGATCCCGTGGCTGCTGCTGGTGGCGGTGCAGGGCGAGCCGCCGCGCAATGACATCGCGCTGCTGGCCATCGCCGCCTCGGCCGGCGCGGCGGGCTGGCTCCAGCTGCCGCGGCTGCTCGAGGGCAGGGACCGCGCGATCGCCGTCGTCGGGGCGGCCGTCGGGGCGAGCCTCGCGGTGGCCGCCGCCCAGCAGCTGGCGCGCCAGGCGGTGGCCCCGGGCCTCACCGCCCACCTGCGGGGCGTGGCGCTCGCCGTCGTCCTGGGGGCGGCCGTGGGGGCGGCGGCCACGAGCCCGGCGGCTCGGCGGTGGGCGCGCGAGCGGCTGGGGGCCGCGGGGCGCCCGTCGGTCGAGCTCCGCGGCGTGGCGGTGGTGCTGGTCGCCGCGCTGTCCGTCTCGGCGCTCGGCGCGGCCCTGCCGAGGATGGCCAGCGCGGCGATCGCCGACAGCCGCCCCGGGCTCCCGGACGAGATCGCCGCGTGGATCGGCGGGCACCTGCCGGTCGGATCCACGGTTGCGTTCGGGTCGGTGCTCGCCAACGAGACCGCGCTCCGGCTGGACGGCCGCTACCAGCTCCGCAGCCTGCAGGCGACGCTGGGTGTGGTTGACGCGGCCGCGCCCCTGGGGATCCGCGTCGGGGACGAACAGCCTGCCGATCTCGTGTCCGTGGACCGGCACCCTCGGCAGAGCGGCTTCTACGTGTTCACCGCGCGGCAGGTGGGGGACGCGCTCAGCGCGGATCGGCCGGCCGTCTGGGTCTACGTGACCGGCCAGAGCACCTCGGCGCCGTCCCTCGTCGCGTGGCTCGCGACCGTGCCCGGCGTCCGCCTCGCGACGGTGCTCTCCGCGCCGACCGGGGCCGACCCGACGCTCCAGGCGCACGTGTTCTGGGTGGACCTGGCGGGCGTGGCCGTGCCGGACACGCGGACGTTCGCGTCGGCGGACGCCCTCAACGCCCTGCTGGACGGCCTGGGGTCCGCCCCCCAGGCGCCCGGGATCGCCACGACCCTGCTCGGCCGCGTGGCCACGTCGGACGCCGGCCCGGCCGCCGACGCCGCGATGGCTCGCCTCAGGTCTGTCGCCGGGCGATGAGCGGGGCCCTCCGGATCCCCGGCCGCCGCTGGCCGTGGTTCGCCGTCCCGGTGGCGGTGGCCGTCGCCTCGCGCGCCTACTCGCTCGCGATCCTGGGCGCTCTCAGCCTGGTGCCGGGGATGCGCAGCGGCCTGCCGGCCGTGTGGGACGCGGCGTGGTACCTCCGGATCGCCGGGACGGGCTACCACGCGTGGGTGGTCGGCGGCGGCCACGACTTCGCGTTCTTCCCGGCCTGGCCCCTGCTGGTCAAGGTGGCCAGCCTCGGGGTCCTCCCGACAGCCCTGGTCGGGACCGCGCTCGCCAACGCCCTGTTCGTGGCGGCGGCCGCCCTGATCTGGCGTGTGCTGGACGAGCGGCTGGGCCGCGAGGCGGCCACGGGCGGCGTGGCGCTCCTCTCGTTCGCGCCGCCGGCGTACGTGTTCTCGCTGCCCTACTCGGAGCCGCTGTTCCTGGTCGCCGCGGCCGTCTACTTCGGCGCGGGCGCCGCGTCCCGGTGGCGGGTGGCCGCAGCCGCGCTCGCCATGTTCGCGCGGATCTCGGGCGCGGCGATCGTCGCCTCCGCCCTCACGCGCGCCGCGCTGAGCCGGGGGCGCGAGCGCCGGGCGTCCCTCGCCGCGGCAGCCGGCGGCGTCATCGCGTTCGCCATCTGGTGGGGCTTCATCGCGCACCTGACCGGCCAGCTGACCGGGTTCCTGCACGGATCGCCGTCCTGGGCCGGCGGGGCCAGCGGCCTCGCCCGGATCGAGGTGGCCCTCGCGAGGCCGACGATCTCGCGCTTGGTGTGGCTCGCGTTTCTTGGCATCATGACGGCGGGCGCGGTCGGGCTCATTCGGGCCGATCTCGAGCTGGCGGTGTTCAGCGTCGCCGCGCTCGCCTTGGCCCTGCTGCCGGGAGGGATTGTGAGCTCGATGCCGCGGTACGCTCTGGCCGCCTTCCCGGCGTTCGGCGGGCTCGCGCTCCTGGCGCGGCGGCTCGACCGGCGGCTCGTGGTGGCGCTGGCCGTGGTGTTCGCGGCGGGCCAGGTCCTGTTCGCGGCGTGGGCCATGACGGCGCCGCCGCTCGGGGCGGCCCCGTGACGCGGAGCGCCACCGCCCGGCTGGCCGTCCTCGCCCTCCTCGTGGGCTTCGTCGGGGGCCTCGCGGGCTGGGCCATGCTGGGCGAGCGGGCCGTGACGGTTCCGACCGCGATCGCCGAGACGCTGGTGCCGAGCGGTGCCGCCTCGCCAGCGGCTGCCGGGCCGGCCGTCGCCTCGCCGTCCCCGACGGTCGCCTCGCCCAGCCCGGTGCCGCCGAGCGCCGCCGCGAGCGCAGCGCCCTCGCCCGCGGCCTCGCCGGCACCCTCGGCGTCGCCCGCCGCCTCGCCGGCGCCGCCGTACCGCGGGCCCACCACGCGGACCGTGCCGGTGCTCATGTACCACCGCATCGCCGACCCGGCCCCCGGCGCGCCGTACCCGGGCCTGTACGTCAGCCCGGCGGCCTTCGCCGCCCAGATGCAGGCGCTCCGGGCGGCCGGCTGGCGCACCATCACGGCGGGCGAGCTCGGGGCCGCCATGGCCGCCAACCGCCCGGTGCCGGCCCGCACGATCGTGATCATGTTCGACGACGGCTACGCGGACAACTACCTCGCCGCCTTCCCGGTCCTGCGGCGCCTCGGGTTCCGCGCCACGTTCTCGGTGGTCGCCCGCGGCGGGTCCACCATGATGACCTCGCTGCAGCTCGCCACCATGGAGCGGGCGGGCATGGAGATCGGCAACCACACGCTGGACCACAAGAACGTCGCGAGCCTGGGCCCGGCGGAGCTGGTTCGCCAGATCGAGGGTGGCGCCCTGCGGATCGAGGCGAGGCTCGCCAGCAAGGGGGTGATCGCGACCCCGAGGACGTTCGTGTACCCCAGCGGCCACGTCGGACCGGCGGCGCTGGCCCTGCTGGGCCAGCTCGGCTACACGGACGCGTTCACCGAGGTCCCGGGCTTCGCGGTGATCGGGCGGACGTCGCCCCTGCTGATCCCCCGCGTGCGCGTGAGCCGGTTCGAGTCCCTCGCCGCGTTCCTCGGCAGCCTCCCGGTCCAGCCGCGCCCCTGACCGCCGCCGTGCGCCCCTCCGCGCCTATCCCCCGACGACGCGCCGGCCGTTGACCCAGACGCCCAGGACGTCCGGCGGGGACGCGAGCCGGACGACCTTCTCGAGCACGCGGGCGGGCGAGTCCAGCTCCGGGTAGACGCGGAGCGACCCGCGCCGCGACGTGGTGTCCACCAGGACCGCGTCGAACCGCCGGCCGGGCGCGAGCAGCCCCACCGGCGCGCCGAGCACCCCGGCCCCGCCCAGCGTGGCCAGCCAGAACCCGAGGACCGTGTCGATCGCCGAGCCCGGGACGCCGCGCGCGGCCGCCGGCAGGGCCCGGTCCACCCCGTCCTGGAGCAGGCGCGACGCGGTGACCGCCTCGTGGGCGGTCCGGAGCAGGCTGGGCGAGGCGCCCCCGGACACGTCGGTCCCGAGTCCCATCGCCAGGCCGCCGGCCAGCAGGCGCCGGACCGGCAGCACCGCGTTCGCGAAGTAGGCGTTGGACAGGGGGCAGTGCGCGACGCCGGCGCCCCGGGCCCGGATGAGGGCCGCGTCGGCGTCGGTGATGTGGTTCGCGTGGTGGAGGACCGTGCCGCGTCGGAGCAGGCCGAAGCCGTCGAGCGCCGCCGTGTCCGTCCGCCCGAAGCGCCCCAGCGGCTGGGCGTGCGCCCAGTCGGACTCCGATGCGTGGGTCTGCGCGAGCGTCCCGGCCCTCGCGGCCAGACTGCCCAGCCCGCGGAGCAGCCCGTCGGTGCAGGCGGGGGTGAACCGCGGCGTCACGATCGGCGCGACGAGGCCCCGCCCGGCGTCGCGCGCCCGGATCTCGTCGATGGAGCGGGCGCTCGCGGCAATCCCCTCGGCCGCGCTCGGGTCGCGATACCAGGCGGGCGTGCCCTCGGGGTGGTCCATCGCCACGCGCCCCACGAACGCGCGCTGGCCGGCCTCGAGGGCGGCCTCCGCGAGCGCCGTCGTGGCGGCCACGTCCACGGTGCCGAAGTAGACCGCGGTGGTCGTGCCGTGGGCGAGCAGCCCGGCGACCAGGTCCGCCCAGACCGGCCTGGCGTACGCGAGGTCCGCGAACCGCGCCTCGAGCGGGAAGGTGTGCTCGAACAGCCACCGCTCCAGCGGCAGGTCGAGCCCGGTGCCGAGCTGCGGCCACTGCGGCGCGTGCACGTGGAGGTCCACCATGCCCGGCAGGAGCACGCTGCCCGGCGGGGCGGTGACGACGGCCGGGTCGCCGGCCAGCAGCGCCGCCCCGGCCGGCGACCCGGCCGGCTCCACGGCGCCGATCACGCCGTCGTCGCCCACGGCCAGGACCGCGTCCTCGAGCGCCTCGAGACGGTCCGGCGCGGGGGTCTGCAGGATGCGGGCGCGGACGGTCAGCGGCATGCGGCGATGATCGCAGGCGCCGGGCCCGCGTGGCGGCGCCAGCTGCCCGGGACTGCCGGGCGGGGGCCCTCCCCGGACGGGGCAGAGACGCGGGGCCGCGTCCTCCACCGGGCGGCCGGGTTGGCGCGCGACGACACGCTCGGCGAGCGCCACTCGCTCACCGGGCTCGGCGTGCGTTCACCCGTCGGCCACGCCCCGGGCCGTGCGCGCCGTCCTCGCCGCCGGCCGCGGGCTCGGGCGCTGCGGGCAGGCTCGGCAGCTCGGTCTGGTCGTCGAGGCCGGCCAGGATGATCCGGCGCAGCTCCGCGTCCACGGCCCCGTCCGTCTCGACCGGGCGGTAGCGGGCCAGGCGGCGGTCCACCTCGTCCGCGGCCCGCCCCGCCAGGTCCTTGCCGCCGGCCTTGAGCCACGCCTCTCGGTTGTCGCGCACCGTGACCGGGGAGGGGAGGTAGAGCTCCTGCTCCCAGTGCGCCGTCGTGTGCGGCGCCATGATCAGGTGCAGGTCCGTCATCAGCCGGTCCACGAGGTCGCGGACCGGCAGGTCGTCGAGCGGCCGGACCTCGCGCACGAAGCGCAGCGCCTGGCCGCACCAGTCGTCGTCGGCCACCAGCTTCGGCAGGCTGAACACGAGCAGGAAGTCGAGCATGCCGGGGCCCGAGACGCTGTTGACGCCGGCCAGCGCCGCGATCAGCGCGGAGCCGAAGGTCTCGGCGCCCGCCTGCGCGTCGAGCACCGGGCTGTCGGACAGCGCCATGTACGACTGCGTGGGCAGGCCGAGGCGCTTGCCGACCTCGACGTAGGCCGCGTCGAGCGCGAACGCCTCGATGGCCGACATCGGCGACGAGGCCTTCTTCATGTGGAACGTGGCCGGGGCCCCGCCGAACATGACGGGCGCCCCCGGCCGGATCACCTGGGCCATGGTGATCCCGGCCAGCACGTCCACGGTGTGGAAGACCGTCGCGCCGACGGTGGTCACCGGCGCCACGAGGCCCATCAGCGTGACGGGCACGATCTCCACCGGGATGCCGGCCTCGACGCAGTCGAGCAGGTTCTGGCAGGAGTCCTCGCTGTACCGGAAGTTGCCGGAGGCGGTGATCGTGAACATCGACAGCGGCCGGGCGCGCAGGTCCTCGGCGTCCGCGCGGAACAGCCGCAGCATCTCGACCATGCGGGGCACGCCGTTCTCGGTGAACGCGCCCGACACGATGGGCTTCCTCGAGTTGGCGAGCGCCATGTACAGCCGCCAGGCATCGGACACCTGCGGCTCGATGTCCGCGTTGGTGGAGAACGCCGTCGCGAGGTACGCGATGTGCTCGAGCCCGTCCGCGAGGCGCACGTACTCGACGAAGTCCGCCGAGGTGGCCAGCCGGACCTCGCCCGTGCGGTGGTCCTGCCACTTGAGCCCCGAGGAGCCGGGCACGAAGTGGACGCGGTCGCCGCCGAGGTCGGCGTGCGGGTTGCCGTCGCGGTCGTACAGCCAGAACGAAGACGGAGCGGTCTTGACCGCCCGCTCCACCACGTCGCGCGGGAACAGGACCCGGTCGCCGGCGGCGTTGGCGGGGAGGCCCGCGGCCAGGAGGCGGCGCCGCATCTCCGCGCCGCGGATCTCCATGCCCGTCTCGGCCAGCACCCGCATGGCCTCGTCGAGGATCTGGTCGATGAGCTGGTCCGAGAGGACGCGGATGGTCGGTCGCATGGGCACGGACGCTAGCGCATCGGGACGGCGGCTGGGACGCCCGTCTCGGCCGGGGCGTCCGAGGGGCCACGGGCGGGCAGCGGGCCCGGCGGCCGCACCGTGCCGCCGCGCGGCGCCCGCCGCCGCGGGCCACGGAAGCGCGCGGACGAGGGCTAGCGGCTGCGCTTGGCCTCGAGCAGCGCGGCATCCGCCCGCTCGGTCAGCTCCTCGAGCGTTTCGTTCCCGGTCATCGCCGCGAGTCCCGCGGTGACGCCGACGCCCGTGGCGTTGCGCAGCGACTGGTCGATGACGTTGAGGCGGTGCCTGACCTCGTCCGCCTCGACCGAGCTCACCCCGCACACGAACTCGTCGCCGCCGTAGCGGACGACCGGGTCGTACGAGCGCAGGTTGGCGCGCATGGTCGCGGCCAGCGTGCGAAGCACCTTGTCGCCGGCAGCGTGACCGTCGCGGTCGTTGACGCCCTTGAGCCCGTCCACGTCGACGAACGCGAGGACGAACCGGCCGTCGCCGCGCCTGGCGCGCTCGATCTCGTTGCGCAGGGCCAGCCGCCCCACCTCGCGCCGGTAGGCGCCCGTCAGGCCGTCGAGGTGCGCACGCTGGAGTTGGGCCTCCAGGCGGGCCCGCTCAAGCGCCGGGTCCTCGGCGGGCTCGTCCGCCGCCGGCAGTTCCGGGGCGGGCACGTCAGACGCGGTGCCGTTGCGCGCCAAGCCGCTCCGGTCGCTGTGGCCGGCCCCGGCGACGACGGGCACAATCGGCCGCCTGCCATCACGCTCGGTGGCGTGCCGATCCCGCTCGTTGGCCAGGGCGTCCCGCTCGGCGGCGCGCCGGTCCCGCTCGTTGGCCAGGGCGTCCCGCTCGTTCGACGCCCTGTCGCGGATCTCGGCAGCGCGCTCGCGCGCCTCGGCCACCGCCGCCCGCTCGCCCGCCGCCCGCTCGCGTGCCTCCACCGCTCGCTCGCGCTCGGCGAGCTCCGCCTTCCGCTGCGAACGCTTGGGGGACGCGGCCGCCTTCCTCCCCTTCTTCCCCTTCACCGATTACCTCTCGGGCGTGCGCGCCCGTGCGACCCGGCCGGCTTCCCTTCCGGCCTGCACGGGGGCAGTATCACGCGCCGCGCCGCGTAAGGCGAGGGGACCTGGCGCTTGGACGCACCACCCTTTCGTACTACCCGCCGCCACGCGAATGTCCGAGCGCCGACGGGGCGAGCGTCAGGCGTGCGGCAGCGGCCCGACGACGCTGGTCCAGGGCTTGACCAGCGCGTCGAATGTCGCCGCCGGGATGGATGCCCGGTAGCGGACGGCGGCCCAGGTGTTCCACACCGCGATCAGGCCTCGCTGCGCGGGGGGGCCGAGGCGCTCGAGGACGCCGGTGGCCTCGCTCGAGAAGCGGCTGGACCCGGGCATGAACCAGCCCTGGATCGTCTCGCTCAGGCTGGGCCGGGTGTGCGGCGCTTCCAGCTGCAGGTCGCGGCCGGCCAGCACGCTGGCGACGGCGAGCTCGACCTCCTGGAACCGCGCGAAGAGCGCGTTGAGCTCGGTGTTCGGGATGTGGGTCCCCGCGGTCCAGGCCAGGCCGAACCCGCGGCCAAGGTTGGCCGGCGCGCCGTCGGCGACCATCTCCCCGACGAGGCGGCCCATCGCGAGCACCTCATCGGACGAGAGGCGTGCGACCCAGCCGAACGCGGTGTCCGCGGGCTCGTCCAGCGGCAGGGTCGCGGCCCGGGCGAGCAGCATCGAGCGCACGGACACCTCGCCGGGGCGCAGCGCGTCGGGCGCGTCCGGCGCCTCGGGCTCGGCGCCCGTCTCGCGCCCGCCTGCCGGATCGGGCGCGGCCGCCGACCCGCCGCCGAGTCCCGGGGCCGGCTC
>JAJXTS010000246.1 GCA_021783595.1 Chloroflexota bacterium | reverse complement strand
TAGCTCAGCTGGGAGAGCGTCTGAATGGCATTCAGAAGGTCAAGGGTTCGAATCCCTTTAGCTCCACCAACACCCCGCTAACGCCGACAACCTGACCCCTCGCCGGGACCGGCGGGGGGTCTCGTGTGTCCACAGGATCGATGAGGGTCCGCGACGTGACGACCACAGGCGAAGCCCGCGCTCGCGCCGAGCGCTACGAGCCCCGAGCGATCGAGCCCAAGTGGCAGGCGCGCTGGGCCGAGCTTCGCCTGCACGACACGGACCTCTGGGACACCAGCCGCGAGCGGTTCTACCTGCTCACGATGTACCCCTACCCGTCGGGCGCGCTGCACATCGGCCACTGGTACATCGTCACGCCCACGGACGCCATCGCGCGCTACAAGCGGATGCACGGCCTCAACGTCTTCCTGCCCATCGGCTTCGACGCGTTCGGGCTGCCGGCGGAGAACGCGGCGATCAAGAACCGGATCAACCCGCGCGACTGGACCGAGAAGAACATGGAGAACATGCGCCGGCAGTTCCGGAGCATGGGCGCCACGTTCGCCTGGGAGAACTCGCTCGCCACGTGCGACCCCGAGTACTACCGCTGGAACCAGTGGATGTTCACCAAGTTCATGGAGAGCGGCCTGGCCTACCGCTCGGTCTCGCCCGTGGACTGGTGCCCCAACGACGGCACGCTGGCCCGCGAGCAGGTCGAGGGCGTGGAGCGGCGCTGCTGGCGCTGCGGCGCCAAGGTGGAGAAGCGCGAGCTGCCGCAGTGGTATCTGCGGATCACCAACTACGCGGACGAGCTGCTCAACTTCGAGGGCATCGACTGGCCCGAGCCCATCCGGATCATGCAGACGAACTGGATCGGCCGGTCGTCGGGCGCCGAGGTGGTGTTCAAGACCGCGCCGTCGGACCACCACGCGGGCGGCGAGGAGCTGCGCGTGTTCACCACGCGCCCGGACACCCTCTTCGGCGCGACGTTCATGGTCCTCGCGCCCGAGCACCCGCTGGTGGCGTCGCTGACCTCGCCCGACCGGCGCGCGGAGGTCGAGGCCTACGTGGAGGCGGCGAGCGCCAAGAGCGAGATCGACCGGCTGTCCGCTGAGCGCGAGAAGACCGGCGTCTACACCGGCGGCGACGCCATCAACCCAGTCAACGGGGCGCGCATCCCGGTCTACGTCGCGGACTACGTGCTGATGGGCTACGGCACGGGCGCCATCATGGCCGTCCCCGCCCACGACGAGCGCGACTTCGCGTTCGCCCGCAGGTTCGGCCTGCCGATCGTCAACGTCGTGATGCCCCGCGACGCGGATGCGGACGCCGAGCTGGAGCAGGCGTTCACCGAGCACACGGTGGACGAGGTCATGGTGAACTCGGGTCGGTTCACCGGCCGACCGGCCGCGGACGCCTGGCACGAGATCGTGGCCTGGCTGCGCGAGCAGGGCCTCGGCGAGACCGCGGTGACCTACCGCCTGCGCGACTGGCTGATCAGCCGCCAGCGCTACTGGGGGACGCCGATCCCGGTGATCCACTGCGATGCGTGCGGCCCCGTGCCCGTCCCGGAGGGCGACCTGCCCGTGCTGCTGCCGGACGCCGTGGACTACCAGGGCTCCGGCGACAACCCGCTCAACCGGGACGAGGCGTTCCTGCGCGTGGACTGCCCGCGCTGCGGCCAGCCTGCCCGCCGCGAGACGGACACGATGGACACGTTCATCGACTCGTCCTGGTACTGGTTCCGATACCTCTCCCCGCACAACGCGGAGGGGCCGGTGGACCCGACCCTCGCCGAGATGTGGACGCCCGTCAACCAGTACACCGGTGGCGCGGAGCACGCGGTGATGCACCTGCTGTACAGCCGGTTCTTCACCAAGGCGATGCGGGATCTGGGGCTGATCAGCCAGAGCGAGCCCTTCCGCCGGCTGTTCAACCAGGGCCAGATCCTGGGCGCCGACGGCGAGCGCATGAGCAAGTCGCGCGGCAACGTGGTGGACCCGGACGACCTGGTCGCACGCCACGGCGCGGACACCGTGCGCCTGTTCCTGATGTTCATGGGCCCCTGGGACCAGGGCGGCCCGTGGAGCCCCACCGGCATCGGCGGCGTGGCCAAGTTCCTCGGCCGCGTGTGGGCCATCGCCACCGACCCGCACGGCCGCGAGCCGTCGGACCCGAACTCGGGCCAGCTGCCGCTCGGCGAGACCGAGGCGGACGCCCGGGACCACATGCGGGCGGCCGCCCACCGGACCCTGCGCGACGTGACCGTGGACTACGAGGGCTTCCGCTGGAACACCATGGTCGCCAAGCTCATGGAGCTGTCCAACGTCCTGTGGCGGTACCGCGGGACGTCGGTCGCCGGGCTGCCCGAGTGGGACGAGGCGGTGCGCCTGCTGCTCCTGATGCTGGCGCCGGCCGCGCCGCACATCACCGAGGAGATCTGGTCGCGTCGGCTCGAGGCCCGCGGCGAGGTGTGGGAGTCCATCCACGTCCAGCGCTGGCCGTCCGTGGACGTGTCCGCCGTCGCCGAGGCCACCCGCGAGATCCCGATCCAGGTCAACGGCAAGCTGCGCGACAGGGTCACCGTGGACGTGGGCATCAGCCAGATCGAGCTCGAGCAGGTCGTGCTCGCGCGCGACAGGGTCGTCGCCGCGATTGGCGAGCGGAAGATTGACCGGGTGATCCACGCCGGCGGCAAGTTGGTGAACATCGTCGTCCGCTGATCGAGGGCAGCCTCGGCGCCGCCGCTCGGCACCGCCGCTCGACGCCCCCGCTCGGCACCCCCGCTCGGCACCGCCGCTCGGCACCCCCGCT
>JAJXTS010000245.1 GCA_021783595.1 Chloroflexota bacterium | reverse complement strand
GTAACGCCGGGCCGGGCACCGGGGCCTCCTGTGGCGGCTGGATCAGGTGAGGCGCCGGCGCCGGCTCGAGCGCCGCGACCGGCCCGGGCGCGCCGGGGGCGTCGGGCGCGAGTGGTTGGAGGATCGACCGGAGGCGGGCCGGCGAGCCGCCGATGCCGTCCGTCTGCGCTCCCAGGGCGGCGCCCGCGAGCGTCACGGGAACCACCGCGAGCGCGCTCTGGGCCAGCGTCGCGGTCCAGTCGGCGTGGCCCGCGCAGGTCGAGGGCCCGTCGAACGCCGCGCATGCCAACCCGGGCCGGAGCAGGCAGTCGTCCACGACCGCGCGCTCGCTCTCCACGACCAGGATCTCCTGCAGGGTGGGCGCTGGCGACGGGCGCATGGAGCGAACGCGCGTGCCGTCGGCCGAGAGCCCCACCCACCCGGCGGCGGCGAGCGGCAGGAGCGCATCGAGCAGCACGTCCGGCCGATGACCGACGAGCACGGCAAGGCGATCGGTCGGCTGCTCGCCGCGCGCCTCGAGGATGCCCAGAGCGGTCGCCGCCAGGATCGTCCGCTCGCCTTGGATTGCCATGCAGGTGTCCGTCGGTTCCGGCGCCGGGGAGCCGCTCAGCCCGCCAGCGCGCCGCCGGGCTGAGCGGGCCGCGCGGAGGGGGCCGCGCCACCGCGAGAACCCGATCGTAGGCGGGGGCCGCGGGTTCGATGCCCACGGTGAAGGCAACTTCACCGCGTCTTCGCGGCCGCTCCCGTCTTGCCGCGCAGCCGGCCCCGCCGCCCCGCGATGCCTTCGTCCCGCTGGGGGGCGTCGGCGCCGATGGGCGTCGTCAGTGGTCCGTCCCCGCCCCTGGCCGGTCGGGCCGCTCGGCGCGGAGGCGCCTGGCGAGCGCTGGCGGCGCGATGACCACGAGCTGGGTCGTCGGGCGGGTCAGGGCGCTGTAGAGGAGCTGGTCGAGCCGGTCGCCCTCCGTGGGCAGCTCGCACAGGACGACCACGGGGCGTTCGAGGCCCTTGAACCGGCGAACCGTCTCGAACAGCACGACGCCGCTCTCGGCCGGGTCGTCCGGGACCTCCTCGGGCGGCAGGCCGCGCGAGCTCCCGTCGTCGTTGAGCGCCTCGTTCCAGAGCACCGCGTTGCCGAAGCCGCGATGTGCCCAGACCTCGCTCCGGGCGGCGCTCCCGCCGGACAGCACCGCCACGTCCCAGGCTCGCACGCCCTCCTCCACGAGCAGCCGGTGGAGTTCCCGTCGGACCGCCTCGACCGTGGCCCGGCCGCGCTCGGCCTCCACCACGACGCACCGTCCCTCCTCGCCGCCCGGCCCCTCCTCCAGCTCGCGCAGGCCCATCACCGCCTCGGGCCCTCGGTAGAAGCGCGCCGCCAGCGCCGCCACGGGACCCGGGTTGCGCAGGTTCTGGAACAGGTACTGGCAGACCGGCAGGCCCAGCTGGCCCACGACGTCGGGGCCCCGCAGCGCCTGCCCCGGATCGTGGAACACCCACAGCACGCCCTCGTCGGGATCGCGGAGGAGCTGCTGGGCCAGCAGCAGCCAGTCGGCGTCGAAGTCCTGCCCCTCGTCCACCACCACCGCGTGGAACCGCTCGTCGGGCAGCCGGTCGATCGCTTGGGCCAGGGCGCCCGGCAGGTCGCCGAACCAGCCCGACGGCAGCCGCGGCCCGTGCGGCGCCAGCACGCCGGCCCGCACGGCGAGCACCTCGGCAAGCCGGTGGAAGGTCGCCACCACGAGCCCGCCGCCGGTGCGCGCGGCGGCTTCGGCCGCCTCGGAGAGGTCGCGGCCCGTCGCGGTGGCGAGCGGCTGGTTGTAGCAGATCAGCAGCGTGCGGTAGCCCTCGGCGGCCAGCCGTCGCGCCCTCTCCGCGGCCAGCATCGACTTGCCCGAGCCGGCCGGGCCGATCACCTCAACCCGTCGCGCGCGGGTCTGGTCGAGGATCGCCCGCTGCTGGCGCGTGGCCGAGACCAGCAGGGGCCCGTCGTCCACGATCCGGCCGCGGACCAGCCGCCGGAGCTGGGCCGTCGGCGCCAACAGCTCGTCGAGCACCCGCAGCCCGTCCTGGCCCGGGCCTGCGGCGCGCGACCCGTCGGCGCCGTAGAAGGCGAGGGCGCGCTCGACGAATGCGCGGACTCCCGCGTCGGTCTCGAGTGCCCGGGCGTCGAGCACGATCCGCAGGTCCGCGTCCGGGCCGAGCAGGACGTGCCCGGGCGGCAGGCTGGCGAGGTCGGCGTCCGGGAACGCGACCGCGTGCCCGAACAACGGCCGCAGGCCCGACGGCCAGCCCGCCTGCGCCTCGAGGGTCCGCACGAGGACGTGGACGTTGTCCTCCGCCTGGCGAAAGGGCGACTCGTCCAGCAGCACCGGGCCCAGGAACCAGCGGCCGTGGCTGTCGCGCGACGGGACGCCCGCCTTGACCTCGACGACCAGGATGCCGAGACCCGGGTGGGCGATCACGAGATCGGCCTCGCCCTCCTGCGCCGGCCGCCCGGGCCCGGGGCTCCACGTCCAGGCGACGTTGGGGTAGAGGGCGAACGGGGCCGGGAGGGCCTTCTGGAGCCGCGATAGCACCCGCTGCTCGGCGATCTGCCCCGCGGTCACGGCGCCTCGGTCCCGGTTGCGCCTGCCCTGTCCCATCCGCGCGGCCCCCGGGCCGGCCGCGGCAGCGGGAGGTCGCGAGGTGCGTGGCGCCAGTCGTGCATCGCCCCCTCCGTTCGCCGCGACCGCGCGTCGCCCCCGCGGGGGGTCCGGTCGGCGCGCTCGGCCCAGCATGGCACGCGGCGGCGGCGCGCGGGGCGGGGCGGCGCGAC
>JAJXTS010000059.1 GCA_021783595.1 Chloroflexota bacterium | reverse complement strand
CGCCGTTCCACGTGCACACGTCGCCGGCCGCCGCCCGTGCCGCGCCCGGGGTCGCCCCAAGCATCGATGCAACGAGGACGGCGACGACACCGGTGGTGCCGATCAGCCTCCGCATGGTTCTCTCCCTTGGCCTCACGCCAGGCGGGTCGGTCTCGCCAGTGGCTCGGCGCGGTCCTTCAGGCGACCGGGGCAATGGACCGCGCGTCAACACCTTCCGCCAATCTGGGGCCAGCGTCGTCTCCGGCGGGTCGTTTGACCACCGTACTGGTACGGGGGTCGGTGCGGTATCCCGGCACCGTGTGCGGGCCGGACTACCGTACCCGGCACCGTGCCGACCCAGGTGCGGCAAGCGGCCCCGCCCTGGCCGCCCTCGGGCCGGCCGTGCGTGCCGGGTGCGGAGCATCCCGGACGCCGACAGGCAGGTCGTCGCCCACGTCGTGGAGCACGGGACGGTCACCAACCGGACGGTCCAGAACCTGTTCGTCATGACCGTGCGCCCGGCGAACGCCATCATCGACGACCTCGTGCGCCGGGAGGTCCTCGTCAACACGTCCGTCCAGCAGCGCGGTCGCGGTGCTGGCGAGCCGGAGCTCGTCGCCATCGCCCGGGTCCACGCTGCGCCTCAGCCGCTCGACCCGTTCGCCTGGCTTGACGGACTCTTGACCAAGGCTTGCGCCCGTCTGCATGGCGCGCCGACCGCCGTGCGTGCATCATCAGGGCGTACGTCCTCCTCCTCCTCCTCCTGATCCCGCCCGACGTCAGCTCTTCTCCCCGAGCTCGACGCGGGCGGGATCCTCCTCTCGGACCCCTCGCGATGCTTGACGCCACTGCCCCCTCCAGCGCCAGCCAGAGCACCGGCGGAGCGCCGCGCCCGACGGACGCCGGCGAGGCGGAGCGGGCGGCGACATCGTCAGTCGGCCGCCAGCCCCGGATTCTCGTCGTCGACGATGAGCCGCCGATCGTCGACCTCGTGGCGAGCTACCTGGCCCGGGAGGGCTGGGAGGTGGCCACCGCCGCCGACGGGCCCGCTGCGCTGGATGCGGTCCGCTCCTGGGGTCCCGACGTCGTCGTGCTGGACCTCATGCTCCCCGGGATCGACGGCATCGAGGTCTGCAGGGAGATGCGCCTGTTCTCGGACGCCTACGTCCTGATGCTGACGGCACGGAGCGAGGAGATCGACCGCATCGTCGGCCTCACCGTGGGTGCCGACGACTACCTGACCAAGCCCTTCTCGCCTCGCGAGCTCGTCGCGCGCCTGAAGGCCCTCCTCCGCCGCCGGCGCCAGGGTGTGGCCGCGGCCGGCCCCTCGCCGGTTGCGGGGCTCGCCGTTGACGAGGGCCGCCGTCTGGTGCGCGTTGACGGGGCAGAGGTCGAGCTGACCGCGCTGGAGTTCGACATCCTCGCCGCGCTCTCCCGCGAGCCGGGCATCGTGGTGGCGCGCAGTCGGCTGTTCGGCCTGGTCTGGGGCGACGGCTACGTCGCGGACGACCACCTCGTGGACGTCCACATCGCCAACATCCGGCGCAAGCTCGGCGACGACCCGGCGAGCCCCCGCTTCATCGACACGATCCGAGGCGTCGGCTACCGGGTGCGCGAGGCGACTGGGTGATGCCGCGCTCTCTGCGCGCGCGCCTCCTCGCGGCCTTCCTCGTGGTGGTGGCCGCGTCGCTGGGCACGGTGGGCCTCGCGG
This sequence comes from Chloroflexota bacterium, assembly GCA_021783595.1. Lineage (GTDB taxonomy): Bacteria > Chloroflexota > Limnocylindria > Limnocylindrales > CSP1-4 > CAIXZV01. Next base: position 11,042 of record JAJXTS010000059.1, on the reverse strand, counting down.
TCCTGCTCACCGGGCCCCGCTATTTCGCGGAGGCGATGGGCCACCTCCCGGGCGACCCGATGGGCCAGGCCATGGCGAACGCGACGCAGGCGGCATTCACCGACGCGATGCGCCGGGCGCTGCTCGCGGCGACGGTGATCGCCGTGGTGACCGCGACGCTCGTGAGCCTCGCCGTCGCGGCGCGGATCGCCCGGCCGATCACGCGGCTTGCCGGCGCCGCGCAGCGCATCGCCGCCGGCCACTACGCGGAGCGCGTCGAGTTGGACGAGCCGGGCGAGATCGCCGAGCTCGCGACGTCGTTCAACGAGATGGCGGGCTCGCTCGAGGCGACGGAGCGCCGCCGGATCCAGCTCGTCGGCGACGTGGCCCACGAGCTGCGGACGCCGCTCTCCACCCTCGACGGCTACCTCGAGGGCCTCGAGGACGGCGTCGTGGCGCCGACACCCCAGACCTGGCGCCTCCTTCGCGACGAGACGTCCCGCATGACGCGCATGATCAACGATCTGTCGGAGCTGTGGCGCGCCGAGGCGCACCAGCTCCCGCTGCACCTCGAGGCGGTGGACGCGTCCGAGGTGGCCCGGCAGGTGGCGGAGCGGTTCCGGACGCGTGCCGAGCCCCGGGGAATCACCCTCGAGCTGCCCGCCGCGCCGGCCGTCGCGCTGGCCGACCGGGACCGCCTGGCCCAGATCCTGTCGAACTTCCTCTCGAACGCGCTGCGCCACGCGCCCGACGGCTCCGCCATCCGCGTCGCGACCGCGACGGGCCCTGACCTCGTCCGCGTCTCGGTGGAGGATGAGGGCCCGGGCCTGGCCGCCCACCAGCTCGAGGCGGTGTTCGAGCGGTTCTACCGCGTGGACGCGGCCCGCAGCCGGGCGGCCGGCGGGTCCGGCATCGGCCTCGCGATCGTGCGCGCCCTGGCGGACGCGATGGGCGGCCAGGCATGGGCCGAGAGCGACGGCCCCGGCTGTGGCGCGGTCTTCTTCCTGGAGCTGCCGAGTGCCTCACCGGTGCCATTGACCGAGTCTTGACCAAGGCTTGCCCGTCCCTGCATGGCTTTGTCGAGCGACCGCGGACATCCTCGACATGAGCCCGCCGCGTCCTGACCGGCCGAGGCTCGAGACGTTGGAGGCCGGCGGTGATGACAGGCTGGACGATGGGCACGGATGCCTGGATCTGGATGGGGGCGTGGGCTCTCGTGATGGTCCTCGTCGTGTGGCTCCTCGTCCGCGAGCCGCGCCACCGGACCCGCGACGACGCCGGGGCGATCCTGCGCGACCGCTTCGCGCGGGGCGAGATCAGCGTGGAGGAGTACCGGCGGGCTGCGGCCGCGCTGGACGCCGAGCCGCCGGTCCCCGTGTCGGGCGGACCGCGCCGCCACGCTGCCGATCACACCCATCATGGGCAGGAGGCCCGCCATGACTGACCAGGAACCCGTCGCGGGGCGTGACCGGAGCGCCCGGGATCGCGACGCCGCGCACGCCGCCCAGCGCCGCGGGGCCCGGACCGCCGAGCGGGCACGGGCGGGGCGCAACGACAAGCTCCGCAAGCTCGCCTTCGGCGGGATCGTCGTGGCGGTGCTCGCCGTGGGCAGCTATCTCGCCTTCGGCGATTTCCTGCGCCGGCCAGCCGACGCCGCCGCGAGCGGCGTGATCGACGTCCAGAGCTCGATGGCCGGGTTCACGCCGTCCGAGATCGACGTCACCGCGGGCCAGACGGTCACCCTCAAGTGGTGGACCCAGGACGCGGCGATGCACCTCAAGAACGGCGTGCACACGATGGTCTCGCCCGACCTCGGGTTGTCGGAGTCGCTCCCTGCCGAGAGCACGAGGATTGTGACCTGGACGGTGCCGGACAAGGCCGGCACCTACGACGTCTGGTGCGAGACCTGCTGCGGCGGCAAGGACGCGCCCCAGATGCACGGCAAGATCGTCGTCAAGCCGGCGTCGGCCTCGGTCGGGGCGCCGGTCGGGTGACCGCCCCGGCCGCCCCCCTCCGCGAGCACCGGCTCGTCGCGGGCTGGCCCCTGCCGGCGGTCGCCCTCGCCGCGCTCCTGCTCGTCGTCGGCGTCACCGCGTCGGCCTACGTGCTGGCCGTTCCCTTCGACGCGGGCGCCTTCGGCGGGCTGACCATCCCCGCCGTCCTCGCCGCCGGCTTCCTCGACGGGTTCAACCCGTGCGCGTTCGCGCTGCTGGTGCTGTTCGCGACCTTCACCCTCACCCTCGTCAACGCCGTGACCTCGAGCGGGACGCCGACCACCGAGGCCCGCCGCCGCCTGCTGGGCGCCGGCTCGCTCTACGTCGGCGCCGTGTTCGTGACCTACTTCGTCATCGGCCTGGGGCTGCTCAGCTTCCTTGGGTGGATGGGCCGGGACCACCTCGTGGCCCGCATCGCCTCGGTCATCGCCCTGGGCATGGCCCTCTGGATGCTCAAGGACGTCTTCCTGCCGGGCGTCGGGCCGTCGATGATGGCCCCCGGCGGCACCCACGGGAGGATGCAGAAGGCGATGGAGCGCGGCGGCCTGGCCGGCATGCTGCTCGCCGGCGTCCTGGTCGGCATCTGCACGGTCCCGTGCTCGGGCGCGATGTACCTCTCCATCACCGCGGTGCTCCACGCCTCTGGCGGCGGCGCCACGGGCTACGCGCTGCTCGCGCTCTACAACATCGCCTTCATCGTCCCGCTCGTCGCGATGCTCCTCGCGGTGAGCAACAGGCGGGTCCTCGGCAAGCTCGGCCGCTGGAACCGGGCCAACTCGCCCTGGATCAAGGCCGGGATCGCGCTCGCGGTCATCGCCATGAGCTTCGGGCTGATGGTGTCGCTGTGAGCGCCCCCACGGCCACCTCCGAGACCGTTCGGTTCCCCGTCCGGGGGATGACCTGCGGCTCCTGCGTCAGCCACATCGTGCGGGCGGCCGGCAGGCTCGACGGCGTCACGAGGGTGAGCGTCGACCTGCGCCGCGAGACCGCCACCGTCCGTCGCGAGCCCGCGTTGGTGTCGAACGCGGCGCTCGCGGCGGCCATCGGCGCGGCGGGCTACCAGGCCGACCTGGACTCGGCCGTGGTGCTGCCTCCCGGCAGCGACCGCTCCCTCCTCGACCGCCTCTCGGCCGCCTTGACCAAGTCTTGACCAACGCTTGCTCCCCCCTCCATTGGAATGGTGGCCCGGGTCGGCCAACCTGTGCGCAGGGCCCGGGGCAGCCGGTGGCCCCGCACCTCGCACCTCGCAGCAGGAGCCAAGCGTCCGTATGTCCCGCCGCAGAATCCGGGCCCGCGCCCAGACCCCGAGCAGCGCCCGCGCCCGCGTCGTGGCTTCCGCGCCCGACTCCAACCGGGCGGCCGAGGAGCTGCACCGCCGCGCCGTGGAGCTGCGCGAGGTCCGCATGGGCCTGCGCGCGAGGCCGGCCGCCCCGACCTCCTCGGTCACCACCGCCGGGACGGTCGCGATGACCTTCCCGGTGGTGGGCATGACCTGCCGCTCCTGCGAGGTCCGCATCGACAAGTTCGTGAGCCGCCTCCCGCACGTCGAGCGCGTCAGCGCGTCGGCCGTCAGGGGCCAGGTGACGGTCGAGTGCTCCGAGCCGGTGTCCGCCGCCTCGATCGAGAAGGCCATCAACATGGCGGGCTACGAGGTTGGCCGCACCGCCTGGGTCGTGCGCGACCCGGTCGTCTGGAGCACGGTGGGCGCGGGCATCGTGATCCTGCTCGGGCTCGTCATCGCAGCGCAGATCTCGGGCATCGGCGACCTCGCGACGGCCGCGGGCGACCTCTCCAAGGGCGGGGTGCTCGTGGCGCTCATGCTGGGGCTCGCCGCCGGCGTGTCCACCTGCATGGCGCTGGTCGGCGGCCTGGTCCTCGGCCTCTCCGCCGCCCACCAGTCCGGTCGCCCCGAGGGCACCGGCAGGGCCGCGCAGATGCGGCCGGCCCTGGTGCTCGTCGGCGGGCGCATCGCCGGCTACGCGGTCTTCGGCGCCCTGCTCGGCGCCCTCGGCGCGTCGATCTCCATGCCGCCGGAGCTCACGGCCGCGCTGATGATCGGCGTCGCCGTGGTGATGCTGCTGCTCGGGACGCGCCTGACCGGCATCTCGCCGCGTCTCGCCGGCTGGTCGCCGACGCTGCCGATGGGTCTCGGCCGCCGGCTGGGGCTGGCCGGCGATGGCGGTACCTCCGCGTACTCCGACACCCGGGCCGCCACGCTCGGCGCCCTCACGTTCTTCCTGCCCTGCGGCTTCACGCAGGCGGTCCAGATCTTCGCCCTCTCAACGGGCTCCCCCCTGTACGCGGCCGTGCTGCTCGGGACGTTCGCGATCGGGACCGCCCCCGGCCTGCTCGGCCTCGCGGGGCTGCCGCTCGTGGTCCCGTCTCGGGCGAAGCCCACCCTGCTGCGCCTCGTCGGCGTCCTCGTCATCGGCTTCGCGCTCCTCAACGGCAGTGCCGGGCTTCGCCTGTCGGGGTTTGCGCTGCCGTCGGTCGTGGGGACCGCGAACGCGGCGGACCCGGGCATCCTCGGCGCTGACGGGGTGGAGCGGATCACCACCTACCAGAACGCCGACGGGTACAGCCCCTCGAACGTCACGGTCTACGCCGGGTACCCGGTCGAGTGGACCGTCATCTCCTCCAACACGAGCACCTGCGCCGCGTCGATCTTCGCGCCGGGCGTGGACATCCGCACCCGCCTCGAGAAGGGCCCGAACCTCCTCAAGCTGCCGCCGCTCCCGGCCGGGGTCCTGCGCTACACCTGCGCGATGGGCATGTACGCGGCCCAGATCACCGTGGTGCCCAAACCTGCCGACGCCGGCGCGAGCGGCGCCGGGATCACGGTCGGCATCCCGGCGGCGCGGCACGTTGACTCCCGCTCCCAGAACGGGCTCCCCGCTGACATCGCCGCGCCCGGCCCCAGCGTCGGCGTTGCCCTCAAGCGCGGCGCCGCCGCCTGACCCGCCCGCCGGCCCACCTGTCCAACCCGACTTGCCACACCTGCAAACATACTCCCCAGGAGTATCTCGGAGCCTATCATGACCACCCCCGCGGCCAGCCGAATCGAGATCGTCAGCTTCCCCGTCGAGGGGATGACCTGCGCCTCCTGCGTCAACCGGATCACCCGCTTCCTCAACAAGGTCGAGGGCGTCGAGGAGGCCAGCGTCAACCTTGCGTCCGAGTCCGCCACGGTCCGGTTCGACCCCGGGCAGGTGTCCGTGGCGGACCTCGTCGCCGCCGTGGACGCCGCGGGCTACGTCGCCCGCACCGAGCAGGCCTCGTCCGCGGACCACGAGCGCAACGTGGCGGAGGCCGCCGAGGCCAAGGCCGAGCGCGACCAGGCCGCCTCGAAGCACGCCGCGGACCTCCGCCGTCGCCTGTCGGTCTCGGCGCTCCTGACGTTCCCGCTCATCCTCGGGCTCGCGCGCATGACGATCGCGCCGTGGCTGCCGGCGTTCCTGGTCAACCCGTGGCTCCAGCTCGGGCTCGCGACGCCGGTCCAGTTCTGGGCCGGCTCGATCTTCTACGTCGGCGCCACCAAGGCGATCCGCCACAAGGCGACGGACATGAACACCCTGATCGCGGTGGGCACATCGGCGGCGTACCTCTACAGCGTCGCCACCATCCTCTTCCCGGCGTTCTTCATCGCCGCCGGCCTGGGGATCGGCGGCGAGGCGCTGCCCATGTACTTCGACACGAGTGCCGCGATCATCACGCTGATCCTGCTGGGCCGGTTCCTCGAGGCGCGGGCGCGCAGCCACACGTCGGACGCGATCCGGCGGCTGATCAGCCTCGCCCCGCGGACCGCGCGGCTGGTCCGCGGCGGCGCCGAGGTGGACGTGGACATCGCGCAGGTGCGCGTCGGCGACCTCGTCCGCGTGCGCCCGGGCGAGACGATCGCCGTGGACGGCGTGGTCACCGACGGCGCCTCGGGCGTGGACGAGAGCATGGTCACGGGCGAGAGCCTGCCGGTCGCCAAGCGCGCGGACGACCTGGTCGTCGGCGGCACGCTCAACACCACCGGGACCCTGACCCTCCGCGCCACGCGCGTGGGCGCGGACACGGTGCTCGCCAAGATCATCCGCCTCGTGTCCGACGCCCAGGGGTCGAGAGCACCGATCCAGCGGCTCGCCGACGTCGTGACGGGCTACTTCGTGCCGATGGTGCTCGGCCTCGCCGCCCTGACGTTCGTCGTGTGGTTCGCCCTCGGTCCCCAGCCGGCGTTCAACCTGGCGCTGCTCAACACGGTCGCCGTCCTGATCATCGCCTGCCCCTGCGCGCTGGGCCTCGCCACCCCGACCTCGATCATGGTCGGCACCGGCAAGGGCGCCGAGAGCGGGATCCTGTTCCGCAACGCCGAGGCGCTCGAGCGGCTGGGCTCCGTGACGGCGGTCGTCCTCGACAAGACCGGCACCCTGACCCAGGGGAAGCCCCGCGTGACCGATGTGGTCCGCGCCGCGGGCGCCCTCCCCGAGGACGAGCTCCTCGCGCTGGTCGCCGCCGCGGAGCGCGGCTCGGAGCACCCGCTCGCGGACGCCATCGTCCGCGAGGCCGCCGAGACGCGGCGGCTTGTCCTCGCCGACGCGGCCGACTTCCTCTCCGTCGCGGGCGGCGGCGTCTCGGCGACGGTCGCGGGCCACGCCGTCCTGGTCGGCCGACCCGGCTTCCTCGAGTCGCTCGGCGTCCACGTGTCCGCCCTCGCCAGCGCCGCGGACGCGCTCGCGGCCGGAGGCCGGACCCCGGTCTTCGCCGCGGTAGACGGCAGGGCGGCCGCGGTCATCGCGATCGCGGACACGCTCAAGGCCGGCTCGGTCGAGGCGGTCGCCGAGCTGCACCGCCTCGGGATCAGCGTGGCGATGCTCACCGGCGACAACCGCCGCACCGCCGAGGCGATCGCGCGCAGCGCGGGCATCGACACCGTCGTCGCGGACGTCCGCCCGGACGGCAAGGCCGCCGCGGTCAAGGCCCTCCAGGCCGAGGGCAAGGTCGTCGCGATGGTCGGCGACGGCGTCAACGACGCCCCCGCGCTGGCGTCCGCCGACGTCGGCGTCGCGATGGGCACCGGCACCGACGTCGCGATCGAGTCGGCAGGCGTGACGCTCATGTCGGGCGACCTGCGTGGCCTCGTCACGGCCATCTCGCTGTCGCGTTCGACCATGCGCAACATCCGCCAGAACCTGTTCTGGGCGTTCGGCTACAACGTGGTCCTGATCCCGATCGCGATGGGCCTGCTCTACCCGGTCAACGGCATGCTGCTCGACCCGATCTTCGCGGCCGCCGCGATGGCCGCCAGCTCGGTGACGGTCGTGTCCAACGCCCTGCGGCTGCGCCGGTTCAAGGCGCGGCGGCCCGAGTCCGTCCCCGCACCGCACGCCGCCACGGCACCGGCAGGGTCCTGACCCCCGCCACCAGGACGGGCGGCGGCGGCACGGCGAACTGGGCCAGCGCCACCGCCACGCTCACGAGGTACGCGGCGCCGAGCACGACCCGCGCGCGTCCAGGGCCGGGCTGTTCAGGGTCCATCCGGCCGTGGCCCCCGTCACGCAGGCTCGACGGCCCGCCGACGATCAGCCGCGCGTGGTCGCGGCGAACCGAGCCGGGCGAAGGTCGTGACCGCCGCGGAGGCGAGCCACAGGGCGTAGAGCGGGTACGGGAGGTAGGCGCTCAGCCACCCGTCGGCGGCCAGCGGCCCGCCGTCCAGGGCGATCCCGAACACGGGTGCCAGCTGGGCGACCGCGGCGACGACCGAGAGCCATCCGAGCCACGCCGGGAGGACGGCGGTCCGGAACGTGACGACGGCGACGGCGACGAGCATCACCGCCAGCGGCAGGTTGGCGATCACGAACAGGGCGTCCATCGTCCCGACGAGCGCCGGCTGCCCGGCGTCCCGGGCGGCGCTGGCCAGCCCGACCTGGAAGGCGATCGCGGTCAGGGTGACCACGGTCGAGGCGACGGCGGCGCCGAAGGCCACCGTCGAGAGCCGTCCGGTGCCGCCCTCGGCGCGGGCCAGGAAGGCGCGCAGGCTGCCGGCGAACCAGATGAAGAGGCCGGCCCCGACCACGAACAGCAAGGCCTGGGATCGCAGGGCCGCCCCGTTGTCCGTGTAGTGCGCCACCATCTGCGCCACCGGGTCGCTCGCGCTGAGCGCCCCGCGTTCGAAGATCATCGCCGCGGCGCCCGTGAGGATCGCCCCGAAGCCGCTCGCGGCCCCCCAGCGCTCCCATCCCGTCTCGTCCATGACATCGCTTCCCTTCTCTGCGCCCGTTGGCCTCGGCTCGACGGGCCGTTCGATACGCCCGGGGTCGGGCTGGTCAGCCGCCCAGCGCGGCTGGCGGCGACCAGCGCAGCCAGAGCACCGCGAGGAGGACCGCGACGTTCACGGCCAGCGCGGCCAGCGTGTTGAACATCGGCCACGTCCCGAAGAACAGGACGATGCCGGCGGCGGACACGAGCGCGGAGACGACGGACAGGGGCCGCCAGACGCTGTCCGGGACGACGACGCCCCAGAACGACATCGCGGCGATCACGAACCCGGCGAGCGAGGCGATCCAGAAGGCGCTTGCGATCGTCGTGGCCGTGTCAGCCCGGAGCGACGGCACGAGCCACGACTGGGCGGCGTGCCAGGCCCCGGTGGGCGTCCCGGGGCGGAGCCGGATCCAGGCAAGCGCGCCCAGCGCCCCGCCGTGGCCGAGCCCGTGCAGGAGCAGCACGCCGGCTGCGATCAGCTTGATCGTCTGGTCAGACATCTCGTCCTGCTCCTTCTTGTGCCATGCGGCCCCGGCGACGCCGTGCCGGCCGCTCACTCGGCCCCGCCGAGCGCGTCGGGTCGAGTCGCGGGTGCGCGCTCCACCGACTCCAGCCCGAGGCCCGCGTCCCTCAGCCGCGTCAGCAGCCCGTAGAGGGCGGCCTGGTCCACGGCCGTGAAGACCATCAGCGAGCCGCCGTCCGGCAGCAGCCGGAGTTCCTCGCAGCCGAGGGAGTGGGCTCGACGGACGCCGACTTGGCCAACGACCCGGATTTCGTAGCGCTCCATGACCACGATGGTCGGCGTTGCTGCCCGCCCGCGCGCCTCGCGAAAGGCCAGTCTTCAGGCGCCCCGTTGCCCTGCCGAAAGGAGGGCATCACCCCCGATGGGCCGGGGGTCGCAGGGTCAGACGAGGCCGAGCTGCTGCGCGCGCACGAGGGCCTGGGTGCGGCTCGTCGCCCCGAGCTTGGCGAGCACGTGGCCGACGTGCCATTTGGCGGTCCCCAGCGAGACCGTCAGGCCGGTGGCAATGTCGGCGTTGCTCGCCCCCTGCGCCATCAGCCGCAGGACCTCGGTCTCGCGCGCGGTGAGCGCCTCGAACAGCCGCCCGTCCCGGTCCTGCCAGACCGCCGTTCCCCTGGCGTCCCGCGGCGGCACCGCACCGCCCGTCGGATCTGCCGCGAGGGCGGCGGTCAGCTCGTCGACGAACGCGGGCGCCACCGCGCGGACCAGCGGCAGGAGGTGGGCGATGCCCCGGCCGTCGTCTACGAAGCGCCGGACGTAGCCGCCCGGGGCGGCCAGCTCGACCGAACGCCCGAGTGAGCGCAACGCCTCCGCCGTGCGGCCGGTCGCGGCCGCGGCGGCGGCCTCGAGCACGCCGATCGAGACCAGCTCGGCCACGGCGCCGGAGGCCTCCTGGGCAGCCCGCGTCCGCGCGAGCAGGACGCGCGCCTCGTCGGGCAGCCCCTGCGCGAGGCGGACTCTGGCGATCGTCACGTCCATCGAGCGGCGCAGGACGTCCAGGAGCGGCGAGCCGGACGGCGCCTCCGGGACTGCCCGGTCGGCCCATCGCGCGGCTGCTGCGACGTCACCGCGCATCAGGAGCACTCGCGCCTCGGTCTCGGCGCCCAGGGCGGGGAGAGCCGTGCCCGTCGAGCTGGCGTCCCGGGCGCTGACCCGGAGCGCCTCGAGGGCCGCCTCGGGCGAGCTCGTCGCCTGTCGCGCGAGGGCGAGGTACGGCACGGCCCACCCGAGCATCGGGCGCCCGACGCCCAGGCGGCGCGCGTCCTCGAACCCCGCCTCGAGCTCGCGGCGCGCTTCGGGGAGGTCGTTGGCCTCATACCGGACGATGCCCAGGACGACGCGGACCGACCAGGCGATCGGCCGCGGCCGACCGTGGGGGTCGGCGTGGTCCTCGAGGACGCTCCGGCAGATCGCCTCGGCCTCGTCGCGGTGCCCGGCGAGATCGAGCGCGTGGCAGAGGGGGTTCACGGCTGGCAGGACCGCCATCGGATGTCGAGCTCGGAGCGCAGCCGCGAAAGCCTCGCGCAACGTCGCCACGGCCGGTGCGTAGTCCCCGCGTGCCATCCTCGCGAGGCCCGCGGCCTGGTGGGCGTAGGAGCGGAAGAGGTCGTCCTCGCCGACCAGGGCCAAGCCCTCGCTCGCCAGTCGCTCGGCGTCGGGCCTGGTCACGGTCGCCATGAGCGCCAGGAGCACCAGCAGGCGGCCCTCGGCCCGCCCGCGCCGGTCGGCCGAGGCGAGGTGACGCTCCGCCAACGCGATGGCGTCCGCCACCCGGCCGGTGTCGAAGAGCGCCCAGGCCCGCAGCGACAGGAGCTCCGGGCTCGCCGCGACCCGTTCCGGCGGGAGGGCGTCGAGCCAGCCCAGCAGCGCCGCGAGCTCCCCGGCCTCGAACGCCGGCCGGGCCGCTCCCTCGACGAGGCGAGCCGCCCTCTCGACCGAGTCGGCGGCCAGCGCATGGCCGATGGCCTCGGTGGCGAGGCCCGCGGCGTCGAACCAGTCGGCGGCCCGCTCGTGGAGCGCCCGCCGTTCCGGGTCTCCGAGGTGCGAGCGGAGGTAGTCGGCGAAGAGGCCGTGGTAGCGGTACCAGCGCCGCTCGGCATCGAGGGGCACGAGGAACAGGTTGGCCCGCTCCGCGCGCTCGAGGAGCGGGCCCGCGTCGTGGCGGCCCGTGAGCGCGCGGCACAGCCCGACCGTGAACCGGTCCGCGATCGAGGTCTGGACGAGGAACTCCCGGAGATCACCGTCAACCCCGCCGAGAACCTCGTCAGCGAGGTAGTCGAGGACGAACCGCTGGCTGCCTCCGA
>JAJXTS010000244.1 GCA_021783595.1 Chloroflexota bacterium | reverse complement strand
CCCGACGAGGACCTCGAGACCGCGTGGGCAGCGGCGGCCGAGGCGGAGTTCGCGCGCCTCGGCGAGGTGCTCGCGCCGCTCAGGGTCGGGCTCGTCCACGGGCGCCTCAAGCCGGCCGAACGCGATCGCGAGATGGCCCGGTTCCGCGACGGCGATCTCGACGTCCTGGTCGGCACGACGGTGGTCGAGGTGGGCGTGGACGTGCCGGCGGCGACGATGATGGTGGTCGAGGGCGCGGACCGATTCGGCCTGGCCCAGCTCCACCAACTGCGCGGCCGGGTGGGCCGCGGCTCGGCCGCCTCGTTCTGCGTGCTGGTGAGCGATGCCGCCGAGGGCACGACCGAGCATGAGCGGCTGCGGGCGGTCGCGGCCACCACGGACGGGTTCGCGCTGGCGGAGCGGGACTTCGAGCTCCGCCGCGAGGGCGACGTCCTGGGCCTGGCGCAGAGCGGGCTGCCGCGCCTCCGGGTGGCCACCCTCGCCAACCCGGCCCATCGGGACCTCGCCGCGACCGCGCGCCAGCACGCCGAGTCGCTGCTCGACGAGGCCGGCGCCCTCCTCCCGGGCCACGAGGACCTGGCGCGCGAGCTCGAGTCGGGCTGGCTCGCTCGCGTCTACCGGGGCGACCCCGCGACGGCGGCGTAGGCGGGGAGGGGAGCGGCCATGGCGGACGCGGGACGGGTGATCGCGGGGAGCGCCAAGGGCGTTCGGCTGGCCGCGCCGGGCCCGGGCACGCGCCCGCTCGCGGACCGCGTGAAGCAGACGCTGTTCGCGGTGCTCGAACCCGAGCTGGAGGGGGCGGCGGTGCTGGACCTGTTCGCCGGCAGCGGCGCTGGCGGGATCGAGGCGCTCTCGCGCGGCGCGGCCCGGGCGGTGTTCGTCGAGCGGGACGCGGGCGCCGCGCGAGTCGTCGCGGAGAACCTGCGGCGGGTCGGCCTCGAGGCTCGGGGCGAGGTCGTGCGCCGCGACGCGGTGGCGTGGCTGGCCGACCCGGCCGGCGCGGGCGCTGCCGGGCCGTTCGACGTGGTCCTCCTGGACCCGCCCTACGCCGACACCGACGCGCTGGGTCACGCGCTCGAGCTGGTGGGCGGGCATCTGGCGCCCGGAGGCGTCGTGGTGGCGAAGCACTTCTGGCGCGACGCCCCGCCGGTCCGACCCGGGCTGCTAGCATCGGTGCGGGAGCGGCGCTTCGGCGAGACGGCGCTCACCTTCTACCGGCACCGGGATGCGGTGCCGCCGGCACGCGAGGAGGCGGACGAGGCGTGAGCGTCGCGGTCTACCCGGGCTCGTTCGACCCCATCACCAACGGCCATCTCGACGTCGTCCGCCGGGCGTCGCGCGTGTTCGACCTGGTGGTGGTGGCCGTCCTCGCCAACCCGCGCAAGCAGCCGCTGCTGGCGGCCGAGGAGCGCGTCGCCGTCATCGAGCGGGTGGTCGCCGCCGACCCGGACCTGTCGGGCCGAGTGGCGGTGCGAGCGTTCGACGGCCTGACGGTGGAGTTCTGCCGCTCGGTCGGCGCGTCCTCGCTGGTGCGCGGACTGCGCGCCATCGCGGACTTCGAGACCGAGATGCAGCTGGCCCACAACAACCGCGAGCTGGCCCCGGACGTGGACACGGTGTTCTTCATGACCTCGCTCGAGCACAGCTACATCAGCTCCAGCCTGGTCAAGGAGATCGCGCTGTTCGGCGGCGACGTGTCGCGGATGCTGCCGGCGCCGGCCGCGGACTCGCTCGCCCATGCCCTGGGCCGGTCGCGAGGCGGGGCCACGGCGTAGCGACGCGCAGGCGGGCTGCGAGCCGGGCGCGGACGCGTGCCATAATGGCCTGCCGAGACGCCCCGCCCGGGGGCAGCAAGCGCTGGGGAGAGACCGCTGGACATCATCTTTCTCGTCGAGCGCTTGGAGTCCCTGATCGCGAACGGGAGGCCCCTCCCGCTGACCAAGAACGCGATCGTGGACCGTGAGCAGGCGCTCAACCTGATCGACGAGCTTCGGGTTGCCGTGCCCGAGGAGATTCGCGCTGCCAAGCGGATCAACTCCGAGGGCGAGCGGATCATCGAGAAGGCCCAGGAGGAGGCCGAGCGGATCGTCGCGCGGGCGCAGGACCAGGCGGCGTTCCTGATCGGCGAGCGCGGCCTGACCGATGCGGCCGAGGCCGAGAGCCGCCGGATCCTGGCCGAGGCCGACGCCGACGCCGAAGGCGTCCGGCAGGGTGCGGACGAGTACGCCGCCGGCGTCCTCGCGACGCTCCAGGCCGAGGTGAGCCGCACGCTCCAGGGGATCGAGCGCGGGGTCGCGCTGCTCGACGAGCGCCGCGCCGCCTACGCCGCGGCGGCCGAGCCCCAGGCTGAGCCGGCACCCTCGTACGGGACCGATCGGGCCTACGGGGCGGGGCAGGCCGCCGACGGGCCGCTTGACGACGAGGGGCTCAGCAACCTGGCCCGCCGATGAGCGCGGGCGACCCGCACCCGTCGCACCCGGTGGATCCGCAGGGCGACCCGCTGACGTTCAACGTGGCCGGCCTGCTGGGAGAGGCCCCGGGCGCCGTGCGCGAGTACCGCGTTGACGACGTGGCGGTGGATCCCGGCGACGGCATGGTCCTGACGCGCCCCGTCTCGGGCGGCGTGCGGCTGCTCCGGACGAACCGCGGCCTGGTCGTGGAGACGGACCTTCGGACCGCGCTCGACGGCGAGTGCGCACGATGCCTCCGGCCCGCGATCACCGAGGTCCGCGTCCGGCTCGCCGAGGAGGTCCTGCCCACCATCGACCTCGCGAGCGGGCTGCCGGTGGCGCTCGAGGAGGGCGAGGATCCAGAGACGCCCCGCCTGA
>JAJXTS010000243.1 GCA_021783595.1 Chloroflexota bacterium | reverse complement strand
GCTCGTCACCTACCTCCTGCTCTCGGGCCTCATGCTCCTGATCATGCTCGCGCTCGCCGCGGCGGCCATGGCGGGGTCAGACCCCCGGTCCGCGATGGCCTCGCGGCTCATCCTCACGTTCCCGGGCGCCTTGCGGCTGACGCTCACGATGGTCGTGGCGGTCGGCGGACTGATCAGCCTGACGTACGGGGCGGCGATCGCGGGGGCCGAGTGGAGCTGGGGCACGCTCAAGACCGCCGTCGCGCGGGGCGAGGCGCGTTCCGGGTACGTGCTGGCGGGCATTGCCGGCGCCATCGTCATGGTGTGGGCCGGGGCCCTGGTGGCGTACCTGGCGGGGATCGCCGGCGCCCTCGCGGCCGCGTCGGCGGCGCACGTTGCCAACCCGACGCTGATCGACTCGCAGACGGCCGGGGACCTGCCCGGGCTGGCGGGGCGCGCCGCGCTCGCGCTGGCCATGGACACCTCGATCGGCTACGCGGTGGCCACCGTGGCGAGGAGCCAGCTGGCCGGGATCGGCGCGGGCATCGGCCTGTACATCGGCGAGGGGATCATCGGGGCGTTCGCGCCCCAGGTCGTTCGCTGGGCGCCCTTCGCGGCAAGCTCGGCCATGCTCGCCGGGGGCTCGCCGGAGGGGACGGGCGCGGCCGCCACGCTCGCCGGCCCCGGCCTCGACGCGGGGACGGCGACCGCCGTGGTCGTCGTCTGGCTGGTGCTCTCGGCGGCGTTCGCGGCGCTGTGGACCGAGCGCGCCGAGATCGGCGGGTAGCGGCGTCGAACCGGAGGCTACCCGCGGCGCGCGACCGGCGCGAGCCGTCCATTGGCGGCCCGGACCAGGTCGTCCGCGGCCAGCTCGAGCTGGAGGCCGCGACGACCGGCGGACACGTGGATCGTCGGAAACGACGCAGCCGAGGCATCCACCACCACCGGCAGCGGACGACGCGCGCCCAGCGGGGAGATGCCGCCGACGACGTATCCCGTCGCGCGCTCGGCCTCCGCCGGCTCCGCGACCGACGCCCTGCGGCCGCCCAGGGCGTCGGCGGCTGCCTTGAGGTCAACCTCAGCGTCGGCCGGGACCGCGACCAGGGCGAGCCTCCCGTCGCACTTCACCACGATGGTCTTGAACACGCGCGACGCGTCGAGCCCGAGTGCGGCCACGGCCTCGAGCGCGTAGCCCCGGCCGCCGGCGCGCAGGCTCGCCCGCTCGTCGTGCTCGTACTCGTGCACGGTGTGCGCGACTCCTGACCGTCTCACCACGTCGATCGCCCGTGTGCCCTGTGCGCCCATGAGATCCATTGTCGGGTATGCTCCGGGCGTCCGGCGGCTGCCGCCGCCCCGGGGGTCGAGGGCACAGGGCCCTGACGCGCGGGCGCCCCGTCGTACACGCACGACGCCGGTCGCTGCCCAGCGACCGCAGAGAGGAACACGGACAACTTGCAGTTCAGCGACCTGGGGCTCTCCCCGGACCTCCTCAAGACCGTCGAGGAGGAGGGGTACGAGACCCCCACGCCCGTCCAGGAACGGGCGATCCCGGAAGTGCTGGCACGCCACGACGTGCTCGCCGCGGCGCAGACCGGCACCGGCAAGACGGCGGCCTTCGCGCTGCCGATCCTCGACATCCTCCGGCCGCTCGCCAACACCTCCTTCTCGCCCGCCCGCCACCCGGTCCGATCGCTGATCCTCACGCCGACGCGCGAGCTGGCGATGCAGGTGGCCGAGTCGGTCAAGACGTACGGGCGCAAGGTGCCGCTCCGGTCCGCAGTCGTGTACGGCGGCGTGCCGATCGACCCGCAGATCAAGGAGTTGCTGGCCGGCGTGGAGATCCTGGTGGCCACGCCGGGCCGCCTGCTGGACCTCGTGGGCCAACGTGCCGTGAACCTGACGCAGGTGGAGATCCTCGTCCTGGACGAGGGGGACCGCATGCTCGACATGGGCTTCATGCCCGACATCCGCCGGATCCTGGACCTGCTGCTCTCGCGCAAGCAGACGCTCCTCTTCTCGGCCACCTTCTCCGACGACATCAAGCGCCTCGCCGGCTCCATCCTGTCCGACCCCGTGACCATCGAGGTGTCCCGGCACGGGACCGCCGCGGAGACCGTGCGCCAGCTGGTGTACCCGGTGGACCGCGACCGCAAGGAGGAGCTGCTCCGGCACCTGATCCTCAACGGCGACTGGCACCAGGTGCTGGTGTTCACGCGGACCAAGCTCGCGGCGTCGCGCCTGGCCTCGTGGCTGGACCGCAACGGCGTGGCGGCGACGGCGATCCACTCCGACCGGGCCCAGTCCGACCGCACCAAGGCGCTCGAGGCGTTCAAGGCGGGCGAGATCCGCGTGCTCGTGGCGACCGACGTGGCGGCGCGCGGCCTCGACATCGAGGACCTGCCGCACGTGGTCAACTACGAGCTGCCGTGGAATCCGGAGGACTACGTCCACCGCGTCGGGCGGACGGGCCGGGCCGGGGCCACGGGTGACGCCGTCAGCCTCGTGTGCATCGATGAGGCGGACCTGCTGCGTGGGGTTCAGCGCCTGCTGCAGCGCGCGATCGAGTGGCAGGTCGCCGACGGGTTCACGCCCCGGCATGTGGAGCCGCAGCCGCTGCGCGCACCCCGCGGGGCGGGCGGGTCGTCGTCGAGCGGTGCGCGGGGGCGATCGGGCGGGTCGGCGCGGCGGCACTAGCTGTTGTCGGGCGCCGACGGCCGGCGGGCCGAGCGCCCCGTGGCGGGCCGGGGTGGCAGGCCGGGGCGGCACGGCCAATCCGGGACCCAACGGTTGCACGGCACCGCCAGATCGGCCGGATCCGGGTTCGTTCAGCGCGCGGCGACGCGGGCCGTGCAACAGACGCGGCCGCCCGCGGCCCGTCTGGCGCACGACGCTC
>JAJXTS010000242.1 GCA_021783595.1 Chloroflexota bacterium | reverse complement strand
CTGCAGCCGGTCCCGGGCGGAGGCCCTGGCCCCGAGCGCGGCCGCGAACGCCGGCCGCCCGCCGGCGACGAGGTGGTAGCCGGGGTCGGTGGCGGCTGGCGGCCCGGCGGCACCCGCGGCGGCTGCCCGACCGACCGCCGCCTGCGCCACGTCCGCCTCGGCGCGGCCGGAGCGGCGCGCCAGCGTCTCGACCGCGTGGCGGTAGCTGTCCCGGGTGCCGAAGTCCATGCGCGCGTAGCCGTCCGAGGCGCGGAGGACGGCGTCCACGAGGCTCACCCCCTCGACGAAGGAGGCCCAGTCGAACCACGAGAGGACCCGCATGCTCGTGATCACGTTGCGGACGCGCAGGTTCAGCTCCGCCTGGCGCTGGTGCTCGAGGCGGACGGTCTCCTCGGCCGTCGAGCCCTCCTCGGCCAGGCGCGCCTCGAGCCAGCCGAGCGCGGGGGTCAGGGCGGGGTCCTGGTCGCGGAGCCGCTGGAAGAGCTGCACCCGGGCGGCCGTCGGGAGGCTGGCATCGGTGGCCCTGGGCAGCGTGCTGCTGCCGTCGTCAGGGCCGGCTAGGCCGAGGATCCGGTCGGCGAGGCGGTCCGCCGTCGCGCGCGCCGCCCTGGCCAGCACGATCTGGTCGGCCGTCTGGCGGAGGTTCTCGACCAGAACGAGCCGCAGGCTGATGGCGATCGCCCACAGCTCGCCGATCGTGAGCGGCTGGACCTCCTGGTAGGCCGCGACCATCCGGCGGAGGGACTCCGCGTCGAACCGGCTGTCGGTGTGCGCGACGTAGGCCCAGGCGACGCCGAGGACGCGCGGATAGCCCGCGAGATGCCCGGCCGCGATCTTGGGGAGCTCGCGGTAGTACGCGTCCGGGAGGTCGTCCCGGATCTCCCGGACCTGCTCCTCGACGATGTGGAAGTTGTCCACGAGCCACTCGGCGGCCGGGGTGATCGGACCCTCGTCGCGGATGGACACCGCGAGCAGCCGGTACGCGGCGAGCAGGACGCGGCCGTTGTCATCGAGCCGGGGCAGGATCGGGCGCCCGTGTCGGGGCGAGTCCGTGACGGCCTGCGCCGCCGCCAGGGATCGGGCGTGCTGCTCCAGCCGCTCGGCGCTGAACAGCTCGCCGACGATCGGCGAATCGGGCGCGCCAAGTGCATCGGGCGGCCTGCTGACCGACCATCGAGCCCGGGACGGCCCCCGCTGGTCGCCTGAGCGCGAGGTCCTCAGCAGCCGGCCGTGTCTGGCCGCGTCAGCCTGTCTTGGTACATGGCCAGATCATACAGGCGCCGTCCGCACGAACTCCCGGCGCGGGCCGACCGGCCAGGGCCGGCGAACGCGGACCACGTCGTGGTGCCCGCAGAAGGCGACGCATCGCAGGCCCCCGCGCTGACCCGCCCATCGTGGCGTCCGGCAACCACTACGCTAGACCGACATGGAACCTCTGGGAGACGCCCGAAGCTCCCCGGGCGCGCGCGACGCCGCCGGTGCGTCACCGCGTGCCGCGGTCCCGCTCGTCCGGACGAAGCTCGTGATGCCGGCATCGGGCTCCGGCTACGGCGAGCGCGTTCGGCTCAGCTCGCTCCTCGATCGGGCGCTCGATGACAACGTCCGCCTGACGCTGCTGTCCGCGCCGCCGGGGTACGGCAAGACGATGGCGCTCGCGGGCTGGCTCGAGTCGCGCGGCCTGCCGTGCGCCTGGCTCTCCCTGGACGCCGCCGACAACGACCTCGCCCGGCTCGCCCGGTACCTCGGCGCGGCCCTGGCGACGGTGCGGCCGGCGAGCGGAGCGGCCGTAGCGGACCTGTTCGGTCCCGGGGCGGCGCCGGACCCCGAGCTCGTCGGGGCCACGCTCCTCGACGAGCTGGCGGCGAGCGACGACCCCTTCGCGCTGGTGCTCGACGACTACCAGGTGATCACGGCGGAGCCGATCCACCGGCTGGTCCGCGTCCTGATCGAGCGCGGACCGCCCTTCGCCCGGCTGGTCGTCTTGACCCGGGAGGACCCGCCGATCCCGCTCGCCCGCCTGCGGGCCCACGGCCGCCTCGTCGAGCTGCGGGCCGCGGACCTGCGGTGCACCAGCGAGGAGGCATCGGGGTTCCTCGCCGCCGCCGGGGTCACCCTCGCGCCGTCGCAGGCGGAGCGCCTCGTCGAGCGGACCGAGGGCTGGATCGCGGGCCTCCAGCTCGCGGCGATCTCCCTGCGCGACCGTCCCGACCCCGAGTCGATGGTGGAGACCTTCGGAGGCAGCCAGCGGTTCGTCCTCGACTACCTCGCCGACGAGGTTCTCGGCGGGGTTGACGGTGATCTCCGGGAGTTCCTCGTCCAGACCTCGGTCGCGGACCGGTTCACGGTCGGGCTGTGCCGCGCGCTCACGGGCCGCCACGACGCGGGCCTGCTCCTCGAGCGCGCGGAGCGGGCCAACCTGTTCCTCGTGCCCCTCGATGCCGAGCGGCGCTGGTACCGCTACCACGGCCTCTTCGCCGACTACCTCCGCTCGCACCTCGGAGTCCCGGAACGGCGGGCGCTCCACGAGCGGGCCGCGGACTGGTTCGACGCCGCGGGCCTCGCCACCGAGGCCATCGGCCATGCGCTGGCCGCCGACTCGGTCGAGAGGGCGGCTCGCCTCGTCGAGGGAGCGGCCCGGCCGGCGTTCGAGGCGGGGGAGCTCGCGGCGCTGCTGGGCTGGCTCGACGCCCTCCCGCCGGAACGGGTCGCGGCGAGCCCGGAGCTCCTGTCGCTGCGGGCCTGGGCGCTCTTCGACACCGGCCGGGTGGCGGACGCCATCGCGCTGGCGGAGCGTCACCTCGCCTCGACCGACCGGCGCGGGCGGGCCGAGGGCCGCCTGCTGGTGCTCCTGGCGCTCATGGCGACCGTGACCAGGCC
>JAJXTS010000241.1 GCA_021783595.1 Chloroflexota bacterium | reverse complement strand
CCCGCCCGTCGCCAGGCGCTCCCAGCCCTGGACCGTCCGCGTCGCCGGCTGGAGCGCCCGGCACCGCTGGCCCGTGTTCGCGGGCTGGTTCGCGGTCACGATCGGCCTGTTCGCATTCAGCCTGCAGCTGGGCGGCATCCGGGCGCTGAGCGTCACCGGGGGCCCCGGCTCGGGCTCGCCCACCGAGGCGGTCCTGGGCTCGCAGGCGATGACCTCCGGCTCGACGGCAGCCGGCGCGTCGGAGTCGATGACCGTCGTCGTGGCCAGCGCGACCGTGCCGGTCAGCGACCCCTCGTTCAAGACGACCGTCGGCCAGATCGTGGCCCGGCTCTCGGCCGTGCGGGCAACCGTCGGCGGCGCGACCGGCCCCGCCTTCTCGTCCGTCGTGGACCCGTTCGCGACACCCCCGGCGTCGGGCCTCTACGCCCCCGACGGGAAGGCCGTGATGGTCAGGGGGACCATCCCGGGCAGCGAGACCGAGCGCCAGACGCGGACCGACGCGATCGCCCCGGTGATCGCCGGCATCCAGGCGGACTTCGGGGCATACCAGATCCACGCCATCGCGAGCACGCTCACCAACGACCAGATCAACTCGGTCATCGGCGGCGACCTCGACGGCTCGCTGAAGCTGAGCCTGCCGGCGACGTTCCTGATCCTGGTGATCGCGTTCGGCGCGCTGGCCGCGGCCCTCATCCCGCTGCTGCTCGCGGTGACGGCGCTGCTCGCCGCCTTCGGCGCGCTGGGCATCTACAGCCAGGCCGTGTCGCCGGTCAGCCCGTACGCCAGCCAGCTCGTGGTGCTGATCGGGCTGGCCGTCGCGGTGGACTACTCGCTGTTCATGATCACGCGGTTCCGCAGCGAGCGGCGCGCCGGCGCGGGCAAGATGGCCGCGATCGAGACCGCGTCGTCCACCGCGGGGCGGGCGGTGTTCTTCTCCGGGATCGCGGTCATGATCTCGCTGTCCGGCCTGTTCCTGCTGCCCGACGAGATCTTCCACTCCATGGCGCTGGGCACGATCGCGGTCATCGTGGCCGCCATCGCGGGCAGCCTCGTGTTCCTGCCGGCCACGCTCGCCATCGTGGGCGACGGCGTCAACCGCGGCCGCGTCCCGCTCATCGGCCGGGCGCACGAGGGCCACGGCATCTGGGCGGGCATCGTGAACCGGGTCATGCGGCGCCCGTGGGTCAGCGCGATCGCCGCCGGGGTGGTCCTGCTCGCGCTCGCCTCCCCCGTCCGACTCCTCCAGCTCGGCGAGGCGGACCTCTCGTCCTTCCCGCCGTCGGTGGACGGCGTGCAGGCGTACCTCGCCCTCCAGGAGCACTGGCCGCAGGGCACGCTGATGAACCTGTCGGTCGTGGCGAAGGGCGGCGACCCGGCCGCGACGAGGGCCGCGCTGGCGACGGCCGCCGCCGACCTGCCCGCGATCAAGGGCCTGAGCGGCCCGCCGCGGTCCGGCACCTCGCCCGACGGCACGGCGTCGTGGGTGACGGTCGTGATGTCGGGCGGCCAGAACGACCCGGCCAACTGGGACATCGTGCGGCACGTGCGGACGGCGGTGGTCCCCGCGGCGTTCGCCGGCACGGGCGCGACGGTCTACGTCACCGGCGACGCCGCCTACGCGATGGACAGCACCCAGCTGTACGCGGACGGGATGGTCAGGATCCTGATCTTCGTGCTGGGCTTCTCGTTCGTCCTGCTGCTGCTCGTGTTCCACTCGGTCGCCATCCCGCTCAAGGCGATCGTGCTCAACCTGCTCTCGACCGGCGCGTCGTACGGGGCCGTGGTGCTGGTGTTCCAGAAGGGCTGGCTGGGCGGCCCGCTGGGGGTGACGCCGTCGGAGGCGATCCAGAACTGGGTGCCGATCTTCATCTTCACGGTCCTGTTCGGCCTCTCGATGGACTACGAGGTCTTCATCCTCAGCCGGATCAAGGAGGACGTGGACCGCGGCGCCTCGACCCACGACGCGGTGGCGCGCGGCATCGAGGAGACGGCCGGGACGGTCACCAGCGCCGCCGCGATCATGGTGGTCGTGTTCCTGGTGTTCATGACCCTGCGCCTGGTGATCGTCCGGGAGCTGGGCATGGGCCTCGCGGTGGCGGTGTTCCTCGACGCGACGCTCATCCGCACCGTGCTGCTGCCGGCGACGATGCGCCTGCTGGGCGAGTGGAACTGGTACCTGCCGCGGTTCCTGCGGTGGCTGCCGCAGATCCGCATCGAGGGCGAGCCGATCGGCGGCCGCGCGCCGGTGCCCCCGGACGAGCCGGTCGGGTTCAACTGACCGGCGGCCGGCGGGAGGGGCCCCGCGGCAGCGCTGGCCGCCGGGAGCGGCGGCCCGGCGGGACGGTCAGCGGGCCGCGTCCAGGATCGCCCGCAGCTCCCGCATGTGGTCGTCGTAGTGCTCGAGGGTCTCGCCGATGAAGTACTCCTGGTGGGCCGCGTGCTTGATCCAGCGCACCTCGGGCACCACCGTCAGGTAGCCGCGCAGCTCGCCGGCGGTGGACCGGAAGGCGGCGCGCACCGCGTCCATCGGCATCGCCCGGAAGCGGGCCAGGCCGTCGGCGTTCAGCTGGTCGCCGCCACCGGCCTCCCACTGCGCCTCGACGCGGGCCATGGTGGGGCTGGTCTCGCCCATCGCGAGCTCGCGTGCCGTGGCCAGCGCCGCCTCCTGCCACAGGACGATGTGGCCCATCAGGTCGCGACCGGACCAGCCGCCGGCGGCCTCGACCGGGCGGTCGAGCTGCTCGTCGGAGAGGTCCAGCAGGGCTTCGTAGGCGCGGAAGCCGTCACGCTCGTCTTCGAGGAAGGAGAGGGCGTCGAGGTACATGGCCGCATCGTAGCCGCCCACCCGCCGGGCCCGCTGCGCCTGCCGCGCGTGTTGGTC
>JAJXTS010000058.1 GCA_021783595.1 Chloroflexota bacterium | reverse complement strand
GACCGGGCTGGCCGGCCGCAGCCTCGTCGCGGTCGTCGCCGGGCTCGTCGCCGGCGTCGTCGTCCTCGCGCTCGCCGTCGGCTGGCGGATCACGCCCGAGACCGCGGTGGTCCGGCACGTGGACGCCCGCGGCATGCGGCTAAGCCTGCCCTGGGCGATCTGGCCGCTGGCCCTGATGGCGATCGCGCACGGGCTCGCCGAGGGGACCTCGATGGACTGGTCGGCGATGCAGGTGTCCGACGCGACCGGGGTCTCGACGGCGCTGGGCTCGCTCGGGCTGGTGGCGGTGACCGTGTCCATGTTCGCGGCCCGCGTGTCCGGCGACCCGCTGGTCGCGAGGTTCGGGCGGCGGCCGGTGATCGCGGTCGGCGGCGCGGTTTCGGCCGGCGGCTACCTGGTCGTCGCGACGACGGCCGCGCTTCCGGCGCTCCTCCTCGGCTGGGCCCTGGCCGGCGCCGGGGTGGGCCTGCTGTCGCCCCAGATCTACGCGGCGGCCGGGCACATGGCGGCCGGGCGGGGCCTGGCCGTCGTCCTCACGTTCGACTACGCCCTGTTCTTCGTGGGGCCGGCGCTCGTGGGCTCGCTGGTCGGCATCGCCGGGATGGCCGGCGCCATGCTCCTCCCCGCGGCGCTGCTGGTGGGCCTGTTCGGCCTGGCGGTCGCGATGCCGCGCGACGCGCTGCCGTCCGGGCAACGCTGAGGCCGGGCGCCTCACCCCGGAGCGATCACCCGTCGCCGGGCGCGCACGGCGAGGACCGCCAGCCCGGCCGAGCTCGTCAGGCCCACCGCGAGCGCCCCGACCCAGATGGCCGCCGGGCCGACCCGGTCGTTGAGGATGCCGCCGAGGAGCGGCGCGACGGCCCGCGACGCGGCCCACCCCAGCCAGTACACGCTCATGTACCGGCCCCGCAGCTCCGGCGCGGCGAGGTCCGCGACGTACTTGGCGGCCGTCGGGACGACGATCAGCTCGCCCGCCGTGAGCACGGCCATGCTCAGGACGAAGCCGGGGAAGGCACCCATCAGCGCGACGCTCCCCGCCCCGGCCGCGTAGATCGTCATGCCGGCCGCGATGACCGTCAGCGGCGCGAAGCGCTTGGTGAGGCTCGTGACGGGATACTGCGCGGTCACGCACAGGACCGCGTTGGTCGTGGGGATCCAGCCGTAGAGGTACTCCGGCAGGCCGAAGTTGACCTTGGTGTACGGGGCCAGCAGGATCCAGACCGTGCTGGGCGCGATCAGCCCGAGCGAGATCAGCGCGGCGAACGTGACGAAGCGGCGGTCCCGGGCCACCGTGAGGAACCCGGGGCCGGCTACGTCGCGCGGGCGGCCGGCGACGCCGCGCGGGGGGCTGGCGGGCCCGCGGCGCAGCGTCTCGCGGGCGAAGAGAGCCACCAGCGCCGCGTAGGCGAAGAACCCGATCGAGGCGCCGTAGAACGCGAGGCTGTACGAGGCGGTGGCGAGGAAGCCGCCCACCGCGGGCCCGAGCCCGAACCCGGCGTTCGACGCGATGCGGTTGATCGAGTACGCCTCCGCGCGCTGCTCGGGCGGCACCAGGTCGGCGAGCATTGCGTCCGCACTGACCTGATACATCGGGTTGCCCATGCCGAACACGGCCATGAGCAGCGCGAACGACACGTACCCGCTGGCTCCCGAGAGGAGCAGGTACACGGAACCGCTCACGGCCAGGCTGCCGACCATCACCACCTTGCGCCCGAAGCGGTCGGCGAGGCTCCCGGCCACGAGCGAGGCCGCCATCCCGGCGACGGCCTGGATGGTGATCAGCGAGCCCACGGCGGCGAGCGGAAGCTGGAGGCGCTCGCTCGCGAAGATCAGCAGATATGGCCAGACCAGGCTGCCGCCGGCGTTGCTGATCAGGAGGCCGACGACCATCAGCCAGTACTGCGCCGGGAACCGGCGGCCCAGCTGACGCAGGCGTGCTGGCGCCAGCCGCCCGGCGAGGGGCGGCTGGGTGACCCGCGTCGCGTCGCGAGGCGCCATCCAACCTCCCGTCCCGGTGGGCTCGGCCGGCCCGGCGGGCTCGTGCCGTGCCGGACCGTGCGTCAAACGTCACCGACGCCGGCGCAGGGCGGACGGCAGGACTCGTGTCGGTGCCGCAATTGTCGCGCACGGGCGGCGGGTCCGGGGGCAGGTGAGCGCACCCCGGCACGGGACGCTGCCGGGCCACCCGCGAGGGCGTCCCGACCCAGTCGGCGGTGTGCCGCCGGCCCGAGGCGGGGCTGGCGCGGCTGGTCGCCGGCGCCGCGGTGGCGGTTTGCCGGGTGGGAGTGCGTCCCCGTGGGGGTGGGTTCGAGGCAGTTCCAATTTGGCGGAACGATCGGTGGGGGCAACGTCGTCCGCAAGCCGCGCATCACCGGGCGGCACGGGCGTCGCGGACCGAGCTGGCGACGACCATGAGCCGCGCATCCTGCGCAGCCTCGCCTCCCCCGCTCGATGGTTCCGCCAGATGCGAACCACCGGGAAGGGCCTGTCCAGCGGGCATGCCGATCCCCGCCCGT
This sequence comes from Chloroflexota bacterium, assembly GCA_021783595.1. GTDB lineage: Bacteria > Chloroflexota > Limnocylindria > Limnocylindrales > CSP1-4 > CAIXZV01. The sequence goes on along the minus strand of JAJXTS010000058.1, from coordinate 10,499 downwards.
GAGGTGGCCCGGCGCACCGTCACGGCGCACCGTCGCCCGCAGCCCTCGCCGAAGCCTTGGACCGCGGCCCTCGCCGAAGCCCTGGACCGCGGCCGGCCCTTGACCCGGCCGCGGCGTCGGGCTCGTCGGACCCTGTCAGGCGGCCGTCCACCCCGCGTCGATGTGGACGATGGCGCCGTTGACGAACCGCGACTCGTCCGAGGCGAGGAAGAGCGCCAGGTTGGCGATGTCGATCGGCTCCCCGTACCCCGGGGCCATGCCGGCCCACGCCATCGCCCGCGCCGCCCCGATGGACGCCGGGTCCACGTTGGCCACCTTGCCCGCGGTGTTCTGCATGATCCCTGTGTTGACGCCCCCGACCGCCATGGCGTTGCAGCGGATGCCCGACTTGGCGTAGGCCCAGGCGGTGTTCTTTGTCAGGCCGACAACGGCGTGCTTGCTCATGGTGTAGGCGACGCCGGCCGCGCCGCCGCCCACGCCCGCCGCGGACGCGGTGTTCACGATGACGCCATGACCCTGGGCCAGGAAGTGGGGGACGGCGGCGTTGATCAGGTACAGCGGCCCGAAGGCGTTGACGCCCATGACCCTGGCCAGCGTGGCCTCGTCGAACTCGCCGGCCGCGGCCATGTTGTCCATGATCCCGGCGTTGTTGCACAGGATGTCCAGCCGGCCGTAGGTGTCGATGGCGACCTGGACGATCCGCTGGTCGTCCTCGCGCCGGGAGACATCGCCCGCGACGCCGACGATCGTCCCGCCGCCGGCCCGGACCTCGGCGACCACCTCGTCGAGGGTCGTCGCGTTCCACTCCGCCGCGACGACCTTGGCCCCGTGCTTCGCGAACAGGTTCGCCATGGCGCGCCCCATGCCGGAGCCGGCCCCGGTGATCACGGCCACCTTGTCTGCGAGTCGCATCGGATCCCCTTGCTGGTGTCGGCCGGCGCGGATGGCGGGACGGGGCGCCGCCCTGCGGTCTGGGCGCACTCTAGACGTCCACCGCGCCCGTCGCACGGTCCTCGCGCGGCGCCCGGGGCCCCGGCTGCGGCGACCCCGTCGGCCGAGCCCGGCCCGCCCGCCTGTCGCCCCGCGTGAAACCCATCCGGGTCTGCGCTGCCTCAGAGGCGTGAGCGCCGGCGGGACCCACCCGCCGGCCGCAGCTCGGAGGCAGCTTGATGTTCCTCACCCGACATCGGCGGGCGTCCCAGGCACGAACCAGGAGCTCGCTCCTGCGCGTCTCCCCGATGAGCGCGGCGGTTCTGGTCTTGGTCGGCGCCGTCCTCGCGGCGCCAGTGGTCGCCGCCAGCCTGTCCACGACGTCCATGACCGTCTCGGTCGGCGAGACCGCCACGCGGTCCGTCACGTCCGTCTCCGGCACCGTCACCGTCGCGTCGTCCAACGCGGAGGTGGCCTCGGCCTCCTACCGGGCCTCGAGCCGGACCGGGGGCACGCTCGCCGTGACCGGCGTGGCGCCGGGCAGCACCACCGTGTCGCTTCGCGACCGGAACGGGACCAAGTCGTTCGCCGTGCGCGTTGCGGCGCCGATGACCGTGACGCCGACCGAGCTCACGGTGGGCGTGGGCGCGTCGGCCAGCCTGACCGTCGCCAACGCCGCGTCCGAGTCCATCACCGTCTCCCCGACCAGCACGACCGTGTTCGCGGCGCGCGTGGCGAGTTCGACCACCGTCACCGTCACCGGCGTGGGCGTCGGCGCGGGCTCGATCGTCGTCTCGGACGGCCAGACCAAGGTCACCGTGGCCATCACCGTGACGGCGGCCGCCGTGCAGCCGCCGATCGTCAAGGGCCAGCTCCTGGCCAGCAACTGCTACCAGTGCCACGGAACCTACGGCTCCGGCGGCTTCGAGTCCATCGACGGCGCGTCCGCGAGCGAGATCTACAGCCAGCTGAAGTCGTACGCGGCCTCGACCAGCGCCAACAGCATCATGGCGGCGCACGCGGCCGGCTACACCGACGCCCAGCTGCAGGCGATCGCCAACTACCTCTCCACCGTGAACAAGTAGGGGGCGCGTGATGCACCGTCGTCAGTTCCTCGGCCTGATGGCCGTCGGCGCCGCGAGCGCCGCGACCATGCCGGCCCTGTTGACCCTGTCCCGACCCGGCCCGGCCCGAGCCGCCTCCCTGATCCCCGTGCCCGCGGACGCCTCGCTGGCGGGCAAGCGCGTGGTGGTCGTCGGGGGCGGCATGGCCGGCGCGGCCACCGCGAAGTACCTCCGCCTGTGGGGCGGCACCGGCCTGGCCGTGACCCTGATCGAGCAGGCCCCGACCTACACCTCGAACATCATGAGCAACATGGTGATCGTGGGCGAGCGCACCATCGACAGCCTGGCCTACCGCTACGACACGCTCACGGGCTGGTACGGCGTGACGGTGGTCCAGGGGACCGTCGCGAGCGTGAACCCCGCCGCCAAGAGCGTCACGCTCGCCAGCGGCGCCGTCTACACGGGCGACGCGCTGGTGCTGGCCCCGGGTCTCGAGTTCGGCAGCCTGCCGGGCGCCTACGACGTGGCCAAGACCCCGCACGCCTGGCAGGCCGGCGCCCAGACCGTGCAGCTGGCGAACCAACTGACCGCCATGGCCGACGGCACGGACGTGGTCATCACCCTCCCCAAAGCCCCGTACCGCTGCCCGCCGGGCCCGTACGAGCGCGCCTGCGTGATCGCCGACTGGCTCAAGGTGAACCGGCCGAGCAGCCACGTCTACCTGCTCGACGCGAACCCGTCCATCCAGGCCGAGGCCGCCAACTTCGCGAGCGCCTTCGCCGGCAGCAGCGCCAGCGGCTACACGGTGACGTACCGCCACGACGTCGTGATCGGCAGCCTCGACAGCGCCGCCCGGACGGTGACCTACACCTACAAGGACGACACCGGGACCGTCCAGTCCGTGACGGCCCAGCCGGCCGGGGTCCTCAACCCCATCCCGCCGATGCAGGCGCCGCCGATCCTGCGGAACGCCGGCCTGTGCGCCGCCAACCCCGCGAACGGCATGGCGTACGCGCCCGTGGCGCCGCTCACCTTCGAGTCGGCGATCGCCGTGTCGGCGACGGACCCGACGCCGAGGTTCCCCGGCGTCCACGTCGTGGGCGACGCCTCGGCCGTGCCCGCCGAGTGGTACCCGGGCTACACGGGCAGCGCGAGCGTCGGGATCCCGGGCGTCCCGAAGGCCGGGCACATCGGCAACCAGGAGGGCAAGACCGCCGCCAGCGCCATCGTCCGCCGCCTCCGCGGCGACACCACGCTGGCCGCCGAGACCGACCTCGTCCTCAACTCCGCCTGCTACACGCCCATCACCCGCGGCAATGCGACCTCGCCCGGCACGGCCACCTGGCTGTCCGCCGTCTACGAGTACGACGCCCCGGCCAAGAAGATGTACGCCGCCCAGGGCCAGCCCCGAGCGGCGTCCTCCGCGACCACCCGGAACTTCAGCGACATGCTCGTCTGGTTCAACACCGTCATGGGCGACACGTTCGCCTGACGCGCCCCGGGCTGGCCCAGCCCGACCCGGCTCCGCCCCGACGGCGGCCTCCCAGTCGCCGCCGTCGGGGCGCCCGACACCGGGCTCGGCACGCACTCGCGCTGTGGGGCACCACGGAGCCGGGCCCGCTCGTGCCCGGCGGCGCGCTGGCCCGCCTCCCGCTCGCGTCAGGCCGCACGCGCCCCCGGCCGGTCGAACGACACGCCGCGGTCCCGAAGGCTCGCCCAGGCGTCATGGCCAACCACCACGTGGTCGAGCACGTCGATATCGAGCAGGCGGCCCGCGGCGATCGCCTCCGCGGTGAGGTGCAGGTCGTCCGGCGACGGCGTCGGGTCGCCGGAGGGGTGGTTGTGGACCAGGATCACCCCGCTCGCGTCCAGCCGGACGGCGTCCCGGAACAGCTCACCCACCCGAACCAGCGACGAGGAGACATTCCCGACATAGCAGCTGGACACGCGCAGCACCGCGTTCTTGGCGTTGAGGCTCAGCACCCGGAGCTCCTCGCGCTCGAGCCGGCCCATCTCCACCATGAGCCGGTCCGCGACGTCTCGCGGGGACCGGATGGTCCACCGGCCCGCGGGCCAGTCCGCGACGGACCGGCGCCCCAGCTCGAAGGCCGCCGCGAGACGCGCCGCCTTCGCGACGCCGACGCCGGGGATCGATGCCAGCTCGGCATCGCTCGCCCGGGCCATCGCGCCGACGCCCGCCTGCCGCGCGAGCAGCTCCTCGGCCACGGCGACGGCACTGCGCCCGGCGCCTCCCGTGCCGAGGACCACCGCGATCAGCTCCGCCGCCGAGAGCCCGCCGGGGCCGCGCAGGGCGAGCCGCTCGCGGGGGCGCTCGGCGGCGGGCAGGTCCCGGACCGAGCGCGTTGCGGGCCGGTGATCCTGCGTGGTGGGGACGGGGTCGCTGGTCATCGGCCCGAGCTCCGCTGGGGGGGCGGGGCGAAGGTCCGGGCGAGGGTGGGGCCGAGGAGCCGGGGGCTCCGTTGGTGTCCCCGGACCCGAACGACGGAAGCCCGCCGATTTCCCCCGCCATCCGGATCCGAGGACAGGACGCAGCCTACGGGCCGCACCTTACCCGCCACTCACGCCCCGCTTGGCCGGGCCTTGCGCCGGGCCGATTCGCCGGGGCGCCGCGGCAGGCGCCGAGGCGGGGCGACAAGCCGCCGGCCCGTCTCGCGCCGTCGCCACCGCTCTCGGCCTCAGCCCCGCGTCGCCCCGGCGAACGCGATCAGCACGATCAGCCCGTTGTACGCGCCGTGCAGCCCGATCGACGCCCAGAGCGACCGCCGCGTCAGGAACACCCAGCCGAGCACCAGCCCCGCCGGGACCAGCGCCAGGAACTGGCCCACCGCCGCGGCGAGTCCCGTGGAGGACGTCGTAGCAAGCAGCGTCGCGATGTGCGCGAAGGCGAAGAACAGGGCCCCGCGCGCGATCGCCCGTCCGGGGCCAGCGGACCGCGCCCAGACGCTCGTGGCGTAGCCCCGGAAGAAGACCTCCTCGCCGATCGGCGCCAGGACGGCGGCCACCAGCAGGTCGAGGGCCGCCTCGGGCGCGGACGAGGCGGGCGGCAGCGGGCTCGAGGGCGTCCCCGCCACCGCGACCAGCAGCACCATGATCACCAGCTCCACGACCACGAGCGGAACCGCGAGCAGCGTCCCGGCGGCCATGTCGGCCAGCGCCCGCCGCGACGGCCGAGCGAGGCCCATGTCGCCCCACGCCAGCGCGCCGGTCCGCACCACCAGTGCCCACACGGTGCCGACGAAGGCCAGCGTGGTCAGCGCGGCGGAGACCGCCGTGCCCACCGACCCGGCGGGGTCCACGCCGAGGGCGACGAGCGGCGCCAGTGCCGCGAGGCCCGCCGCCATCGCGACCGCGACCACCACCCCGAACGCGAGCAGCGGCGACCACCCGAGCAGCGGCGACGGCCAGCGGAGGCGCGCCCTCGGCCGGCGACGCCGTTCGCGGTCCGGCGGGCCGGACCCGGTCAAGGCTCCGGCAGCCCGCCCTGCGCGCTCTTGGCCGAGCCGCCCTTGGCGTCACGGCGCGGCAGCGTGAGCCCCGAGCGCGGAGTCGCGGACGGCCCGGCGGGCGGGTCCAGCCGGACGTGTGCCGTCGCCCCCGGGAAGGATTCCAGCGAGGCGCGGTCAACGCGCTCGAAGTCGCGGCCGCACCACGCGCACAGCTCCCAGTCCAAGCCCACCAGGCGGCCGCAGCTGGCGCACACCTTGTTCAGCCGGGTGCGACAGTTGGGACAGACGATCCACTCGTCGTGGACGCGCCGGCGGCAGGCCGGACAGGCCCGGACCGCCTCGACCTCCGCGAGCATCGCCTCCTCCGCCAGGTTGCGCTCGTAGATCTCGCCGATCTTCTCCTGCGGTCGGACGATCCGGTACACGATCACGCCGGCGGGGAAGAAGATGCTGAACAGCACGATGAGCGCGGCCGCCAGGTACGGGAGGACCGGGTTGTCGCTCCGGAGCTCCATGTCCCGGAACGCCCAGTAGGCCGCGGCCAGCCAGACGATGAAGTAGTAGACGACGACGGCCTGGAACGCGAGCTTGACGACTGGGTTGCCGAGGAACGTCCCGATGGCGTCCTGGAAGGTCTGAAGGATCTGGTTCATGAGGCGGCAGATGGCCTCCAGCGCGCGACGACCCCACGGCGGGAGCGTGGGCGGAGTGTAACAGGCAGGGCACCGACGACGGCGATCCCCTCCCGACGCGCGACCGGACCGCGGGGTGACGCGGCCGGCCGGTGCGGGCCTACGCGGCCTCGACCCCCTCCAGCGTGAGCAGCGCGTCACGGATCGCGGCCCCGACGCCCGCCAGGGCCACGGTGCCCAGCCACATCGCCACCCACAGCGCGACGGTCGCGATCCCGACTGGCGAGTTGGGCCCGAGCTCCAGCGACGCGCGGACGCGCCCCCAGGCGATGGCAGCGACGGCGAGCGCCGGCCCGGCCGCGACCGCGAGCACGAGGTCGCCGAGCACGGCGAGCGGCAGGATCCGGTGAGGGCGGCGGGCGAGGTCGGCCCAGCCGAGCGCCCAGGCTCGTGGCACCCGCCGCCGCTCGAGCGCGAGCCGGCGCGCTCCCGCCCGGGCGGCGGCATCGGCCAGCAGCCACGCCCCGAGGACCGCCACGAGCTGGAGCGGCACCCGCGCCACCACCCGGATCGGCAGGGGCGTCGCCAAGTCCCCGGGCAGGATCAGCTCCTGGTACGTCACGCCGTACAGGGCGGGCCAGGACAGGACGAGCGCCGCCGCCGGGGGCAGCAGCGCGAGCAGCCGGAGCAGCGCAAGGGATCCCGTGCCGGGCGCGCCCGTCTGAACGACGTGGCGGACCCGGACCCCGATCCCCTCGTCGGCGGCGCCCTCCAGCGTGAGCGCGATGCCGCGGCGCTCCGCCCAGGCGCCCGCGATGAGGCCGGCGGCCAGCAGCAGGGCGGCTGCCGCCCCGCCGATCGCCGCCGCCCGCACGAGCTCCGGCGACGGGTCGCCGAACGCCAGCGTGCTGATCGGCGCCCCGAGCAGGTTCTGCACGCCCGTGAGCGTGGGCAGCACCGTGATCGGCCAGGCCAGGGCCACGATGCCGCCGCCAGCCAGGAACCCCGCGAGAGCGACCACCCAGGTGGCGGGCCGGAGGAGCGTCACCACGACGCCAGCCCTCACGACCGCGCGTAGCGGCAGGCGCCGTCCCGTCGCCCGCGCCGGGGCCGGGGGCAGCACCGCCGGGGGCGGCACCGCGGACGCCGGGCCCGCCGCCATGGAGCCTGTCAGGGCGTCGTGCTGGGCGCGACTGACGGAGCCGCCGACGGGGCGGCGGACGGCACCGCGGCCGGGCTCGCGCTCGGCGTGGCGCCACCGGTCAGGGTGCCGAGCCGCTGGAGGGCCGTCTGCACCTTGGCCATCTCCGACCCGTACGTCGCGAAGTCGCCGCTGTGCAGCGCCTGCTGCGCCAGGTCGAAGTGCTGGTTCGCGTAGGAGACCAGGCCCTGCACGTCCGCGGGCAGCGACCCCGGCGGCGTGGACGGGGCGGGCCCCGAAGAGGCGCCGGGCACCGGCGACGCCGAGGACCCCGGCGACGGCGAGGAGCCGGACCCGCCGCTGCCCCCGCCGCTCGCCTGCGTCGCCAGGAGCTGGTTGAGCGCGCCGCTAAGGGTGTTCGCCCACACGACCGTCGTGGGGCTGGCCACGATGATCTTCTGGAACAGCGGGAACTTGGACGAGGTGGACTGCAGGTACACGGGCTGCAGGTAGATCAGCGCGTTCCCGACGGGCACGACGATCAGGTTGCCGCGCACCACCGAGCTGCCGCTCTGGTCCCACAGCGTCATCTGGGCGCTGATCACCGGGTCGGCGTCGATCCGCCCCTCGATCTGCGCCGGGCCGAACACCGTGGTGTCCGACGGGAACTGGAACACCTTGACCTGCCCGTAGTTGGGGCTGTCGTTGCGGGCGGCCACCCACGCGATCATGTTCGGTCGGCTGGCCGCGATCATCGGCTGGAGCAGCAGGAACTCGGCCTTCGGCTGGCCGGGGATCCGCATCACCGTGTAGTAGGACTCGGAGGCGAGGCTCTGGGTGCTGCTGGTGCTGGTCGGGATCGTCCAGCGGTCGGTGTTGTTGAAGAACGTGAGCGTGTCAGTCACGTGGTAGCGGCCGTAGACCTGGGCCTGCACGTCGAACTGCTGCTCGGCCGTTCGGACATGCGACTGGAGCCCGGACGGCATGGCGGACAGCGGCTGGAAAAGCGTCGGGAACACGCCCTCCCACGCGCGGATGAGCGGATCCGACGGGTCGCTCACGTAGAAGTGCATCGTGCCGTCGTAGGCGTCCATCGTGATCTTGACGCTGTTGCGGATGTAGTTGAACTGCTGGTTGGACAGCTGCGAGCCGTCGGCGAGGATCGAGCCGTCGAAGGGCGTCGCCTGCGGGAAGCGGTCGCTGATGGTGTAGGCGTCTTGCACGTACACGAGGCGCCCGTTCTGGACCACCAGGTACGGGTCCTTGTCGAGCTGCAAGAACGGCGCGATCAGCCCCAGCCGGTCGGAGAGCGTCCGGTGGAACAGCAGCTGGCTGGCGGAGGTGATCTGGTCCGAGATCAGCAGGTTCAGGTCCTGGAACCGCGCCGCGAACATCAGCCGGCTGAGCAGGTTGTCGAGCGGGACGCCGGACGTGCCGGTCCAGCGCGTGGTCGTGTCCGACGCGCCGTTGGCCGCCGGGATGTCGAACTCGTTCTGGCGGGCGCCCACCACCACGTAGTGGTTGTCGGTCTCGCCGAAGTAGATCCGCGGCTCCGTCACCTGCGGCGCCCCGTTGGAGGACACCGGCGGCAGGTCCTTGATCCACAGGTCGGGCTGGCCCTCCGGGGTGACCTGGTTCACCGGCACCATCGCCAGGCCCACGCCGTGGGTGTAGACGATCCGCTGGTTGACCCAGCCCGTGGCGGTGGCGCTGTTGTCCACGGCCAGCTCGCGGCCCGACAGCATGACCTGGCGCAGATTGCCGTTGATGATGTAGCGGTCCGTGTCCACGTCGTTGAACGTGTAGTACTGGCGGACCGTCTGCAGCTGGTCGAGCGTGGTCTGCAGCGGGCGGTAGTCCCACAGGCGCGCGTTGGAGAACGTGTCCGCCTCCGACGCGATGTCGGCGGCCGTTAACTGGGCCGTCCCCCCGTAGGACTCCGTCTGCCATTGGTCGAGCCCATAGGCGAGCCGGGTCATCGCGATGTTGTTGGCGATGTACGGCTGCTCCTGCGCGTACTGGTTGGGATCGACGGTGAACCGCTGGATGAGGTAGGGGTAGACGGTGCCGAGGGCGACCGACGCGACGAACCACACGCCCACGACCACGCCCAGCGGCCACATCCAGCGGGTAAACGCGCCCGCGACGAGCAGGGCGCCCGCGATCCCCGAGAGGAACGTCAGCACGTCGTAGGCCATGAACCGGGCGTTCGCGTCGGTGAACGCGACGCCGGTGGCCACCCCGGCCTGGCTGTACACGAGCTCGTACTTGTCGAGCTGGTAGCCGAAGGCGACGGACAGCAGGTACAGCCCGCCGATGACCGCGAGGTGGACGCGGACGCGGGTGACGAACACCTCGCCCCCGCGGCTCGCCGCCACCAGGTACCGGGCGGCCGCCGCGACCAGCGCCGCCAGCAGCACGCCGTTGACCACGGACTGGACGAGCCGCCAGAACGGCAGCTCGAACAGGAAGAAGCTGACGTCCTTGCCGAAGATCGGGTCCGCCACCGTGCCGGTCGGCGAGTACGGGACGCGGTGGACCCAGAGCGCGATCGTGTCCCACGCGCCCGCCAGCGTCCCGGCGATGCCGAGCGCCACCAGCACCGAGACGGCGACGATCGCCCAGGTCGCGAGCGGGGTCATGTCCGGCATCTCGGCGCCATCGAGGCCGCCGCTGACGCGGATCCCCGAGCCGAAGGGGCCCCCGGGCCCGAACGGGCTGCCCTGGCCGAAGGGCGGCTCGCCGCGCAGGCGCGCGTTGTGCTCGGCCTGGCGCTGCTGCTCGGTCCAGCGGTCGAACAGCTCGCGGAGCCGGCCTGGCCGGCTCGGATCGCGCGGCGGGACCAGGCGCCCGGCCAGCCACAGGTTGACGATCAGCACCAGAAGCGTGACCACGAGGCCCAGGGCGAACAGGCCCGCCTGCGCGCCGAGGCGCGTCCAGAACACCGCGTCGAAGCCGACGCTCTTGTACCAGGCGACGTCGGTCCAGAGGTTGGCGACGCTGCCGAAGAGCACCACCACGGCGACGACGACCGCGACGACCGCGACCAGGCCCGCCCGCCGGATCAGGTCCCCGGCGGACGGGGGCCGGGCGCCGTCGCTGGGGCCCCCAACGGGGCGCCCCGGGCGGCCGCCGCCGAGTCCCCCTCGGCCGCCGGCCGCGCGCCGGCGGATCGGGGCCGGCTCCTCGAAGCGCGGGTCCCGGCGCTCGTCCGCCTCGTCCGCGCCGTCCGCGCCGTCCGTGTCTTCGGCGCCTGCCGCGCCGT
>JAJXTS010000057.1 GCA_021783595.1 Chloroflexota bacterium | reverse complement strand
TCCCGCGGCCCCTGTCGCCGGGCCGGACCCGCACCGCGCCCGTCGCAACGCGGGCACGGACGCACCCCGCCACGAGCACGGCGACGCGCTGGACCCGGCGCACGCCCATGCCCACGCGGACGTCTGGCTGAGCGACGTCTCCGCCGGCTACGGCCAGCGGGTCGCCCTCGAGCACGTGTCGCTCGCCGTGGAGCCCGGCAGCCTCCTCGCCGTCGTGGGGCCGAACGGGGCGGGCAAGTCAACGCTGCTCAAGCTCATGGCCGGGCTGGCACGCCCGTGGACGGGGCGGATCGAGGTGCTGGGCCAGCCTCCGGGGCGCGAGGCCAAGCGCGTCGCGTACGTGCCGCAGGCGGAGCTGGTGGACTGGGCTTTCCCCGTGACGGTGGAGGACGTCGTGACGATGGGCCGCTTCCCGCGGCTCGGCCCCGTCCGGCGTCCGGGCCCCGACGACCGCCGCGCGGTCCGGCAGGCGCTCGAGCAGGTCGGGATGGCGCACCATCTCCAGACCCAGATCGGGCGGCTCTCCGGCGGCCAGCGCCGACGCGTCTTCCTCGCCCGCGCCCTCGCCGCGGAGCCGGACCTGTTTCTGCTCGACGAGCCCGTGACGGGCATCGACCCCACGACGCAGGAGCTCCTGATGGGGCTGCTCGAGGCGGAGGCGGCGCGAGGCAAGACGGTCGTCGCCACCACGCATGACCTCGCCGCCGCCGCGGAGCACTTCCACCAGGTGCTGGCGGTCAACCGGACGGTGATCGCCTACGGCGCGTCGAACCTGGTCCTCGACGCGGACGTGCTCGCGCGCGCCTACGGGGGCCACCTGCTGGTGCTCGGCGGCCAGACCGTGCTGCTCGACGACGCCCACCACCACGACGAGGCGGCGCCCGGCGAGCACCACTTCCACGACGGGTCGGGGGCGGGCCGGTGAACCTGGTGCTCGAGCCGCTGTCCTACGGCTTCTTCCTCCGGGCGCTCGCCGCCTCGGCGCTCGTCAGCCTGGTCACCGCCGTGGTGGGAACCTACGTGGTGCTGCGGGGCATCGCGTTCCTGGGCGATGCCATCTCCCACGCCGCGTTCCCCGGCGTCGTGGTGGCGTACCTCTTCGGCTTCCCGTTCTACCTCGGGGCGGCAGTGGCGGCGGTCGGCACGGCGCTCGCCATCGGGTACGTCTCCAAGCGCGGCGGCCTGCGCCAGGACACGGCGATCGGCGTGCTGTTCGCGGGCGCCTTCGCGCTCGGCGTGTTCCTGTTCAGCACCATCAAGGGGTACGTGGCGGACCTGTTCAGCTTCCTGTTCGGACAGGTGCTGGCGATCAGCCCCGCTGACCTGGTGGGTCTGGTCGTCCTCGGCGTGGCGGTCATCGCCGTGGTCGCCGCGCTCTGGAAGGAGCTGCTGTACGCCACGTTCGACCCGCTCGGCGCGGCGGCGTCGGGGATCGCGGTGGAGCGTCTGGAGTACCTGTTCCTCGGGCTCGTCGCCCTCACCATCGTGGTGAGCCTGCAGGCCGTCGGCATCATCCTCGTGGTCGCGATGCTGATCACGCCCGCGGCCACCGCCCAGCTCGTCACCGCGCGGTTCACGCGCCTGATGCTGGGCGCGGCAGTGATCGGCGTGGTCACCGCGGTGGCCGGCCTGTACATCTCCTACTGGCTCGACGTCGCCAGCGGAGCGACGATCGTCCTGGCCCAGACCGCGACGTTCGCCCTGGTACTCGGCTACGAGCGGCTGGCTCACGCGCTTCGCCCGTCCCCGGTCGCGCCGGGGGCCGACGCATGACCACGGACGCCCTGGTGGCCTCGCTCGAGCGCGCCGGCCACCGCGTCACGACGCCCCGGCGGGTGGTCGCCCAGCTCGTCGCGGGCCGCGAGGGCCACTTCACCGCCAGCGACCTCGTGGACGACGCGCGCCGGCGCCACACCGGGATCGGGCGCGCCACCGCGTTCCGCACGCTGGAGCTGTTCACCGAGCTCGGGCTCGTGGAGCGCGTGGACCTGCCGAGCGGCAGCCACGCCTACGTCGCGTGCGACCCGGCCCACCACCACCACGCCATCTGCACCGGCTGCGGGCGTGCCCTCGATGTCGCGGAGTCCGGCCTGGGGCCCGCGCTCGACGGCATCGCCCGTCGCCTGGACTTCCAGATCACCTCGCATCGCCTCGAGGTGTTCGGCGTGTGCGCCGCGTGTCGCCGCGGCGCGGCCCGCTGACCTCGGCGGGCCACCGCCCGACAGCCCGCGGCCACCCACGTGGCCGCACCTCGAGAAGGGAGCCCCTCATGCCCCGGCCGACGGACATCCGCGCGCTGGCCGCTGGCCGGGTCGGGATCGCCCTGCTGCTGGCCGCGGCGCTCGTTGCCGCGTGCGGTGGCGGCCCCGCCGTCCCCGGGCCGTCCGCCGGGGGCAGACTCCAGGTCGTCACCACCACCACGGTGTTCGCGGACCTGGCCGCCCAGGTGGGCGGCGACCGGGTGGACGCGCAGTCGCTCGTGCCCAAGGGCGGCGACGTCCACACGTTCGACCCCAGGCCCTCCGACATCCGTCGCATCGCCAGCGCGGCCGTCGTGATCCGCAATGGCCTGGGGCTGGACGACTGGCTCGCCAAGCTCGTTGCCGACGCGAGCTCGAGCGCGTCCGAGGTCGTGCTGGGAGAGCACCTCGCCGGCGTCGCCTACGTCACGAGCGCATCGGGCCAGGTCAATCCCCACGTCTGGATGAACGTCGCCTACGCCGCGCTGTACGTGGACCGGATCGAGGCCGCGCTCGCCGCAGCCGATCCGGCCGACGCGTCGGCGTTCGCCGCCAACGCGGCCGCCTACAAGGCCAGCCTGGCCAGGCTCGACAGCGACACCAGGGCGCGCCTGGGGGCGATCCCGGCAGCCAACCGCGTGGTGATTTCGTTCCACGACGCGTTCCCGTACTTCGCGGCGGCCTACGGGCTGACCGTCGTGGGCACCATCGTGGACGCGCCCGGGCAGGACCCGAGCGCCGGCCAGATCGCGGACCTCGTGGCGCGGGTCAAAACCAGCGGCGCCCGCGCGATCTTCGCCGAGGCCCAGTTCAACACGGACCTGGCCGCCGCCATCGCCAGCGAGACGGGTGTGACGGTGGTGCGCGGCCTGTACGACGACACGCTCGGCGACGCCCCCGAGGACACCTACCTGGGCGCCATGACGTGGAACGCCAACGAGGTGGCCGCTGCCCTGGGCGGATGACCATCCGTGCGCGGGACGGTCCCACGCGTCGGCAGGACCATCGCCGACCCCGAGGGTGAAACTTCCGCGCTGTGGACTGCCTCGGAGCGGTGCCACACGCTCCGGAGGTCCCATGCGCACGACCAGCCTGCCCCCCGCGTCCCGGCCAGCCCCGCCCCCGTCAGAGGCCAGCTGATGCGAACGCGCGCCTCGACGCTCGTCGTCATCGGGGCGATCGCGGGGCTCGTCGCGCTGGGCGTGACCAGCCGCGTCGTCCCGGCGGCGGACGGCCAGTCGGCCTCCGTCGCGTCCTGGGTCGCCGCCCGCGCGCTCGGCGTGACGGCCTACCTGCTGCTCACCCTCCAGGTCGCGGCAGGCGTGTGGCTGAGCCATCCGCGCAACCGCGGCACGCCCGCCCCGATGCGCGTGGTGCTCCCGTGGCACGAGTTGCTGACGGTGTTCGCCGGCGCGTTCCTCGCGCTCCACGTGGTGCTGCTGGCCGTGGACCCCTACGCCGGCGTCGGCTGGGTCGGCGCGCTGGTGCCCGGCCTCTCGCGGTACCGCTCGGTGCCGGTCGCCCTCGGCTCGGTGGCGATGTACGCGCTGCTGCTCACGGCGGCCACCGCGAAGTGGACCCGCCTCCTGCCGGCAGGCTGGTGGCTCGCGGTCCACCGCCTCGCGGCGCTCGTCTTCCTCGCCGCCTGGGTGCATGGCGTGCTGGCGGGGACCGACAGCGTCGAGCTGCTCCCCATGTACCTGGCGACCGGCGGCGTGGTGCTGGCCGGCCTGGCCCATCGCTGGTGGTCCGCGGCATCCCGCCCAGCGCGCGGCGTCGCCTCGCCCGCCGACGCCGCCATCGTCTCTCGCCGCCGGCCGACGCCGGCAACCGCACTGGAGGAGTCCTGATGTCCACAGGCCTGGCCGGGCGCGTCGCCCGCAAGATCCTCGTGCTCGGCGTCACGGCCGCGGTGATCGGCGTCGGCGCGGGGTCGGTCGAGCTCGCCACGGCATGGCGCGCCGCCTCGGCACCCCTGGACACGAGCGCGGTGTCCGCGTCGTCCATCGGCAGCGCCATGGACGCGCAGCAGCAGCGGGCCGCCGCCCTGGGGGCGGACATCGACCAGGCGGGCCGCCAGATGGACGACCTCCAGTCGGCCCTCCAGGCGGCGAGCGGCGCCATGGCCGCGCAGAGCAGCAGCGCGGTGTCGATGCAGGGCCAGATCCAGTCCGCGCAGTCCAAGCTGACCTCAGTCGAGGCGCAGCTCAAGGCCGCCCAGGAGCGGCTCGCGCAGCTCAACGCCGCGGCCGCGAGACAGGCGGCCCTCAACGCGGCGGCGAGGAAGTCGGTCGCCGCGCCTGCCCCAACCACCTCGGGCAGCGGCGGTGGCGGGGCCTCCGGCGATGACTGAGCGCATCCTCCCCTTGGTCTCACCGGGAACCTCCCGAGCGCCACGCCCGGTCGGTCCCCCGGCCGGCGCCCACGGCGAGGGCCGCGAGACCGCTCCTGGCGCGGTGGCCACCGCGCCGCTCGCCACCGCGGGGGGCGTCGCGGCGACGAGGCCGCTGGCGGGCCGGGCCGCACGCCTGGCGCGGCATCGTGGCGACCCGTGGCTGTCCTCGGCGACCCGGGCGGGCATGCTGGTCGGCGTGTCCGCGGCGGTCTACGCCGTCTCGCTGGCCACGATCGCCGGCCTCCAGGCGCAGACCCAGCTCGACGCCGCTGCCCGGCAGCAGCCGGCGATCGACGCCGTGGCGCGGGCGAAGGCGGCCAACGACTCCCTGCAGGCGGCGATCGAGACCGCGGACGCCCGGGTCCGGGCGCTGGCGACGCAGTACCAGTCGGTCAGCTCCGGCATGGCCGGCTACCAGGCTCGGCTCGCCGAGCTGAGCCAGCTGGTGTCGCGGGCCGAGGGCTCGGCGGCGAGGCTCAACGCCAACTTCGCCCTGCCGGCCGTGACCATGCACGGGACGATCAGCGCGGGCAGCGTCGGGGGTGGCGGCGGCTCGGCCGTGGTCACGACCACCACCGCGTCCGGCAAGCCGTAGCGAGCGTCCGCCCGTGGACGGCCCGGCGGAGCGCCCAGTGGACGCCCAGCCCGGGCTCGCCACGTTCAGCGGCCGCGCCCTGGGCTCCGTCCTCCGGCTGTTCGTCCGCCAGCCCGCGGCGCCCGACACGATCGAGCCCGGGGCGAGGGCGGAGGCGGCCTGGGCAGCGGCGCAGGGGGAGTTCGCGGCCGTGGACGCGGCGCTGTCCCGGTTCCGTGACGACTCCGAGTTGACCGCCCTGAACCGGCGGGCCGGCGCCGGCGGCGTGGCGCTCGTGTCGTGGCGGCTGCGGACCATGCTCGCGACGGTCGATCGCGCCGCCCGGATCACCGACGGGCGGTTCGACGCCTCCGTGCTGGACGCGCTGGAGCAGATCGGCGAGCGCGGGGCGGCGGTGGGCGGGGCGCCGTCTGAGGCCGCGGGCGCGGCCCCGACGAGGGACGGACCCGCCGCGGACCGCGTCCTGTTGGTCGCGCCGGGCACGCCGGGCTCGTCTCTGGTGGCAATCCCGGCTCGCCCGCTCGACGGTGGCGGGATCGGGAAGGGCCTCGCCCTGCGCTGGGCCGCCGCTGCCGCCATCGCGGCACTACCCGCGGGCGCCGGGCTGCTGATCGACGCGGGCGGCGACATCTCAAGCGCCGGGGCACCCCCGTCGGGCGGCTGGCGGATCGGCGTGGACGATCCCGTTTCGCCAGCCGGCCCGGGCTCAACGCCCCTGGCCGTCTACGCGCTCGACGCCGGCGGCGTGTCCACCTCGTCGGTCGCGGTGCGGCACTGGACCGCGCCCGACGGGCGCCTGGTGCACCACCTCGTGGACCCCCGCACGCGCCAGCCGGCACGGACGGGGCTCATCGCCGTCTCGGTCGCGGGCCCGGACCCGGCCTGGAATGAGGTCTGGAGCAAGGCGCTGTTCCTCGGCGGCAGCGAGGCCATCGGCGAGGAGGGACGTCGGCGGGGCCTGTCGGTGTGGTGGGTGACGGATCGGGGCCGACTCGGCATGACACCCGAGGCCCGCGCCCGCAGCGTGTGGGTGGCCGAGGAGCGCGTCGAGTAGCGCCCGCCGAGCCGCGGATCGGCAGGCGCCGGCGCGCGCTCAGGCGGGACCGGCGTCCAAGTCTGCCGTGTCCACCACGCCGGCCTCGTCCGGCTCCTGCGGGGCGGGCGGCGGGGCCATGATGCCCAGCTCCACCAGCTTGGCGTCGAGCTCCGCGCGGGTTGGCATACCCTCGCGCGCGCCTGCCCGGGTCACCGACAGCGACGCGGCCACGACCGCCCGCCGAGAGGCCATCTCGAGGTCGAGCCCGACCGCCAGCGCCGCGGCCAGCGCTCCGTTGAGCGCGTCCCCGGCCCCGGTGGCGTCCACCGCCTTGACCTTGGGCGACTTGATCTCCAGCGGCGGCGCATCCCGGCGGACCAGCACGGCGCCGGTGGAGCCCAGGGTGACGAGCAGGGCCGAGGTCCCGCTGGCGCCGGCGTTGGTGGCCTCGAGCAGCAGCCTGGCCGCGCGGACCGGATCCTCGGGCGCGGCGACGCGCCCCGATCGCTTCTGGTCCTCGCCCACCAGGCGGGCCAGCTCGCCCCGGTTCGGCGTGAGCACGTCCGCCATGGCCAGGATCGAACGGTCGAGGCATCCGGCGGGCGCCGGGTTGAACACCGTCCACGCGCCGCCCTGCCGGCCGATCCGGAGCGCCTCGCGGGCGGCGTCGGTGGAGATCTCGTGCGTCACCAGGACCACGTCACCCTTGTTCGGGCTCAGCCGGCCCAGGGCGTTCCGGACGTGGGCGGCGGTCAGCCCGGCGTTCGCCCCGGGCGCCACGGCGATCATGTTCTCCGCCTTGGCGTCCACGAGGATCAGCGCGACGCCCGTGGCGGTGTGGTCGAGCGTCACGAGCACGTCGGTGCCGACGCCCTCGCGGGCGAGCGCCGCGCGCGCCGTGGCGCCGAACTCGTCATCGCCCAGCGCGGCCACCAGCATGACCGGGATCCCGAGTCGAGCGGCGGCCGCGGCCTGATTGCCGCCCTTGCCGCCGTGGAACCTGGTGAACGTGCCGCCCAGCACCGTCTCGCCGGGGGCGGGCAGGCGGTCGCTCTGGACCACGAGGTCCACGTTGACCGAACCGACGACCAAGACCCGACCCATCACGGGACCGTCCCCTTCACTCTGCGCCGCCGCGCCACTGTCGCCGTCACGAGCCGGTGATGTACTCGCCGCCGTCCACGCCGATGATCTCGCCGCTGATGAAGTCCGTGCCCGGTCCCGACAGCGCGACGATGGCGTTCGCGACATCCTGCGGGGTGGTCATGCGCCCGGTGGGGTTGCGCTTCTCGGCGGCCGCGATGATCGCGTCCTTCTCGGGGATCTTCATCAGCGCCGGGGTCAGCGTGACGCCGGCCCGGATGGCATTGGCCGTGACGCCCGTGTCCAGGCGCGCGAACTCCATCGCGAGCTGGCGGATGTGCGACTCGAGGGCGGCCTTGGCCGACGAGACGACGCCATAGCTGGGGACGACGCGCGACGAGCCCTCGGAGGTCATCGCGAAGAACCGCGAGCCCCGGCCGAGGAGGCCCCGGCGCCAGAGGTCCTGGGCCCAGTAGACGAGGCTGTTCGCCATGACGTCCTGGGTCATCTCCATCTTCTTGCGGTCCACCGCCGCCTTGGGGTCCTCGGCCAGGAACGGCACGAGGCTGCCGAACGCGAGCGAGTGCATCACCACGCGGACGTACGGCCGGCGGCCGGCGGCGCGCGCCGGCTCGAGGCGCGCGTCGAGCGCATCGAGGAACGCGTGGCGCTTCTCGTCGTCGGCGGCGTTCATGTTCGCGTAGAACGCGTCCACGCCGCGGGCGACGATCTCGCGCTTGATCCCCTCGACGTGGGCCATGCCGGCGCGGAAGTCCAGGTGGACGCCCGCGATGTTGTAGCCGGCGGCGGCGAGCGCGAGCGCGGTGGCCTCGCCCATGCCCGAGGACGCGCCGAGGATGAGGGCCCAGCGCTCGCGGTCGTCGGTCATGGATGCGCCTCCGGGTGTCGTCGGGAGCTCGCGCGGATGGCGCGGCCGAAGTGGGGAGAGTCTACCAGCGCGGCATCTCGACAGCCGCGAGGGGCCCGGCTATTTTGGCAACGACCGAATTCGGCGGATGCCGAAACAGGAGGCGCCAACGAACCGCGTCTGCCGTGCCCTCGCCGACCCGACCCGCCGCCGTATCCTCTCCCTCCTGCGGGAGCGGCCGATGACGGCCGGCGAACTCGTCGCCCAGTTCGACCTGTCGTGGCCGACGATGTCCGGCCACTTCGCGGTCCTTCGGCAGGCGGACCTCGTCGGGGCGGACCGCTCCGGCTCGACCGTCACCTACCGGCTCAACCAGACCGTGCTGCAGGAGGCGCTCGTGGCCCTCATGGACGCCCTCGGCGTTGACCCCGCGAAGGGACCCGCATGAGGCCCCGGACGCTCCGCCGCGCCCTGGCCGGGAGCTCGTGACCATGCTCGGCCTCGAGAACCTCAACCCCACCGTCCTGGCGCTGCTCATCCCGGTCGCCGCCATCCAGATCGGCCTCCTGCTGCTGGCCGCGTTCGACCTGCTCCGCGAGGAGCGACGGGTCCGAGGCGGGAGCAAGGCCATGTGGGCGGTGATCATCGTCTTCGTCAATCTTCTCGGGCCGATCCTGTACTTCCTGATCGGCCGCGAGGAGAGGCCCGTGGACGCGGTGCCCGGCCCCGGGGCGATGCCCGGCTGGGGGAGCCCGCACGACCCGCCGATCGTCGCGCCGCCCCCGACGGAGGCACCACCGGCAGAGGTGCGGGCTGCGCTGGAGACACCGCGGGCGCGCCCCCTGCCCGACGCACCCCCTGCGATCGTCATCGAGCGGCTGGCGCGCCGGTACGGCGGCGGCGTGCTCGCGCTCGACGGTCTGGACCTGGCGGTCCCGGCCGGGTCCGTGTTCGGCCTGCTCGGCCCCAACGGCGCCGGCAAGACGACGTGCCTGCGGCTCCTCGCCGGCCTGACGCGCCCGACAACGGGGCGGGCGCTGGTCGCCGGGCTGGACCCGGCCGTCGACCCGATCGGCGTCCGGCGGCGCCTCGGCTACCTCGAGCAGGACCCGCGCGCGTACGGCTGGATGACCGGGCGCGAGCAACTCCGGCTGATCGGCCGCCTGCACGGGCTCGACGGCGCCCGCCTCGAGGCCGACATCGACGACGCGCTCGCGCGGGTCGCGCTGCGCGACGCGGCCGACCGGCGAGCGGCCGGGTACTCGGGCGGCATGCGCCAGCGCCTCGGCATCGCGGGCGCGCTCGTCCATCGGCCGCCGGTCGTGATCCTCGACGAGCCGGTCAGCTCGCTCGACCCTGAAGGCCGGCGCGACGTGCTGGGGCTGATCGCGTCGCTGCGCGGCGAGACCACCGTGCTGTTCTCCAGCCACGTCCTCGCCGACGTCGAGCGCATCTGCGACCGCGTCGCGATCCTCGACCACGGACGCCTCGCCGCGGAGGACGCCATCGAGTCGCTGCTCGACCGGTACGCCCGGCCGGTCTGGCGCATCGAGGCCGAACCCGGCGAGGACGCGGGCCTCGGGGTCCTGGCGACCCGGCTCCGGGAGCTGCCCTGGGTCACCGCCGCGGCCGCCGAGCACGGCGTGCTGACGGTCGCCGTCTCGGACACGGCGATCGCCTCGCGCGAGCTCCTGCCGGCCGTGGCCGCCAGCGGCGTCGCGCTCGCGTCCGTCGCGCGCGACCGGCCCACGCTTGAGGACGTCTTCCTCCGCCTCACCGGCGAGCGCGAGATGGCGGCATGAGCGGGTTCGCCGTCCTCCTGCGGAAGGAGATCGTCGAGGCGTGGCGGACTCGCCGCCTGCCGCTGGTCGCCATCCTGTTCGTCCTGCTGGGGCTGATCTCCCCGCTCACCGCCAAGTTCCTGCCGGACATCCTGAAGGCCGCGCTCGGCGACCAGGCGGCGGGCTTCCCCATGCCGCCCGCGGACGCGACCCAGGCCGTCGCCCAGCTGCTCAAGAACCTCGGGCAGCTGGGGGCGCTGGCGGCGATCGCGCTGGCGATGGGAGCGGTCTCCGGCGAGCTCGATCGCGGCACGGCCGCGCTGATCCTCGCGCAGCCCGCCGGGCGGGGGGCCTTCCTGGCGGCCAAGCTGGTGGCGATCGGCCTGGTGCTCGCCGTGGCCACGGGGCTCGGGGTCGCCGTCGCCTGGGTCTACACGGCCATCCTGTTCGAGGTGCCGCCGGTCGGCGGCTGGGTCGCCCTGTTCGCGCTGCAGTGGCTGGCGCTGTTCGTCTGGGCGGCGCTGACGCTGTGGGCGTCCGCGGCCACCGGCTCCACCACCGCGGCGGCAGGACTCGGCTTCGTCGCGCTGATGGCGCTGAGCATGGCGGCGATCGTCCCGGCCGTCGCGAGGCTGCTCCCCGCCGGCCTCACCGAGCCGGCTTTCGCGCTGGCGACGGGCCCCACGTCCGGGCTGGACTGGTCGGCCCTCGCGAGCGCCTGCGCCGGTTCGGCGGCCGTGGTGCTGGTGGCCGCGGTCGGGGCGATCCTCGCGTTCCGGCGACGAGAGCTCTGATGCGGGCGCCGGTCAGTGCGGCAGCGCCTTGGCCCCGAACCACTCCGCACCTGCCTGGGCCGCGAAGAAGTCCGATCCCGACGGGTGACCCAACTCCCCGTCGCTGACCAGGCCCGCGGCATGGGCGTACTCGGCCCCGCCGGCGAGGGCGCCACCGGCGTCGGCGTCGGGGCCGCAGGTGGCACGGACCAGACGTGCGGCCGCTCGTCTCCCGGGAGCGCCGCGTGCGGCGTCTCTGCGGGCTGGCCGGTCGGGGGCAGGCCCATCGACCCTTGCCGTCCGACGGCGCGCCTCCCACGGTGGGGCACGTGACCCGCGACAACGTCGGCTCGGACCATCCCGGCGGCCCCACCGCCGCGCAGTACGCCTCCGCCCTCGCCCTGATCTCCGCCATCGGCCTGCTGGGTATCGCGGCGGGTGCGTTCGCCCTGGCGTCCACGGCCTGCGGGTGCGCGGAGCCGGCGGATCTCGTGGTCGTGAACCAGTCGCGCGCCCCGGCGGTCCTGGACTGGAAGACGCCAGGCGTCCTCGGCACGCCGCTGTTGCGGGCGGGCGGCCACATCGACGCGGCGGCGTGCGGGGTGTCCAGCTGGCCCCTCGCCGATGGGGAGGTCAGCATCACCGCCAGCAGCGCGGACACGCGCACCGTGCACGTCACCGTCAGCGGCGGCGACGGCGCCCTGGCTGTGTTCCTGCTCATCGACGCCCGGGGCCACGTCAGCGACGCGATGACGAATTGGCCGCCCGGCACGGACGACACCACGACCTGTCCGTGACCCTCGGGAATCGCGAACGGCGCCCTCGCGGGCGCCGTCCTTGTTGTGTCGCGCGAGGCCGGGCCGCGCCCGGCGGTGCGTCAGGCGCGGGCCTGGCGCTCGAGGCGGCGCTGGAAGCGCTCGACCTGACCGGCGGTGTCGATGATGTTCTGCTTGCCCGTGTAGAACGGGTGGCAGCTGCTGCAGACGTCCATCCGCAGCTCCTCGCGCGTTGACCCGACGGTGAACTCCGTGCCGCAGGATCCGCAATGGACCTTGGCCTGGAAGTACTTCGGGTGGGTCTTCGGCTTCACGGTTGCTCCTTGGGCGCCGTCCGCGCGGGTCTCGCCCGCCGGTGAACGCCGCTGCTGGTTCGGTGGCTAGGCCTCGGCGGCGACGGGCTCGGTGACGACCGGCTCGGCGGCTTCCGCGATGACCCGGACGCGCTTCTTGGCGCGAGTCTGGTGGTCGAACTTCACGCGTCCGTTGACGGTCGCGAAGATCGTGTAGTCACGGCCGAGCCCCGTGCCGTCGCCCGAGGCGAAGGTCATGCCGCGCTGGCGGACGATGATCGATCCGGAGTGGACCAGCTGGCCGTCGCCGGACTTGACGCCCAAGCGCTGGCCGGCGCTGTCCCGGCCGTTCTTGACGCTCGAGCCGGCTTTCTTGTGCGCCATTGCCTACTCGTCCTTCTTGGTGCGCGTGCGCTTCGGCGCAGGCTTGGGGGTGGCCTCGTCCGCGGACTCGCCCGTGGCGGCCGCCTCCGCTGCCTTCGACGCCTTGGCCTCGGCCCTGGCTGCCAGCTTCGCAGCCAGCGCGGCGTCCTCGGCCGCCTGGCGGGCGGCAGCCTCCTCAACCTTGGCCTTGGCTGTGGCGGCGTCCACACCGGCCTTGGCCAGCCCCTCGGCGGCGCTCTTGCCGTTGAAGCGGATATCCGCGATGCGGAGGACGGTCAGGTCCTGGCGATGGCCCTTCTTCACGCGCCGGCGGGCCTTCGGCCGGTACTTGAAGGCGACCACCTTCTCACCGCGCGTCTCGCCGAGCACCTCGGCCTCGACCGCGGCGTTCTCGACGACGGGCTTGCCGACGGCGGTGTCGGTCTCGTCAGCGACGAGGAGCACCCGGTCCAGCGTGATGGACTGCCCGGGCTCGACGTCAAGCAGCTCCACCTCGAGCTCGGTGCCGACCTCGACGTGGTACTGCTTCCCGCCTGTCTCGATGACTGCGTACATGGGTCCTCGGAAGAGCGATGGCGGCCGCGGTTCGACCGCAGCGCGGACATGAAGAGACGCCTGCGGCTTTCGCGGGCGCGAACGCAGAGTGTAGGGCCGATCTCCCGCGGGCGTCAACGTCATCCCCGCGCTTCGTGCCAGCCGCGGCCCCGATCGTGGGTTAGCCCGCGCGCTGATCGCCCTGCGCGTTCAGACCGACCTGCCTGCAGGTCGCGCTCCGCCGACGTCCTCGCGTCCCGCGGGCCGGGAGGCTCACCCGGTTGCCCGGTCCGTTCGAGGG
>JAJXTS010000056.1 GCA_021783595.1 Chloroflexota bacterium | reverse complement strand
CCGCCCCGCCTGGCGCGCCGGCGGACCGCGCGCCCCCGCCACCCTCGCGCGCCGGCCGCTGCGCCCGCGGTGAGCCGCCTGTGACACCATTGGGGCATGCCGGCCGGAACCGCCAAGCGCCTCCGTCTCGACCAGCTCCTCGTGGAGCGGGGTCTGGTCGCCACCCGCTCGCGGGCCCAGGCGCTGGTCATGGCCGGCCAGGTCAGGGTGGGGGAGGGGGACGCGGCGCGCCGCGACCTCAAGGCGGGCGACCTCGTGGACCGGGCGGCCGCCATCGCCCTGGCCGAGGGGCCGGTCTGGGCCAGCCGCGGCGCCCACAAGCTGCTGGCGGCGCTCGACGCGTTCGGCGTGGACCCGGCCGGCTCGGTCGCCATCGACGTCGGCGCCTCGACCGGCGGCTTCACCGACGTCCTGCTCGCCCGCGGTGCCGCGCGGGTCTACGCGGTGGACGTGGGCCACGGGCAGCTGGCCGAGCGCCTGCGCCGCGACCCGCGCGTCGTCGGCATGGAGCGCGTCAACGCCCGCTCCCTGACGGCTGAGACGCTCGCGGAGCCGGCCGACCTGGCGGTCATCGACGTGTCGTTCATCTCGCTCGGGCTGGTCCTGGGCCCGGTGCGGTCAACCCTGCGCGGCGGGGCCGGGCCGATCCTGGCGCTGGTCAAGCCCCAGTTCGAGGCGGGCCGCGCCGACGCCCGGGGAGGCGTGGTGCGTGACCCCGAGGTGCACCGCCGCGTGCTGCGCGAGGTGGCGGCCCGCGCCGCGGCGCTCGGCATCGGCATGCTGGGCGTCATCCCGTCGCCTATCCTCGGGCCGGAGGGCAATCGCGAGTTCATGGCGCACCTCGCGACCGGCGAGGCGGGCCCCGCCATCGAGGGGCGCATTGACGAAGCGGTCGCCGCGGCATGGGAGACGGCCCGATGAGCGTTCACCGGATCGGCCTGGCGTACAACCCGACCAGCGAGGCGTCCGTCAGGCTGCGCGACCGGGCGGCGGCATGGTGCGAGGCGGCCGGGGTGGGGCACTGGGCCGCGCAGGCCGGGGACCTGGTCACCCTGAACCGCGAGTTGCCCGCCAGCGACGTGCTGGTTGTGCTCGGCGGCGACGGGACGTTCCTGCGAGCTGCCCAGGCCGTGGCGCGGGTGGACGTGCCCCTGCTGGGCGTGAACCTGGGCAAGGTGGGCTTCCTGTCCAAGGCGGAGGCGACCGAGCTCGAGCCCGTGCTGCGGCAGCTCGTGGAGGGCGATTTCGCGGTCGGCGAGCGGATGGCGCTGACCGGGGCGATCCTGCCGGGCGGCGGTGCCACCGGCGAGGCCTTCACCGCGCTCAACGACATCGTGGTCGCCCGCGGCTCGCTGGCGCGCGTGGTGCGCCTCGACGTGACGATCGACGCCTCGCACCTCGCGACCTTCGTGTCCGACGGCCTGGTCGTGGCCAGCCCCACCGGGTCCACGGGCTACAGCTTCTCGGCCGGCGGCCCGATCCTGGACCCGCAGAGCCGGAACATCGTGGTGACGCCCATCGCCGGCTACCTGTCGGCCCTCCGCTCGATCGTCGTCTCCCCGAGCCAGGTCGTGCGCTGCCGTGTCGTGGACGCGTTCGAGGCGCTGGTCTCGATCGACGGGCGGGAGGATCGCAAGCTCGCGGTCGGCGACGTGGTGGAGGTGAGCGCCTTCGACCGCCCGATCCGGTTCGTGGAGCCGTCCGGAGCGATGCCGTTCTGGGACCTCCTGCGGACCAAGGTCGAGCTGCTGCCCTCCTGACGATGGCTGCACAGCCCGCCCCCCAGCCCTCCCCGGTGGCCGGGGACCCCGACGACGGCCGCCCCGGTCGGCTGCTCGAGGTCGCCGTGAGCGACCTCGCGCTGATCGACCGCGTCCGGCTCGCGCTGGCGCCCGGGCTCAATGTGCTGACGGGCGAGACCGGGGCCGGCAAGAGCCTGCTCATCGACGCGCTGGGCCTCGCGCTCGGCGCCCGCGCGGACTCGTCGCTGGTGCGCCACGGGGCCGATGCGGCACGGGTCGAGGCGCTGTTCGACCGCCTGCCCGAGCCGCTCATCGCGGTCCGCGAGGTCTCGGCCACGGGCCGGTCCACCGCCCGGCTGGACGACGAGGCGGTGACCGCCGGCCGCCTGGCGCTCGTCGTGGCGCCGCTGGTCGAGATCCACGGCCAGCACGACCAGCAGCGCCTGCTGGACGCGGACTGGCAGCGCGACCTGCTGGACGCCTTCGGCGGCAACGGGGCCGAGCGGGCGGCCGTGGCGTCGGCGGTGGAGCGCTGGCGCGCGAACCGGGCCGAGATGGCCGGCCTCGCCATGGACCCGCGGGAGCTGCTGCGCCGCTTGGACCTGCTGGAGCACGAGGCCGACGAGATCGCCGCGGCCGGCCTGCGGGCGGGCGAGGCGGACGAGATCACGGCCCAGCTGGCGGCGGCCCAGCACGCCGAGACCATCCTGACGGGAGCGGCCGCCGTGCGCGAGCTGCTCCTGGCCGAGGGCAAGGGCGCGCGGGAGCGGGTGGCACGGGCCAGTCACGACCTCCGGTCGCTCGCGCGCCTCGACGAGCGGTGGGCGCCGCTGGGGGAACGGCTCGCCGGGCTCGAGGCGGAGCTGGAGGACGCGGCGGCCGAGGTGCGCGCCCTCGCGGACACCGTCGACCACGACCCCGCCACGCTCGCCCGCCTGGAGGACCGCCTGGGCGAGATCCACCGGCTCCTGCGCCGCTACGGGGACGACGAGGCGGCCGTGATCGGGCACGGGTCCCGGGCGGCGGCCGAGGCGGCCCGCCTGCGGGGCCTCGAGGGTGAGCGGGCCAGCCGCCAGGAGGAGGACGGGCGCCTGCTGCTGGCGATCGCGGACACGGCGGCGACGCTGTCGATCCGGCGATCGCGGACGGGCGCGGCCCTCGGGGAGGCGGTGTCGTCGGTGCTGGCCGAGCTGGGCTTCCCGGCTGGGGCGTTCGCGGTGGCGGTGGGCCGCCGGCCGGCCGCGCGGGACGATCCCGCGGTGGAGGTGGACGGGGACGCCGTGGCCTTCGACGCGACCGGGATCGACACCGTCGTGTTCACCTTCCGGCCCAATCCCGGCGAGCCGGGCCGGCCGCTGGCGCGCATCGCGTCCGGCGGCGAGCTCTCCCGGGTGGCGCTGGCGGTCAAGCAGGTGCTGGCCGAGGCCGACCGCACGCCGACCCTGGTGTTCGACGAGATCGACACCGGGATCGGGGGCCGCTCCGCGGACCCGGTGGGCCGGAGCCTGTGGACCCTCGGGCGCACCCACCAGGTGCTGTGCGTGACGCACCTGCCGCAGCTGGCCGCCTACGCGGACGCCCACTTCCGCATCGCGAAGCGGGAGCGCGACGGCCGGACGGTCACCGAGATCGCCCGCCTCGACCGCGACGGCCAGGTGGCCGAGCTGGCGGCGATGGCTGGCGGGCCCGACGGCGGCGAGGCGGCGCGCCAGTCGGCGACGGAGCTGCTGGACCGGGCGGCCGCGTGGCGCGCGGGGCGCGCGGCCCGGCCACCCGCCTGAGGATCCCCCTCCGTGACCGGCTTGGACCTGGACCGTGCCATCGAGGCCTACCTCGCCTATCTCCGCGTCGAGCGGGGCGTGGCGGACGCGACGCTTGGGGCGTACCGGGCGGACCTCGAGGACTTCGCGCTGAGCCGAGGCGCCGCGGCCGGCTGGGCGGACGGCCCCGGTGTGGCGCAGCGGTACCTGGCCGCCCGGTCGCGGCGGGGCCGGCGGGGCGACCCGGGCCTGGCCCCCACCAGCCTGCGCCGGCGCGCGGCGTCGCTGCGGGGCCTGTACCGGTTCGCCTACGGCGACGGGCTCATCGCCCGCGACATCGCCGCGCAGCTGGACCTGCCGCGCCAGCCGCGGCTGCTGCCGGAGACCCTGACAGTGGCCGAGGTGGAGGGGCTGCTCGAGGCGGCCGGCGGCGATCCCCGGCATCCCCGGCGGCCGACGGCGTCGGACGGGCTGGCGCTGCGCGACCGGGCCCTGGTCGAGCTCCTCTACGCCGCCGGGCTGCGCGTGTCCGAGGCGCTGGGGCTGGACGTCGAGCACCTCATGCTCGACGCGGGCCTGGTGCGCGTCATCGGGAAGGGCGACCGGGAGCGGGTGGTGCCCGTGGGCGAGGTCGCCATTTCGTGGCTCGCCCGCTACCTCGCGTGGCCCCGCCCCGCGTGGCTGGCCGCCGGCGGCGCGGGCGACGGTCCCGGCTCGCCGGTCTTCGTGACGGCGCGAGGGCGGCGCCTCGCCCGGGCGCGGGCGTGGGCCGTCGTCAAGGCCGCGGCCGGCCGCGCGGGCCTCGGGGACCGGGTGTCGCCGCACACCCTGCGCCACAGCTTCGCGACCCACCTGCTCGAGGGCGGCGCGGATCTCCGGGTCGTCCAGGAGCTGCTGGGGCATGCGACCATATCCACCACGCAGCTGTACACGCACGTGACCGGGGAGCGGATCCGGGAGGTCTACTCGCGAGCCCACCCCCGCGCCTGAGGGAGGAGCAAGGCATGGCGTATGCGGACGGACTGCTCGCGGACGGCGAGCGCGTGATCCGACGGGCCCGGCAGCACTGGTTCGTGATGGTCTGGGACGCCCACTGGGCCGTGCTGGCCCTCGTGCTCGCGGTCGTCGCGGGGGTGGTCCGGCTCCTCAACCTGAGCGCCAGCGGCTTCCTCGTGGACGCGCTCGGCTGGGCCGACCTCGTCCTGCTGGTGGTGGGCCTCGCCTGGCTGGCCTGGGCGTGGGTCGTCTACCGGACGACCGAGTTCGTCATCACGAGCCGACGGATCATCCAGGCCTCGGGCGTGGTCAACAAGCGCGCCTCGGACAGCTCGCTCGAGAAGATCAACGACGCCATCCTCACCGAGTCCGTGTTCGGGCGGGTGTTCGGCTTCGGCGACCTGGAGGTCCTCACCGCGTCGGAGGGCGGCGTCGAGCGCCTGCGCATGCTGACCGACGCCAAGGAGTTCAAGAAGGCGATGCTCGACGCCAAGCACGAGCTCGAAATGGAGGTTGCCCGGCCGGTGGCGCCGCCGCTGCGCGCGGAGCCGCCGATGCGCGCGGAGCCCCCGGCGAGGCCGCAGCCCGCGGAGGCGCCGAGCCCGGACGAGGCTGGCCCGTCGAGCCCGGCGGCAGCCAGGGTCGCCACGGCGGAGGAGGTCGCTGACGCGCTGGTGCGACTGGGCGACCTGCGCGACAAGGGCCTGGTCACGCCCGAGGAGTTCGAGGCCAAGAAGCAGGAGCTCCTGGGGCGCCTTTGAGTCCGTCCCGGACGGCCGATCCGGGCCCTCCGTCCTCTCGCCGAGCCCGTGGCGGGCGCCCCTCCGCCCGGGATGGGCTCGCGCGGCGCCGGGCCCGGTAGGATACGCGGGACTCTTCGACCCGCCCGAGGTCCCGCCCCGTGATCCTTCCCTCCCTCGACGCCGTCATCTACCGGCTGATCGCCGCCGGCCTCGTGCTGCTCATCGGCTTCCCGGTGCACGAGTTCGCCCACGCGTGGTCCGCCTACCTGCAGGGCGACGCCACGGCGAAGATGTTCGGCCGCCTGACGCTCGACCCGCGCGCCCACCTGGACACCACGGGCTCCATCCTGCTGATCATCTCCGCGGTGGCGGGCTGGGTCATCGGCTGGGCCAAGCCCACGCCCTACAACGCCGCGAACCTCCGGGACCGGCGCAACGGCGAGGTCCTGGTGGCCCTGGCCGGCCCGGTGGCGAACATGGTGGTGGCCATCGCGGCCGCGATCGTGTTCCGGGTGGTCATCGGCCTCCAGCTGCCGGTCCCCGTGGCGGTGGGGATCGTGCTCCTGTACTTCATCCAGTACATGGTCCTGCTCGCGATCTTCAACCTGCTGCCGATCCCGCCCCTCGACGGATCCGCCATCCTGCTGCGGTTCCTCTCGCCGCAGCAGGCGTGGGAGGTGCGCAGGATGCTGGCGCAGTACGGCCTCGTCGTGCTGCTCGTGATCGTCGTCCTGATCGGCCCCGTCTTGGCGCAGGTGATCAACACGGTGACGTATGCCCTGGTGGGGCTCTAAGGCCCGCCAGTTCCGCGCGCACCTCGCCGCCCGCGTGACGGCCGAGGAGCGCGGATCGCTGGCAGCCTGGGCTCGACCGGCGGAGCTCGCCCTGTTCGACGGCATGCACGTCGCCGACCGCCGCCACGGGCTGGACGTGGTGGGCTACCTGCGGCGGGAGGGCGTGACGGACCGAGACGTGCTGGCGGCGGGCCTCCTGCACGACTGCGGCAAGGGCGCTGCCGGCGTGTGGCCGCGCGTCGCCTGGTCGCTGGGCGAGCGGTACGGCTCTGGGCTCCGCGCGGCGGCAGCCCGCCTGCCCGGGTGGTCGGACCAGATGGCCCGGCTGCGGGACCACGCCGCGCTGTCCGCTGATGCCGTCGCCGCGGCCGGGCTCCCGCCCCGCGCGGTGGCGCTGGTCCGCGAGCAGGATGACCCGTCCGATCCCGAGTACGGGCGCGTGTTCCACGCCGCCGACGAGGCGTGCTGATGGCGCTGCCCGTGCCGCCCGCCGTCGCGTTCGAGGAGGGGCGGCGCCCGCAGGCCGTGACCCGTGTCACGCTGCCCGCGTTCGACGGGCCCTTGTCGCTCCTGCTCGCGCTGATCGAGGGTCGCCAGCTCGACGTGCTGACCGTGCCCCTCGGCGCCCTCGCGGAGGCCTACCTCGACGCGCTGGCGTCGCTCGACGCGGACCGGATGGGGAACGTGTCGGCGTTCATCGCGATCGCCAGCCAGCTGATCCTGATCAAGTCCAGGGCGCTCCTCCCGCGGCGGGCCGCCGACGGTGTCGTGGCCGTTGCGGACGAGGGTCCGGACCCGGAGGCGGAGCTGCGGGCTCGGCTCATCCAGTACCGCGCCTTTCGCGATGCCGGTCGCCGGCTGCTCGAGGCGGCGCAGGCGAGCGTCGGGCTGTTCCACCGGGAGCCGGCCGTGTCCCGCGCCGCCGGCCTCGCGGGCGCCCGGCCCGGCCCCGCGAGGCCGATGCCGATCGCCGTGCTGACCGATGCCCTCGCGGCGCTGGCCACCGTGATCCCCGCGCCGCCGCCCCCTCCCGAGACGATCCGACGCATGGTGACGCTCTCGGCCCGGGCCCACCTGATCCGGGCGGCCCTCGCCGGCGCCGACTCCATCGTGCTGCAGGAGCTCCTGCGCGGGGTCCGGGACCGCGTCGTCGTGGCGGTCACGTTCCTCGCGCTGCTCGAGCTGATGAAACGGCGCGAGATCGTGGTGGAGCAGCGCGAACCATGGGGCCCGATCGTGGCGCGCCGGGCCACGGCCGAGGAGCGGGCTGCCGCAGGGCTCGGCGCGGAGGCGGACGACACGCCGCTCGACGAATCGCTGGAGGACTTCGCGTGAGCGACCTTGACGGGGCGCCTGCGGACGACGGCGCGGCCGGCGTGACCGACGGCCCGAACCGCGGGGATGTCCCCCGGCCGGGCGAGCTGACCGAGGCTCAGCTCGAGGCCGTCCTGTTCGTGGCCGAGAAGCCGCTCTCGCGACGCGAGATCGCCGCGCTCGCCGGGGTGGACCGCGCGACGGTGGACGAGCGGCTCGGGGACCTCGAGGTCTCGCTCGGGGCCCGGGGGATCCGGCTCGTCATCGCCGGCGAGCGGGTGGAGCTGGCCACGGCGCCCGACGCCGGCCCCCTCGTGGCGCGGTTCGTGGGCGCGGAGGCGGTCCGGCTGTCGCCCGCCGCCCTCGAGACGCTCGCGATCGTCGCCTACCGGCAGCCGGTCACCAAGGCGGCGATCGAGCGGATCCGCGGCGTGGACTCCGACTACACCGTCCGCGCCCTGCTCCACCGTCGGCTGATCGCCGAGCAGGGCCGCTCGGAGGCGCCGGGCCGGCCGATCCTCTACGGGACCGGCTTCGAGTTCCTCGAGCGGTTCGGCCTCACCTCGCTCGACGACCTGCCGCCGCTCGACCTGGACGTCGCCGCCCGGCTCTTGGACGGCGATGCGGCCGAGGCCCTCGCGCCGTCGGCGGCGACCGCCGCCGGCCAGCAAGACCCGGAGGCCTGACGCCGTGCCCGCGGAGCGGATCTCGAAAGTCCTGGCCGTGGCCGGCGTCGCCTCGCGACGGGCCTCGGACCTGCTGGTGGCGCAGGGGCGGGTGACCGTGGACGGTCGGCCGGCGGTCCTCGGCGAGCGCGTGGACCCGGCCGTGCAGCAGATTGCCGTGGACGGGCGGCCCGTGGCGGCGGCCGAGCCGGGTCGCGTCTACCTGGCGCTCCACAAGCCGGCCGGGGTGACGTCCACGGTCCGCGACCGGCACGCCCTCCGAACGGTCGTCGACCTCGTCCCCCGCGACCTCGGCGCCGGCGCGCGGCTGTACCCGGTGGGCCGGCTCGACCAGGACAGCGAGGGGCTGCTGCTGCTCACCAACGACGGCGACTGGGCCGAGCACGTGCTCCACCCGCGCTACGAGGTGGAGCGCGAGTACGCCGTCGGCCTCTCCCGCATGCTCACCCGCGAGCAGGCGGAGGCGCTGGAGGCCGGTGTGGAGCTCGAGGAGGGGATGGCCTCGGTCAGCGGCCTGCGCGGCCAGACGCGGACCGAGGATCGCCGCCTGGCGGAGCTGATCAGCCCGCCGGCGCCGGGGCTCGTCTGGGTCCGGGTGACCATCCACCAGGGCTGGAAGCGCCAGCTGCGGCGGGTGTTCGCCCAGGTGGGCGCGCCCGTCCGGCGACTGGTCCGCGTCCGGATCGGCACGCTGCGGCTGGACCCGCTCGCTACGGGCGACGTGCGGCCGCTCACGGCCGCGGAGGTCCGGCGGCTGGGGCACCGCCGGGACTGACCGCCCGGCAGGCGGGCCCCGCGCGCCGTCGCCGGGTATCCTCGAGGCGATGACCGCCTCGCCCGCACCCCGGATCGTGGTCGCGCTCGACGGGCCCGCCTCGAGCGGGAAGAGCTCCGTCGGCATCGCGGTGGCCCAGCGGCTGGGGCTGCGCTTCCTCGACACGGGCCTCATCTACCGCGCGCTCACCGCGCTCGCCCTGCGGGAGGGCGTGGCGCCCGAGGACCAGCCCGCGGTCATCGCGCTCATCCCGCGCTTCGAGCTCGCCGACGACGGGAGCGGCCGCCTTGCCCGCGTCCTGGTGGACGGCGCGGACGAGACCGACGCGGTGCGCTCGCACGAGGTGGACGCCGCGGTCTCGGCCGTCGCCCGGCAGCCGGACGTGCGCGCGGCGCTGCTGGGCCTGCAGCGGCGGATCGCCGCGCCGGGCGGGATCGTCATGGCCGGGCGCGACATCGGGACGGTCGTCCTGCCCGCGGCCGGCCTCAAGGTGTACCTGGACGCCTCGGTGGGGGAGCGGGCGGGCCGCCGCATCCGGGAGCGGGGCCTGGACCCGCAGGGCGACGAGGCGGCGGCGGTCCGAGAGCAGCTCCGGACTCGCGACGCCGCGGA
Organism: Chloroflexota bacterium; assembly: GCA_021783595.1. Taxonomy (GTDB): domain Bacteria; phylum Chloroflexota; class Limnocylindria; order Limnocylindrales; family CSP1-4; genus CAIXZV01. The sequence goes on along the minus strand of JAJXTS010000056.1, from coordinate 3,641 downwards.
CAGCGGCCGGGCCGTCGCGCCGCTCCGCGCGGCCGAGGACGCCGTGGTGCTGCGGACCGACGGCATGGGCCTCGACGAGGTGGTGGACCTAGTGGCGGGGCTCGTCGTCGCCGCCGAGACGGGCGGCGCGGCGACCGCGCCGGGCGTGGCCGGCGAACCGGTCGCGGGCGCGAACCGGCCGGCGGCTGGCACTCCGTCGCGATCGCGACCCAGCCCCGCGCCGGCGGCCCGCGAGCCGCTGCCGAGGGTCCTCGAGGTGGCCATGCGCCTCGACAACCAGCAGACGATGCTGGTCCGCATGGTCGCCCGGATCGCCCAGTGGATCGGGCACGCCCTCGCCGCGATCTCCATCGAGGGCCTCGAGAACATCCCGCGCCGGGGCGCGGTCATCATCGCCGCCAACCACGCGTCCAACGCGGATCCGATCTACGCCGGCGCCTGGGTGAGCGACGCGCTGCGGACGCGGCGCCTCCACTGGCTCGGCAAGCGCGAGCTGTTCTTCTGGCCCGTGTTCGGCTGGATCTGCGCGCTGGGCGGGATCCATCCCGTTGACCGTTCGTCCGCCGACATCGAGGCCTACCGCCTGGCCTCGCGGATCCTCGAGCGGGGCTACGTGCTGATGATCTTCCCGGAGGGGACTCGCAGCCCGACCGGCGCCCTGCAGGAGGCGAAGGACGGGGTGGCCCAGCTTGCCCTGCGCTCCGGCGCCCAGATCGTCCCGATGGCCATCAACGGCAGCGACCTGGTCTGGCCCAAGGGCCGCCGGTTCCCCGCGCCGTTCCCCCGCCGCCGCGTCCGGGTGCGCATCGGCCAGCCGTTCCTCGTGGCGGACGTGGTCCCGCCCGCCACCGACCGGCGGGCTGCGAAGACCGCCGCCACGACCGCGATCATGGGACGCATCGCCGAGCTGCTCGAGCCGCGCCAGCGGGGCGCCTATGCGGGCGCGGTGCGCGCGTCCGCCACGGAGGGCACGGCCCGGGACCCCGCGTGACCCGGTGGCGCATCCCGGCGCGAACCGCGCACCTGTGCGACCATCACTCGGCTATGGGAACGGTCCAGCAAGTCCGAATCGCCCGCCGAACGGGGTTCTGCTATGGCGTCCGCGAGGCGATCGACAAGGCCAAGGTGTCCGCGGCCGCGGGCAAGCAGACGAGCACGCTCGGGCAGGTCGTCCACAACGAGGGCGTGATCCGCCGCCTCGAGGAGGCTGGCGTCCGCGCGGTCGACTCCATCGACGACGTCGCCGGCGGGGCGGCCGTCGTCATCCGCGCCCACGGCGTCAAGCCCGAGGTCCTCGAGCGGGCCGAGGCGCGCGGCCTGGAGGTCATCGACGGCACCTGCACCTGGGTGATCCAGGAGCAGCGCCAGCTGCAGGAGCTGGTGGACCAGGGCTACACCATCGTCCTGCTCGGCACGCCCAAGCACCCGGAGGTGGTGGGGCTGCTCGGCTTCGCGCCGGACGCCATCGTCGTGGACGAGGAAGAGGACTGGGCGCGCATCCCGAGCCGACGCCGGATGGCGCTCATCACCCAGTCCACCCAGCCGCCGTGGAAGTTCGAGAAGCTGGCGGCGTTCATGGTGTCCAAGGCCCACGAGCTCAAGATCGTCAACACCGTCTGCCCCGTCACCATCCGCCGCCAGGAGGACACGCTCGAGGCGGCCCGCGGCGTGGACCTGATGGTCGTGGTGGGCGGCCGCCACTCGGCCAACACCAAGGAGCTGACGCGCCTGTGCTCCATCGCGGGCACCCGGGCGATCCAGGTGGAGAACGCGCGGGACCTGACCGATCCGGTCCCCTTCGGGGGCGTCCGCATCGTCGGCGTGACCGGCGGCACGTCCACGCCGCTCGAGGACCTGCGCGAGGTCGCGGAGCGGATCTTCGTCCTGGCCGGCGCGCCCGAGCAGGCCGCCCGCGCCGAGGAGCTCGCCACGGCCGCGCTGGACGCGGCGGCGACGTCCGCCGGCCGGACCACCTCGCTGCCGCGGTCCGAGACGCCGGTCGGGGTCGCCTGACCGCCATGTCCAACCGCACCGCCGGTCTCCCGGTCGTCGCCTTCGTCGGGCGCCCCAACGTGGGCAAGAGCACCCTCTTCAACCGCGTCGTGGGCGACTCGCGCGCCGCCATCGTGGAGGACCGCGCCCGCACCACGCGCGACCGCCTCTACGGCGACGCCGAGTGGAACGGCCGCCGCTTCGTGGTCGTTGACACCGGCGGCCTCGAGCTGGCGCCCGGCGACCCCATCGAGGAGCAGGTGCAGCTCCAGGCGAGGCTGGCGATCAGCGAGGCGGACGTCATCGTGTTCCTGGTGGACGCGGAGTCCGGCCTCACCCCGGCGGACCTCGATGCCGCGGAGTTGTTGCGCCGGACGACCAAGCCCGTGCTGGTGGCGGCCAACAAGGCCGACAACGACCGGCGCGAGCAGGACGCGGCCGAGTTCTACGAGCTGGGCTGGGAGGAGCAGTACGCGATCTCCGCGAGCCACGGGCGCGGTGTGGCGGACCTGCTCGACGCGGTCGTCTGGGCGCTGCCCCCGGAGAGCGAGGCCGAGGTCGCGCGCAAGGCCCGCGAGGAGGAGGCCGAGGCCTGGGCCAAGGACGTCGCCGCGGGCCGCCTCGAGCCGGTGGTGGCGGGCGAGGAGGACGAGGAGGGCGGGGCCGAAGACGAGGCCGAGTCCGAGGCAGACGTCGCCCGCTGGGACGCGATGATGGCGGCGGAGAGCGAGGAGCCCCCGGCCATCGCGTTCGTCGGCCGTCCCAACGTGGGCAAGTCGAGCCTGCTCAACGCGCTCCTCGGCGAGGAGCGCACCATCGTCTCCGACATGCCCGGCACGACGCGCGACGCCATCGACACCACCATTCCGTGGGGCCGCTCAGAGGTCGTCCTCATCGACACGGCGGGCATCCGCCGGCGGGGCAGGGTGGCGTCCGGCCCGGCGGCTGAGCGCTACTCGACGCTGCGGGCCCTCAAGGCGATCTCGCGCGCCGACGTCGCGATCCTGGTGCTCGACGCCAACGACGGCCTCACCGCGCAGGACGGCCACGTGGCCGGCTACGTGGTCGAGGAGGGCAAGGGCCTCGTCATCGCGGTCAACAAGTGGGACGTCGTCGAGGGCAAGACCCACAAGACCTTCGACGAGTTCGTTGCCGCGCTGCGCCGGGACCTGCCGTTCGTGGACTACGCGCCGGTCGTGTCCATCTCGGCCAAGACCGGCCAGCGGGTGCAGCGCGTGCTCGAGCTGGCGGTGGACGTCTGGGGCGAGCGCCGCAAGCGCGCGGGCACCGGCGAGCTGAACCGGCTCGTGGCGGCGGCCGTGGAGCGCAACCCGCCCGCGCTGGTCCACGGGCGGCGCGTCAAGGTGCGCTACGCCACCCAGGTGGGCGTCGCCCCGCCGACCTTCGTGTTCTTCGCGACGGACCCGGCCTCACTGCACTTCTCGTACCGCCGCTACCTCGAGAACCGCCTGCGCGATGCCTACGGCTTCGCCGGCACGCCGATCAGGCTGGTCTTCCGCGAGCAGGTCCGCGAGAAGCGCACATACAAGGGGCGTTCCCGCTCCAAGCGGTAGGCATCGGGGAGGGTGAGCGCCCCGCGCCCCGCGCCCCGCGCCCCGCGCCCCGCGCCCCGCGCCCCGCGCCCCGCG
>JAJXTS010000240.1 GCA_021783595.1 Chloroflexota bacterium | reverse complement strand
CGGCCCGTCCCTGTTGCCGGTGGCGGTGCAATGGTGCGCTGGCTGCACGCACGCCTCTCCGGCCGAAGCGATGGTGCGGTGCGGCTGGCGATTCGGGGCTCCGGGCGCACAACCGCTGTCTAGGCCGCACGGATCGCGCCCGCGGCGCACCGTTGCGTCGCTGGCCGCAACAACCGAGCGGAGCCGGCGGCGCACCGTTGCGTCGCTGGCCGCAACAACCGAGCGGAGCCGGCGGCGCACCGTCGCGTCGCTGGCCGCAACAGCCTGCGGGCGCGCGCACCAACTGCAGCCCGGACGTCGGGCTTCCCTACGCGACGCCCCGACCGTGTCCGCGGCATCGCACGGCGCCCGCCCGTCAGTCGCCCATGCACGTCCCGGTGTGGCGGGCGGCCGTGACCCACGGGTGGTCCCGGGACACGGTATTGCGGCGCCCTGCGACGTCCTCGAGCGGGACCGCGGCGACCCCGTCCCCGTGGGCGGCAACCATGATCCCGTAGGTGCCCTCCGCCGCGAAGTCCGCGGCCGCGGTGCCGAGCCGCGTGGCGAGCAGCCGGTCCGCGCCAGAGGGCGTGCCGCCGCGCTGGACGTAGCCGAGGATGGTGACGCGTGACTCGAGGCCCGTGAGGCTCTCGAGCTGCTGGGCGAGGCGGAGCGTGTTGCCCTGGTGCTGCAGCTCGAGCTGGGCGATCTCGGCCTTGATGGCATCGCGCGCCGCGGGGTCCTTCGCGCGCCCCAGGCGTGCCTCGGCGGCGCCCAGCGCCCGGGCGTCCTCCACCGACCGGGCGCCCTCGGCCACCGCCACGATGCTGAACGCCGACCCCTTGCGGACTCGGCCCTTGATGGCGGTGGCGACTTTGTTGACGCGATACGGGATCTCCGGGATCAGGATGACGTCCGCGCCGCCCGCCAGCCCGGCACCCAGCGCGAGCCAGCCCGCGGAGTGGCCCATGACCTCGGCCACGATGACCCGGTGGTGGCTGTGCGCGGTCGAGTGCAGGCGGTCGATCGCCTCGGTTGCGATCTCCAGCGCCGTCGCGAAGCCGAACGTGGCATCGGTGCCGGCGACGTCGTTGTCGATGGTCTTGGGCAGCGTCAGCACGTTGAGGCCGGCCTTCCACAGGCGCAGCGCATTCTTGGCCGTGCCGCCGCCGCCCAGGCAGACGACGCCCTCGAGCCCGTTGCGTCGGGCGACCTCCAGGATCGTGGCGGTCATGTCTCGCACCTCGCCGTCCACGAGCATGCGGTGGGGTTTGTCACGGCTGGTGCCGAGGATGGTGCCGCCGACGGTGAGGATCCCCGCCAGCGCCCGCTTGTCGAGCTTGACCCGACGGTCCTCCGCCAGGCCGCGGAAGCCGTCGCGGAAGCCCACGACCTCGAACCCGTGGGTGCCGATCGCCGCCTTGCCGAAGCCCCGGATCGTGGCGTTGAGGCCGGGGCTGTCGCCGCCAGCGGTGAGGATCCCGACGCGTCGTGTGGCCATGGCCCCATGCTACGCGACCGCGATGGCGGCGGGCCTCGACCGTCGTCGTGGAGGCCGGGGCTCGTCCCGCCATCCCCGGAGCGCCCCGCCACCCCGTGGGCCGCCCCGCCACCCCGCGTACACTCACCGAGATGGACCGCCTCCTGCTGCTCGACGGCAACGGCCTGATCTACCGCGGCTACTACGCGCTTATCGACCAGCCGCTGACCACCTCGCGGGGCGAGCTCGTGACGGCCGTCTTCGGCTTCACGAACATCGTGCTGCGCGCGATCCAGGACGCGAAGCCAGACCGGTGGGCGGTTGCGTTCGACCTGCCGAAGCCCACCTTCCGCCACGACCGCTACGCCGAGTACAAGGCCACCCGCACCCGCATGCCCGACGACATGCGCGACCAGATCCCCAAGGTCCGCGAGGTGGTGGCGGCTTTGGGCATCCCGGTCTACGAGCGCGAGGGCTTCGAGGCCGACGACGTCATCGCCACGCTCGCCGGCCAGGCCTCGGCCGCCGGCCTGGACGTGACCATCCTGACGGGCGACCTGGACATGCTCCAGCTGGTTGACGACCGCACTCGGCTGATGGTCTCGCTGCGCGGCGGCGCCTCGAACAGCGTGACCTACGACCTCGCCCGCATCGACGAGCGCTGGGGCCTGCGGCCCGAGCAGATGCTGGACTACAAGGCCCTCAAGGGCGACCCGTCCGACAACATCCCCGGGGTCCCCGGCGTGGGCGAGAAGACGGCGGCCAAGCTGATCGCGACCTGGGGCACCCTCGACAACCTGCTCGAGAACCTGGACCAGGTCGCCCCCGTCCGGCTGCAGCCGCTGCTCGCCGAGCACCGCGAGACCGTGCTCGAGAGCCGTGAGCTGATGCGCCTCGTCCGCGACGTCGACGTGGTGCTGGACCCGGACCGCGGGCGGGTGGGGGAGTACGTCCCCGAGGCCGTCGTCCGCCTGTTCCGCGAGCTCGAGTTCCGCACCCTGATCGACCGCCTGCCGCCGCTGGCTGGGGAGCGGCCCGAGGAGGCGGTCGCCCGGCTGCGCGAGGCCCGCGAGGGCTCTGCTGCCGCGACGGCCTCGAACGCCCGCGGCGGCACGTCCGGCGGGGGAGGGGGCGTCGTGTCGGGCCCGGCCCGGCCGAGGTCCGATCCCGGCCAGCTCCAGCTCTCGCTCGACTTCGACGCCGTCTCGACCGGCGTGCCGCACGCGGCCGCCCACGGAGCGATCGCCGGCGCCTCGCCCGCCGCCGAGGCCCGGGCCGAGGCCCTCGCGTCCGCGACCGGAGACCTGGCCGGGGCGCTGGCGGCGGCCATCGTGGACCCGGGCCGGATCGCCGTGGTTGGGGAGGGCGGCGTGGCGGCGCTCGAGCCGTGGGTGCGGGGCCTGGCCGCCGTCGGGATCGCGCTCGTCGCCGACAGCCCGCGCCCGCTC
>JAJXTS010000239.1 GCA_021783595.1 Chloroflexota bacterium | reverse complement strand
GATCTGCAGCCGCCGCGGGTGCCGCCGGGCCGCCAGCCGCCACCGACCCCGGCTACCACCTCGTCGCCGGCGGGCGGCCGGCGTTCGCGGCCGCGCTCGGGGCCAGGGCCTCCGCCCGGGACCGGCTGCAGCGGGCGTTCGGGGCGTCGATCGTCCCGTATGCCGCGACCGTGCTGGGCGCCACCGCCGCGATGGTCGCCATCGCCCTCGCCGCGACGCCCGCGTCCGCGGGCCTGGCCGCAATCCTCCTCGGCGTCCTGGCCCTGGGCCCCGCGTCGGACCTCGCCGTGGCGCTCGTCAACCGGATCGTCCTGGGCAGGATCCCGCCCGCTGCCCTGGCCCGGCTGGAGCTCAGCGACGGCGTCCCCGCCGAACTCCGGACCCTGGTCGCGATCCCGACGCTCCTGGCGACCGCGGCGGACGTCGAGGACCAGGTCCGGCGCCTCGAGATCCACTACCTGGCGAACCCCGACGGCGACGTCCGGTTCGCGCTGCTGTCGGACTGGCCCGACGCCCCGACCGAGAGCGCGGCCTCCGACGACGAGCTGCTCGCTGCCGCCACCGCCGGCATCGCCGAGCTGAACGGCCGGCACGGCGAGGCGCCCGGGGGTGGCGCCAGGTTCCTCCTGTTCCACCGGCGGCGCCGGTGGAACGACCTCGAGGGCCGGTGGATGGGCTGGGAGCGCAAGCGCGGGAAGCTCCACGAGCTGAACGCCCTCCTGCGGGGCGCCACGTCCACGGACATCATCCGGACCGGCCGCCCGGAGTCGTTGCCGCCCGAGGGCGTGCGCTACGTCGTGACGGTCGATGCCGACACGAGGCTCCCCCGGGGCTCGGTGCAGCGCCTGGTCGCGACGATCGCCCACCCGCTCAACCGCCCGAGGCTGGACCCGGACCTCGGTCGGGTCGTCCAGGGCTACGGCATCCTCCAGCCGCGCATCACGCCCACGCTGCCGCCGGAGCGCGACGCCTCCCTGTTCCAGCGCGTCTTCTCCGGGCCGGCCGGGATCGACCCGTACGCCTCCGCGGTCTCGGACGTCTACCAGGACCTGTACGGCGAGGGGTCCTACACCGGCAAGGGCATCTACGACATCGACGCCTTCGAGGGGGCGCTCGCCGATCGCGTGCCCGAGAACACCCTCCTGAGCCACGACCTGTTCGAGGGCACGTTCGCCCGGGCGGGACTGGTGACGGACATCGAGATGTTCGACGAGTTCCCGTCCCACTACCTCGAGTCGGCGGCCCGCCAGCACCGGTGGGCGCGCGGCGACTGGCAGCTCCTGCCGTGGATCCTGGGCCGCAGGCGCGGCACCGACCGTCGGCATCCCCGCCACGACCTCACCGGGGTGGCCCGCTGGAAGATGGCCGACAACCTGCGGCGGACGCTGTCGGCGCCGCTGGCCGTGGGCACGCTGGCCGTGGCCTGGACGGCACCGAACGTGTCGGCGCTCGGCTGGACCGCGCTCGTGGTCCTCGCGCTGGTCATTCCGGCGGCAATCCCCGTGGCCGCGGGCCTGCTGCCACGCCGCCAGGCGATCTCCAAGCGCAGCCATCTCCGCGCGCTGGCGGAGGACGCGCTCGTCGGCGCGACGCAGGTGGCGCTCACCATGACGCTCCTCGCGCACCAGGCCGTCCTGATGCTGGACGCCACGGCGCGCACGCTCTGGCGGCTGGCGGTCACGCGGCGCCACCTGCTCGAGTGGACGACGGCCTCGCAGACCAAGGGCAGCCTGGACCTCGGGCTCGGCGGGTTCTACCGGCGGGCCGGGTCCGGCGCCCTGGTGGCGGCGGCGATCGGGGTGGCGGTCCTGGCGCTCAAGCCCGACGCGCTCCCGGTGGCGGCGCCGCTCGTCATCCTGTGGCTGCTGTCGCCGGCGATCGCGCGCTGGGCCAGCCTGCCGCCGGCCACGGCGCCCGGTTCCGAGCTGGACCCGGACGACGCCGGGCGGCTCCGCCAGCTTGCCCGGCGGACATGGCGCTACTTCGAGGCGTACGTCGGGCCGGACGATCACGCCCTGCCGCCCGACAACGTCCAGGAGGAGCCCGTCGAGGCGGTCGCCCACCGTACGTCGCCCACCAACATCGGCATGTACCTGCTCGGGATCCTGACCGCTCGCGACCTCGGCTGGATCGGGACCCTGGAGGCGATCGAGCGCCTGGAGGCCACGCTGGCCACCCTCGCGGGGCTCGAGCGCCACCGGGGCCACCTGTACAACTGGTACGACACGCGGGACCTGCGCCCGCTCGAGCCCCGGTACGTCTCGTCGGTGGACAGCGGGAACCTGTGCGCCGCCCTCCTGGTGGTCGCCGGCGCGTGCCGCGAGATGCTCGACGAGCCCCTGCCGGTGGCAGCAGCCCTCGCTGGCATCGGGGACGCGATGGCGCTCGCGACGTCGGCGGCCACGGCGACCGGCGACGAGCGGCGGACGCAGACGATCGGCCGGCGCCACCTGGTCGAGGGTCTCGCGCCGTTCTCGCGGCTGCCCACCACGGTGGACACGCCCGCCGCGTGGGAGGCGCTGCTGACCCGCCTCCGCTCGGAGTCCGACACGCTCGCCGACGTTGCGGCCGCCTTCACCGCCGAGCGCGGCGACGGGCACGGCAGCGAGCTGCTGACATGGGTGGATGCCGTCGCTCGGACGGTGGCGAGCCACGGCCGCGACCAGGCGCTGTTCGGGCTCCCGCAGCCCGGCACGGGGGCGGCCGACGCCTTCCCGACGCTCCGGGACGTCACGGACGCGGCGACCCCGGACGGCGGCGACGGGTCGGCCGCCGGGCCGCTCGCGCAGGCCGCCGCCGGGCGCCGCCTCGCGGCCCTCGCCCGCGCCGCGGAGGGCCTGTTCGGGGAGGCGGACTTCGGGTTCCTGTTCGACCCCGCCCGCAAGCTGTTCTCGATCGGGTTCCGCGTCGCGGA
>JAJXTS010000055.1 GCA_021783595.1 Chloroflexota bacterium | reverse complement strand
GTAAACGGCGGCCGTAACTATAACGGTCCTAAGGTAGCGAAATTCCTTGTCGGGTAAGTTCCGACCCGCACGAATGGCGTAACGGTCTGGGCGCTGTCTCAACGAGGGATCCGGCGAAGTTGAAGTACCTGTGAAGATGCAGGTTACCCGCGCTAGGGCAAAAAGACCCCGTGGAGCTTTACTACACCCTGATATTGGTTTGGGGTTCAGCTTGTGTAGGATAGGTGGGAGGCTGTGAAGCTGGGGCGCTAGCCTCGGTCGAGCCGACGTTGAAATACCACCCTGGTTGGATTTCGATCCTAACCGCGACCCGTAAGCCGGGCGCAGGACAGTGTCAGGCGGGTAGTTTGACTGGGGCGGTCGCCTCCTAAAGTGTAACGGAGGCGCCCAAAGGTTCCCTCAGGCTGAATGGAAACCAGCCGAAGAGTGCAAAGGCATAAGGGAGCTTGACTGCGAGACCCACAAGTCGAGCAGAGACGAAAGTCGGGCTTAGTGATCTGGTACCTCCGAGTGGAAGGGGTATCACTCAACGGATAAAAGCTACCCCGGGGATAACAGGCTGATGGTGCCCAAGAGTTCACATCGACGGCACCGTTTGGCACCTCGATGTCGGCTCGTGGCATCCTGGGGCGGAAGTACGTCCCAAGGGTTCGGCTGTTCGCCGATTAAAGCCGCACGCGAGCTGGGTTCAGAACGTCGTGAGACAGTTCGGTCTCTATCCAGCGTGGGCGCAGGGAACTTGAGAGGAGCTGCTCCTAGTACGAGAGGACCGGAGTGGACGAACCGCTGGTGTGCCAGTTGTCCCGCCAGGGGCATCGCTGGGTAGCTATGTTCGGTTGGGATAAGCGCTGAAAGCATCTAAGTGCGAAGCTCGCCTCGAGATTAGGTTCCCCACCGGGTTAACCGGGTAAGACCGCAGAGAGACGATCTGCTCGATAGGCGGCATGTGGAAGCCCCGCGAGGGGTGAAGCTGAGCCGTACTAATGGTCGAGGGCTTGACCTCTAACCTCAGCACCTGGCCAGGGGCCAGCGCTGGGAGATCAGGTCTCCATTGTGCGAAAACTGATCCCTCGATGGCGCCCGCGTCTTGATCGACGCCGGCCGCTGCCGTCACCTACCAGATGCATGAATCCCGGTGACTCTAGCGGAGAGGCCACACCCGTTCCCATCCCGAACACGGAAGTTAAGCTCTCCAGCGCCGAAGATACTGAGAGGGCAGCCTTTCGGGAAAATAGGTCGTCGCCGGGATTTTGCATTTAACCGGATCCTGCTCAGGCGGCCGACAACACGGGGGCAGCCGGCCCCGAGGCTCGTGGTCACGATGCGTTTGCGCGACGAGGTCCGGGGTATGCTCGGCGCGATGAACCGCCACCTAACGTTTGGGCGAGAGTCGCAGCTGCCTGGCCCGCGCCATCGGTCGGAGTCCGGCGGTGCGGGGTCCGCGGCCTCGGTCTGCGCCTTCCTGCGCGCGGGCGATGCCTCGTGGTCCAGCGCGGTCGCGACGCGGGGTCTGCGGTGTTGGGCGGTCGAGCCGGCCGTGGCTGTTGCTACCGCCACGCAGCGGACCCTGTGCGTCGCTGCCGCGCACGCCGCCTGTCCGGCCCATGTCGCGGCCATGGCGCGCGGTGTTGACCGCGTCCGGGACGAGGGCGAACCGCAACTCTGGCCCGACGGGGTGTCGGTGCCGGTGACGCTCGATCACATCGGCTCGAGGGCGACCCCGCTCGCGGCGTCCCCGAGGGCTGGTGGGCAGGCGGTGCTGGTTGGATTGATGGTCCTCGCGTTCGTCGTGCTCCTGGTGACTCGCGTGAACCCGATCGGGTCGGGCGCGGGCAGCGGGGCGTCGGGCGGTCCGAGCCTTGGCGTGTCCGCGGGGGCGAGTCCCGCCGACGCGGCGCCCTCGGTGCCGCCGGGGTCCGGTGGGCCGGTCGCAAGTGTCTCCGCCGGGCAGGCCGGTGGCCCGAGCGCGAGCGCCACGGTGGCGCCGTCTGCCTTGGCGCCGACGGGCTCCGGCCCCGCTTCTGCCGCCCCGGCGTCGCCGGCCAGGACCTACACGGTCAAGTCGGGCGACACGCTCTCGGCCATTGCCGGCAGGTTCCACACGACCGTGAAGGCCATTGCGCAGGCCAACAACATCGTTGACGCGCGGACCATTCGTCCCGGCCAGATCCTGACCATCCCCTAGGCGCCCGGCCTCGGCGCCGGTGCCAGGCCCGCCGCCGCGCGGTCAGCGCTGGCACGCCCGGCAGTAGCCGGTCGGAAACCCGCCTGCCCGGACCTGCGTCAGCCGGCCACCGCACCGCGGGCACGGTCCGTCACCCTTGCCGTGGACCGACAGCTGGTCGCGCACCTGTTTCTCGAACGCGGGCGGGACCCGCCGACGCAGCACGTCGATCGAGTCGGCGAGGACCTCGCGCATGGCCTCGTACAGGGTGTCCACCTCCTCGGCGGCGAGTGTTGACCGCTTGCGGAACGGGGCGATCCGAGCCGCGAACAGGATCTCGTCCGCGTACGCGTTGCCGATCCCCGCGATGAACGCCTGGTTGCGCAACAGGTTCTTGACCTCGCCCGGGTGGCGCCGGATCCGCTCTCGCCAGACCTCGAGCGTCAGCGCGGGGTCCATGGCGTCGGGGCCCTGCTCGCCGGCGCCGCGCCCGGGTACCGCATATCCCAAGCCTGCTGGCAGCAGGTAGACCTTGCCCATCTGTGTCGGGTCCCGGTACCGAAGCCACACGCCCGCGCCTGCGGCGGGAAGCCAGGCGGCATCGGTGGTCCAGGCCGCTGCGTCCGGTGGGGGTCCGGCAGATCGCGCGCCGAGGCGGAGTGCGACCGCGACGCCCGCGGGCGCCTTCTCGCCGTGTGCCGCCAGCTGGAACCGGCCGGTCAGCATCGGGTTGATGACCAGGCCGTCCACGGACAGCGCGATGTCTAGGAACTTGCCGGACCGAGCGATCCGGACGACGCGCTGCCCCACGAGCGCGGCCAGCTGGCTCGGCGTGCCCCGCAGGGACAGCGGCATCGGTGCGCGCGCCTCGACCACGGGACGGTCGGCGAGCGACGCGTGCAGTGCGTCGGCGACGACGTCGAGATCGGGCAGTTCGGGCACGGGTCGCGATTGTACGCGTGCCTGCGGGATGCTAGACTCTGCGAGCCCGTCGGGGCGCGCACAGTTGAAGAGCCCTGCCTCACGTCGTCCAGCGAAGGAGCGGACCGCCGGCCAGACCCGAATTCCGATCCACCTCCTGCGGCAAGACGGCCCCCAGCATGGCTTGGAGGCCGTTCGCGATTCCCGGGGCGAAATCCACCCAAGGAGACTGGATCACCTTGACCGAAGAGCAGCAGGGCGGGACCGTGCCGGAGACGGAGGCGGTCGCCTCCGCCGAGACCCCGGCGCCCGAAGAGACCGTCGCGACCGAGGTTGCTGACGAGCCCGCCACCACCGAGACCACGCCCGAGCCCGTCGCGACCGCCGAGGCCGCGCCCGAGCCCGTCGCGACCGCCGAGGCCCCGGCGCCCGAAGAGGCCGTCGCGACCGAGGTTGTTGACGAGCCCGTCGCGACCGCCGAGGCCACGCCCGAGCCCGTCTCGACCGCCGAGGCCGCGCCCGAGCCCGTCTCGACTACCGAGGACGAGACAGCCGACGCGCCGCCCGCCGCCGATGACGAGGACGAGGACGAGGCTCCCGTTGTCGTGTCGGCCCGCCCGGTTGGCCCCGAGCCCACCACGATGGAGGAGCTCCTCGCCGAGCAGAACGCCGACATCAAGAGCTTCAAGCACGGCGATGTGGTCGAGGGCACGGTTGTCCGGATCGACAAGGACGAGATCCTGGTCGACATCGGCGCCAAGTCCGAGGGCGTGGTCAGCAACCGTGAGCTCTTCGGCCGCCATGCCGAGTCCGCCCCGCAGCTCGCCATCGGTGACGTCGTCCTGGTGTACGTGCTCCAGCCCGAGTCGCCCGAGGGCCATGTGGTCCTGTCGCTTCGGCGCGCCGGGCTCGAGCGCAAGTGGCGCGCGATGCAGGAGCAGTTCGAGGCCGGGATCATCATCGACGCCCCGGTCATCGACCACAACAAGGGCGGCCTGATCGTCGACTGCGGCATCCGCGGCTTCGTGCCGATCTCCCAGATCGTGGACTTCCCGCGCCGGCCGCAGAACGAGCAGCCCCGCGACGCGGCGCAGGAGATCGCCGAGAAGCTCCAGCCGTACATCGGCCGCAAGCTCCGGCTCAAGATCCTCGAGGTCAACCGCAAGGCCAACCGGCTGATCCTCTCGGAGAAGGTCGCCCTCTACGAGGAGCGGCGCGAGAAGCGGGACGAGCTGTTCAGCAGCCTGCAGGTCAACCAGAAGGTCACCGGCAACGTCCGGTCGATCGCGCCGTTCGGCATCTTCATCGACCTCGGCGGGATCGACGGCCTCGTCCACAAGAGCGAGCTCTCGTGGAACAAGGTCAACAACCCCGAGTCCGGCTACAAGGTCGGCGACGAGGTCGAGGCCGAGGTCATCGACATCAACCACGAGCGCGGCCGCATCAGCCTGTCGATCCGACGGCTGCAGCCCGATCCGTGGGAGAGCACGGTCGCTGACTTCAAGGTCGGCGACGTGATCGACGGCACGGTCACCAAGCTCGTCAACTTCGGCGCGTTCGTTCGCGTTCGCGAGGGCCTCGAGGGCCTGATCCACATCAGCGAGCTGAGCCACCAGCGCGTGGCCCACCCGGGTGACGTGGTCCACGAGGGCCAGGTGCTCAAGCTCAGGATCATCAGCCTCGACTCCGAGCGCCATCGCCTCGGCCTCAGCCTCAAGCAGGCCGAGGAGCCGCCGGTCCGGCCCGCTCCGGAGCCCGGGGCCACGCCGTCGCCGGCCCCGTCGGGCGAGCGCCGTGAGCGCCGCGAGCGCCGCGAGCGCCCGGACCGCGGCTACAGCCCGTCGGACACCCAGTCGGAGCCCGAGGGCGGCATCGACACGACCCTGGCCGGGGCGTTCGCCCAGGTTCGGGCGCAGCTCGCAGCCGCCGAGGCCGAGGCGAAGGCAACCACCGAGGTACCCGTCGTGGCTGACGTTGCCGAGGCGCCCGCGCCGGAGAGCTGACCCCGGGCCAGCTGACGGGCTGGCCCCGCGTTCTGACTGCGACCCGCCGGCCCCCGGCGGGTCGTTCGATTCCGCGCTCCCGCGGCGCCAGGCCCTCCGGGGCCGCGCCAGGGCGGGGGTGCTAGGATGGCTCGCAGGTCGGCGTCCCCCGCGACCGACGCTAGAGCAAGGCACCGCGCATGGACCGCTTCGACAAGTTCACCGACCGCGCGCGCAAGGTCCTGACGTTGGCGCAGGACGAGGCGCAGCGCTTCAACCACAACTACATCGGCACCGAGCACCTGCTGCTCGGCCTCGTCCGGGAGGGCGAGGGGGTGGCCGCCCGGGTGCTCGAGAACATGAACGTCGAGCTGCCCAAGGTGCGGACCGCCGTGGAGTTCATCATCGGGCGGGGCGATCGGCCGGTGGTGGGCGAGGTCGGCCTCACGCCGCGCGCCAAGCGCGTCATCGAGTTGGCCATCGACGAGGCCCGGCGCCTGGGCCACAACTACATCGGCACCGAGCATCTCCTGCTGGGCCTGGTCCGCGAGGGCGAGGGCATCGCCGCGGGGGTGCTGGAGAGCCTGGGTGTCAACCTCGACAAGGTGCGCCACGAGGTGATCCGCGTCCTCTCGCAGAGCTCGTCCGCGAGCCCGGCGCAGGAGACCAAGCGCGCCAGCAAGACCCCGACGGTGGACGCGCTCGGCATCAACCTCACCGAGGCCGCCCGGGCCGACAAGCTGGATCCCGTCATCGGGCGCGAGAAGGAGATCGAGCGGGTCATCCAGATTCTCGGCCGCAAGACCAAGAACAACCCCGCCCTGATCGGCGAGCCGGGCGTCGGCAAGACCGCAATCGCGGAGGGCCTGGCCCACCGGATCGTGTCGGGCGACGTGCCGGACATCCTCCTCAACAAGCGCGTCCTGACGCTCGACATCGGCTCGCTGGTCGCCGGCACCAAGTACCGCGGCGAGTTCGAGGAGCGGCTCAAGAAGATCATCGAGGAGCTGCGCAACACCAACGACGCCATCCTGTTCATCGATGAGCTTCACACGCTCGTCGGTGCGGGCGCGGCCGAGGGCGCGATCGACGCGGCGAACATCCTCAAGCCTCCGCTGTCACGCGGCGAGCTCCAGTGCATCGGCGCCACGACCCTCGACGAGTACCGCAAGTACATCGAGAAGGATGCGGCGCTCGAACGGCGCTTCCAGCCCGTCATGGTGGAGGAGCCCACGCTCGAGCAGACGATCGAGATCCTCATCGGGATCCGCGAGCGGTACGAGCAGCACCACAAGGTCACCATCACCGACGAGGCCGTCCGCGCCGCCGCGGACCTCTCGATCCGGTACATCACGGACCGCCACCTGCCGGACAAGGCGATCGACCTGATCGACGAGGCGTCGAGCCGGGTCCGCCTGCGCCACTCCTCCCAGCCGCCGGAGCTCCGCGCGGCGCAGAAGGAGTTGGACCGGCTCAGCAAGGAGAAGGACGCGGCCATCTCGGCTCAGGAGTACGAGCGGGCGGCGATGCTGCGGGAGCAGGAGGCCGCCAGCCGGGAGTCGGTGGATCGGCTCCGGGCGGACTGGCAGCAGACCCAGTCGGGCGAGCCACCCAAGGTGGACGACGAGGAGATCGCCCAGGTCGTGGCGATGTGGACCGGGATCCCGGTCACGCGCATCGCGCAGGAGGAATCCGAGCGCCTGCTCAAGATGGAGGAGGTGCTCCACCACCGGCTCATCGGCCAGGAGGAGGCGATCGAGACCGTCTCCCGCGCCGTCCGCCGTGCTCGCGCCGGCCTCAAGGATCCCAAGCGCCCCATCGGCTCGTTCGTCTTCCTGGGGCCCACGGGCGTCGGCAAGACCGAGCTCGCCAAGGCGCTGGCCGAGTTCATGTTCGGCTCCGAGGACACGCTCATCAAGATCGACATGAGCGAGTTCATGGAGCGCCACAACGTGAGCCGGCTGGTCGGGGCGCCGCCAGGCTACGTCGGGTTTGACGAGGGCGGCCAGTTGACGGAGGCCGTCCGTCGCAAGAGCTACGCGGTGATCCTGCTCGACGAGATCGAGAAGGCCCACGCCGAGGTGTTCAACATCCTCCTCCAAATCCTCGAGGACGGGCACCTGTCCGACGCCAAGGGGCGCCGCGTGGACTTCCGCAACACGATCATCATCATGACCTCGAACCTCGGGGCCGCGAAGATCCAGACCAACTCGTCGCTCGGGTTCCGCTCAATGGGCGAGACCGCCGAGGCGCGTGAGGTGGCCAGCTACGAGCTGATGAAGGAGAAGGTCCAGGCGGAGCTCAAGCAGAACTTCCGCCCTGAGTTCCTCAACCGGATCGATGCGACTGTCGTGTTCCGGAGCCTCACGGTGGATGAGATCGGCCGGATCGTGGACCTCATGCTCCAGCGCGTCCGCGACCAGCTCAAGGCGCAGGGCATGTTCCTGGAGGTCACCCAGGCCGCCAAGGAGCACGTGATCAAGCTCGGCTACGACCAGGCCTACGGGGCGCGCCCGCTGCGCCGGACGATCCAGAACCTGATCGAGGACCCGCTGGCCGAGAGCCTGCTGCTGGGGCGGTACCGCCAGGGCGACACGATCTCGGTGGACCTGGACCCCGACGCCAAGGGCCTCGTGATCGCGGCGATCGAGGCGAAGACGCCCGTCGAAGCCTGACGGCGCCCGGCCCTCCAACGTGCCTCACGCCCAGAGCCGGTACGTCTGCCAGTCCTGCGGCGCGTCCGTCCTGCGCTGGGAGGGACAATGCCGCGCCTGCGGAGCGTGGAACTCGCTGGTCGAGACGGTCGTCCGCGAGACGCCGAGGTCGCGCCACCAGGCCTTGCCACCGGCCGGCGCCAACGCGCCAGTCCCCCTCTCGCAGGCGGGCGAGGCCGACGCGATCCGCACGCCGGTGGGGATCGGCGAGTTGGACCGCGTGCTGGGCGGCGGCCTCGTCGCGGGCTCGGTCGTGCTGCTCGGCGGCGAGCCCGGCATCGGCAAGTCCACCCTGCTGCTCCAGGCCGCAGCGGGTCTGGCCGCGCGGACATCGGTGCTCTATGCGACGGGCGAGGAGTCACCCGGGCAGGTGCAGCTGCGCGCCCGCCGGCTCGGCCTCGCCAGTGGTCGTGTCGGCGATGCGATCCGCGTCGCGGCCGAGACCGGCCTGGGACGGATCCTGGACCTCGCCCGCGCCGAGCGACCCGGCCTGCTGGTCGTGGACTCGGTCCAGACCGTCGGCTCGGAGGAGCTCGACGGCGCGCCGGGCAGCGTCGGGCAGGTGCGCGAGGTGGCGCTCCGGATGATGGAGCTCGCCAAGGGCGACGGTGTCCCGGTGATCCTCGTGGGGCATGTGACCAAGGACGGCACGCTCGCCGGGCCCAAGACGCTGGAGCACCTCGTCGACGTCGTCCTGAGCGTGGAGGGCGACCGGAGCGGCGCCCTGCGGCTACTCCGCGCCGCGAAGAACCGCTTCGGCTCCACCGAGGAGGTGGGCGTGTTCGAGATGGGGGAGCGCGGCCTCGTGGAGGTTCCCGACCCGGCTCGGGCGTTCCTCGGCGAGCACGATGGCCCAGCGCCCGGGTCTGTCCCCGCGCCCGTGCTCGAGGGGACCCGGCCAATCCTCGTGGAGGTGCAGGCCCTGGTGGCCCCGACGGGCGCCCCGGCGCCAAGGCGGACGGCCTCGGGAGTGGACCCCAACCGCCTGGCGCTGCTGGTGGCCGTGCTCGGCCGCCGCGCGGGCATCGGCCTGTCCGGCCACGACGTGTACGCCAACCTGGCCGGCGGTCTCTCTGTGGACGAACCCGGCCTGGACCTCCCGCTGGCGCTGGCGCTGGCCTCGTCCTTCCGCGACCGGCCCCTGGTCACCGGAACCGTGGCCATCGGCGAGGTTGGCCTGCTGGGCGAGCTGCGCGCGGTCAGCGGGCTCGAGCGGCGGCTGCGAGAGTCCGTTCGGCTGGGCTTCACGCGGGCGGTGGTGCCCCGGGCCGCCGGCCGGGCCATGCCTCGGGTGGACGGCCTTGACGTGGTCGCGGTGGGCTCGCTCGCGGAGGCAATCCGGGCCGCGGTCTCAGAGGCGCCGGAAGCTGGCGCCCGCGGCCGCTGACGGCACGCCCGCCGGCGGCACGCCCGCCGGCCCGCGGAACGCCTCCGCCAGATGCGCCCGCGAAGGCTGGCGTGCTAGGCTCGCCCCCTTGCCGCCCGATCCGAGTCGGTGTCGGCACCGGTCTGAGGTTGGCGTGATCAGCACCATTCGCGTCCTCGGCGCAGCGCTTGGGGCCCTGATCGGGCTCGTCCTCGTGGCGGGCGCGCCCGAGCTCCAGCGCTCCGCGTACGGGGGCTTCATCGTGGCCGCCTGGACCATCTCCTGGCTGGTGGTGGGGTTCGGCGTGTTGCCGTACCTCACGATCGTGCCGGCGGGGTGGCTGGTCGCCCACGTGCAGGAGCTCTCGACGGCGGAGTTCGTCACCGGGATCCTCGGCCTGTTCATCGGCCTGCTGCTGGGCCTGCTGCTCAGTCTCCCGCTCGCCCAGGTGGCGGGCCCGGTCGGGACTTGGCTGCCGCTCGGGATCAGCCTGTTCATGGGCTTGGGCATGATGGGCCTGACGGTCGCCAAGCGGGACGATCTCATCGCGGCCGCCAAGGGTGCCGGGCTCATCCGCCCGCCGCGCGCGGACGCCGCGGACGCGGAGGGCGAGCCGCGGATCGTCGTGGACACGAGCGTGCTCATCGACGGGCGAATCGCCGAGATCGTCGAGTCGGGCTTCGTCTACGGAACGCTGGTCGTGCCGCAGTTCGTGCTCGAGGAGCTCCAGCACATCGCGGACAGCTCCGACACGCTGCGCCGCAACCGGGGTCGGCGCGGCCTGGAGATCCTGGCGCGGATGCAGCGCGAGGCGCGCACCCCGGTGGAGATCGTGGCGGAGGACACGCCCGGCATCACCGAGGTGGACGCCCGCCTGGTGGAGCTCGCCAAGCGTCGCAGCCGGGTGGTCCTCACCAACGACTACAACCTCAACCGGGTGGCCGAGCTGCAAGGCGTCCGGGTGATGAACATCAACTCGCTCGCGAACGCCGTCAAGCCGGCCGTGCTGCCCGGCGAGGAGCTCCGCGTCCGGGTGATCCAGGAGGGCAAGGAGGCGGGCCAGGGCGTCGGCTTCCTCGACGACGGGACGATGGTGGTGGTCGAGGGGGGCGCGCGCCTGAAGGACGCCGACCTGGACGTGACCGTCACGCGCGTCCTCCAGACCGTCGCCGGGCGGATGATCTTCGCCCAGCCGCACCTTCCGTAGCCGTGGCGAACGGGACGGGGCGTCCGGTGGCGGATGCCGTGGTGGTTGCGGCGGGCGCCTCCAGCCGGATGCGGGGCGTGGACAAGGCCTTCGCGCCGGTCGGCGGCCGCCCGCTGCTGGCCTGGACGATCGAGGCCGTCGCTGGGTCGGCCGCGGTGGAGCGCATCGTGGTGGTCGTCGCGCCCGATCGGGCGGCCGCGCTCCGCGAGGCGGCCTGGCTGCCGTCGCGTGTGGCGTCCGTCGTGGCCGGGGGCGCCACGCGGCAGGCGTCGGTGGCGAACGGCGTGCGCGAGCTGGACCGCCTCGACCCGGGAGGGGGCCGCCGCCCGGTCCTCGTCCACGACGGTGCCCGTCCCCTCGCGTCGTCGGCGCTCGTGTCGGCGGTGGCAGAGGCGGCGGACCGATTCGGCGCCGCCATCCCCGTGCTGCCGATCCCGGAGACCGTGAAGCGTGTTGGCGACGGGCTTGTGCTCGAGACCGTCGAGCGCTCGGCGCTGGCGGCGGCCCAGACGCCGCAGGGCGCGCGCCGGCAGCTCCTGCTCGAGGCGTGGGCCCGTTTCCCCCCCGATGGCGAGCGCCAGTTCACCGACGAGGCCAGTCTGCTGGAGGCCTGTACCATTCGCGTGCATGCGATCCCCGGCGAACCCGCGAACCTCAAGGTGACCCTGCCCGACGATTTGCGCCGCGTTCGGGCGGCGCTTGCCCCGGCACGGCCGCGCGTCGGATTCGGCCACGACAGCCATCCATTCGGGCCCGGCGACGGCCTGCGCCTCGGCGGGGTGGAGATCGCGGGTGCCCCGCGCCTGGCCGGGCACTCGGATGGGGACGTGGCGCTGCACGCCCTGGCCGACGCGCTCCTTGGCGCGGGGGGACTCGGCGACCTCGGGCGGCTGTTCCCGTCGGACGCGCGCACGCCCCGAGGGATCGCGAGCGAGGCGCTGCTGCGCGAGGTGGTCGCGGCGCTGGCGGGCGTCGGCCTGCGGCCCGCCTCGGCCGACCTCGTCATCATCGGGGCGCGCCCGCGGCTCGGCCGCCGCCTGGACGACATGCGCGCCGCCATCGCCGGCCTGTTGGGACTGCCCCAGGCCGCCGTCAACGTGAAGGCCTCCACGGGCAACCTCGCCGGCGATGAGGGCGCTGGCCGGTCGATCTCCGCCCGCGCCGTGGGCACACTCGAGGACATCGCATGACCATCCGCCTCCAGGACACGCTCAGCGGCGAGACCCGCCCGCTCGAACCGCTCGAGCCCGGGCACGTCCGCGTGTACACCTGCGGGCCGACGGTCTACGGTCCCGCGCACATCGGCAACTTCCGGTCGTTCCTGTTCGCGGACCTGCTGGTCCGCTACCTGCGCTACCGCGGCCTGCGCGTCACGTGGGTCATGAACCTGACCGACATCGACGACAAGATCATCCGGGGCGCCGCGGCCGAGGGCATCACCACCGTCGAGCTGGCGGACCGGTATGCCGAGCGCTTCCTGGCCGACGCGGCCGGGCTGGGCATGAGCCGCCCGGAAGTCCTGCCGCGCGCCACCGAGCACATCCCTCAGATCGCAGACCTGGTCGGTCGCCTGCGAGACGGCGGCCACGCCTACCGGACGGACGACGGCTCCTGGTTCTTCCGCATCGCCTCGTGGCCGGCATATGGCCGCCTGGCCCGCCTGGACCCCGAGGCCATGCGCGTGGGCGAGCGGGTCGAGTCGGACGAGTACGGCAAGGACGACGTCCGCGACTTCGCGCTCTGGAAGGGCCCCAAGCCCGGCGAGCCGTCGTGGGACACGCCGATCGGGCATGGTCGCCCGGGCTGGCACATCGAGTGCTCCGCGATGAGCATGACCCACCTCGGTCCGTCGTTCGACATCCACACGGGCGGCGTGGACCTGGTGTTCCCTCACCACGAGGACGAGATCGCCCAGTCCGAGGCCGCAACCGGGCAGCCGTTCGTGCGGACGTGGATGCACTGCGCGCACCTGCGGCTGGGCGGCGAGAAGATGGCCAAGTCACGGGGCAACATCGAGCGCGTGGCCGACCTGCTGGCGGCCGGTGTCTCGCCGAGAGCGCTGCGCTACGCGCTGATGGCCGTTCACTACCGGGCGCCGCTCAACTACACGGACGAGTCGCTGCCGGCTGCCGCAGCCGCGGTGGAGCGTTTCGACGCGCTCCTGGCCGCGCTGGCGGCGTATCGCGAGGACCGACCCGACGACCCGACGCTGCCGGCCCTGCTCGCCGAGATTCGCGCGGGCTTCGAGGCCGGCCTCGACGACGACCTCAACATCTCTGCCGCCATGGCCGCCGTCTTCGACGGCGTCCGGGAACTGAACCGGCGGCTGGCCGACCGGTCGGTGTCTGGGGCGGACGCGGCGCGGGCGGCGGGCCTCCTTCGGGAGCTCGACGCCGTGCTCGGGATCGCAGCGCCGGCGGCTGACGAGGCGGGACCCGAACTGGTGGCCCTGCTCGAGGCGCGGGTCGCCGCCCGTGCGGCCCGACAATGGACCGAATCGGACCGCCTGCGCGACGAGCTGGCCGCGCGCGGGATCGCGGTGGAAGACACCCGCGACGGACAGCGCTGGCGGCGAGTGGTGACAACCGGTGGCTGACCGACCGCGCAACGACGACCACGGCCCTGCCCGGGGCGAGGCATTCGGCAAGGGCGGGCACGGCGTGCCCCGCCACGGCGGCGGGCGGCCGCCGATGCAGCGCCCCGGCACAGGCTTCTCGCGCCCGCGCCCGCCCGAAGGGCTCCCCCCGACGGGCGGCCCGCGCCCGTGGGAGGGCGAGCCCCGCGCCCCCCGCGACGACCG
>JAJXTS010000238.1 GCA_021783595.1 Chloroflexota bacterium | reverse complement strand
GGCGTGCCACCAGCTCCTCCTGCTTGGCCCGGAAGCAGGCGAGCGCGAGCTCCTCCTTGGACGGGAAGTGGAAGTAGAAGGCCCCCTTGCTCACCTCGCTCGCCTTCACGACGTCGTTGAGCGACACTCCGTCGAAGCCGTGCGCGGCGAAGGCGAGGGCGGCCGTCCCGATGATGTGCGAGCGCGTGCGCTCCGCTCGCGGCTGACGGTTGCGGACCACGGGTGCTGCCATGAATGCAGCATATCATACCGACCAGTCAGTTTCTTTACTGATAACTGGGGCCGAACCCACCTCGGCCTTCGAACCTTCGCGCCGCACCCGATGGGCGGGGCACCCGCCCACGCCGGCGAAACGCCACCTCGCCGACCTGCGCACCCGCTCGGGCCTGACGACCGAGCAGCTGATCTACCGCGGTCGGGCCGAGGGCTGGCTGGTGGTAGCGGACCTCGAGCCCTCTTGTGTCACGACGCGGCCGGCCTGCGGCAGCTGAGGACCAGCGCGCCCTCGTACAGCGGTTTGAGGCGCTGGTAGCGGACCGTCACGTCGGTGAACCCGGCGTCCTCGAACAGCTGCCGGTGACCGGCCTCGTCGTACCACCGGACCCCCCAGTTCACGGCAGGCTGCTCGGGACGCCGGCGGGGGTCGGGATCCGAGAACACGAGGCGCCCGCCCGGGCGAAGCACCCGGAACGCCTCGGCATGTTTGATGGGCGCGTTGAGGGCCGCCACCACGGAGAACTCGCCGTCCTCGAACGGCAGCTCGGCGGCGTTGCCGGCCACCAGCCGGGCGGTCCCGGCGAGGAGCCGGTCCGCGAGCCGCCGCTCCGCCTCTCGCAGCATGGTCGGGGAGGGATCAAGGCCGACGACCCGGCGCACGTGCCGCGCCTTCAAAGCGAGGAACGCCCCCGGCCCGCAGCCGATGTCGAGCAACTCGTCCTCAGGCTGGAGGTCGAGCATCATGGCGGCGGTCTCGTACAGGCCGGTTTCCATCCTCGGCATGGCCTTGGCCATCAGCCAGCCCGTCGGCCCGTTGCACCAGTAGGCGCACCTCCCGCCGGGCGCGAACACCGTGAACATGGCGCTATCGTCGGCCGGCATCACCTCCGATCCGCGTCCCGCGAGTCGGCCGCGGGCGAGAGCGGCGCCGGCCGCGGTGGCCGCGGCCCCGCCGACGATGAGGGCAAGCTTCGTGCGTCGGGGCATGGTCTGAGTCTCCTCGCGAATCCTTCGACTCCGTGATGCTGTCAACCGACGGCACCGGCCTCCTCGGCCCTCGCAGCGTCGGCGGGCGGGCTGGGCAACGGCTTGACCGCCGCCACGATCGTCTCCTCGTCCGTCCCGAAGGACCGGCGGCTCATGGCGTTGAACAGGCCGTTGTCGCTGCCGCGCAGGTGGCTGATCTCGACCTCTGCGAATCCGGCCGCCTCGACCATCCGCCGCACATCCGCGTCGTTCCACGCCATGAAGCGGCCACCGACACCCCGAAGGGCATGAGACTCGGTCCCCTCCGGGATCCGCGGGTTGACGTCGATCACGGCCCGCCCGCCAGGGCGAAGGACGCGGCGCATCTCGGCGAGGGCCCCCTCGGGGTCGGGGAAGAACGGAAAGGCGTCCATGCAGGCCACGGCCGTGAAGCGGCCATCCGCCCAGGGCAGCGACCCCGCGTCTCCCTCGACGACCTCGGCTGTCCCGGCCGCGATGCGGGCGCCGAGCCGGCGGCGCGCGAGCTCGACCTTCGGCCCCGAGAGGTCGATGCCGGTGACGTGGCCCACCTGCGATGCAGTCTCGGTGAGGAAGTAGCCGGCTCCGCAGGCGACATCGAGCAAGTCGTCGTCCGGCTGCAGGGCGAGCAACCGTGCCACGGCCGCGTGCAGCGGCCGATCCATGTACCCGTTGATCCAGCTGCCGATGCGACCGGGCATGACCCCCGGGCCGCCCGTCGACACCACGCCCCGCGATCTACGCACCCAGGCGGCCGCGCTGGCGACGACGGCCACCGCGCTCGCTAGGACCACCATCCGGCGCATCACGTGCCTCCCTGGGACGCTGCGGGGGTCAGCCTCACCAGTGGCGGGGGCCGGAGCGGACCGCGCGCCAGAGCCTCTCACCGTCCGCCACCCTAGCCGCGGCAGGGACGCCCGTCGAGATGCGAACGGCCCTCGGACGTCCGGTGCACACCGAGGGTGGGCCCCACGGGCGTGGCACCGCCGGCGAATGGACCGCGGGTGCCACGCGGTCGACGATTCGCCGGTGAGGCCTGCCAGGAGCGTCGCGACGCAATGCCCAGCCGCGCGCAGCGCGTGATCCGCTCCTGCGACGCGGGGCGCCCGCCCGTGCGCCTGGCGTCCGGGGCGCGGTGCCAGGCGTGCCCGCGCGTCCGCGAGCTCGTGGCGGTGTGCAGGGAGCGCGGCGCGGTGCCCTGCGCGCACGGGTGCGGGACGCTGGTGGCCGCGGAGACGGTCGTCGCCGCGCACGTGGTCGACGGCCGCCCCGAGTCCGGATGGATGGCGTCGTGCGCCTCCTGCAACCAGGCGGCGAAGGGCACCGCGAGGGGTGGGGGTAGGCCTCAGGGCGCGCGGGCGGGCGGCACACCCGCGCCCTGGCAATCCGGGGTCCGCCCGGGTCTCCGCGTCTTTCGGGCCGCCGACCGCGACCGCGCCGACGTTCGCCCACGGGCGCCACGGGGCGCCCACGCGGCGCCGTGAGCCCGCGCGCGGCCACCACTGGCACCGCGCCGACCCCGGCCCGCCCGCTCGGGACGTGGCGCAGCCGGATCCCCGCCTCGACGGCGGAGGACCCGGCGTCGCCGCTCGCCAACCCCCGCAACTGGCGCACGCACCCCGCCGCCCAGCGGCGGGCCCTGCGCTGGCCGCTCGACACGGTCGGCTGGGTCCAGCGGGCGATGGTCAACCGGCAGACGGGCCTCGTC
>JAJXTS010000237.1 GCA_021783595.1 Chloroflexota bacterium | reverse complement strand
GTCGAGGCGGGCGGGTACCGCGCGTGCAAGTGGGGCACCAGGGCCGAGTGGTCGGCCGACTTCGACCGCGCCCGCGCGCTCGACACCGCCGAGCTGTTCGCCTTCCTCGCGGGGACCCAGCCCAGGGCCTGGGAGCGCCTGGTCGCCGTCCACGGCGGCGAGGCCGGCGCCCGGGAGCAGTTCGCCGACCGGCTCGCGAGGCAGGTCGAGGAGCGCGGCACGGTCGACGTCCTCCGCCACGGGGTCAACGACCACGGGGTCGAGGTCCGGCTCGCGCACTTCAAGCCCGCGCACGGCCTGACCCCCGAGCTCACGCGCCTCTACGAGGCCAACCGGCTCACGGTCACCCGCCAGCTCCCGTACGAGGCGGCCGGCACGAGGACGCTGGACCTCGCGCTGTTCGTGAACGGCCTCCCGGTCGCGACGGCAGAGCTCAAGAACCCTCTCACGCACCAGACCGTCGAGCACGCGAAGCACCAGTACCGGACCGATCGGGACCCCGCGAACGCGACGCTCCGGCGCGCCCTCGTCCACTTCGCGGTGGACCCCGACAACGTCGAGATGACGACGCGGCTGGACGGCCCGCGGACCCGGTTCCTGCCCTTCAACCGGGGGAACGCGGGCGGCCGCGGCAACGCCCCGGACCCGTCTGGGCACCGAACCCGATACCTGTGGGAGGAGCTCTGGGCGCGCGACGCCTGGCTCGACATCCTCGCCCGCTTCGTCCACGTGATCCCGGGCGAGGGCGCCACCAAGCAGGCGAAGCTGCGCGCAGGGACGGTCATCTTCCCCCGCCACCACCAGTGGGACGCGGTCCGCCGGCTCGAGGCGACCGCGCGCGAGGAGGGCCCCGGGCACAGCTACCTCGTCCAGCACAGCGCGGGCTCGGGCAAGAGCAACACGATCGCCTGGCTCGCCCACCGCCTGATGAGCCTCCACGGCGCCGACGACCTGCCCGTGTTCGACAAGGTGGTCGTCATCACCGACCGGGTGCTGCTCGACCGCCAGCTCCAGGAGACGGTGAGCCAGTTCGGCGAGCGCCTCGTGACCGTCGCGCGCATCGACCAGGACAGCAAGCAACTCGCCGATGCCCTCAAGGGCGAGCAGTTTCGCATCATCATCACGACGCTCCAGAAGTTCCCCTTCATCCTGGACAAGGTCGGCGAGCTCGGGCGGCGGCGGTTCGCGGTGATCGTGGACGAGGCGCACAGCTCCCAGACCGGCGAGGCCGCGAAGGAGCTCCGGGCGGCGCTGGGCTCCGCGTCGGCCGAGGCCGAGCTCGAGGCCGCCGAGCGGTCCGAGTCCAGGGAGGCCCCGGCCGACCCGCAGGACGCGCTCGCGGCGTCGGTCGCCGCCCGCGGGCGCCAGCCCAACATGAGCTTCTTCGCCTTCACCGCCACGCCCAAGGCCCGGACGCTCGAGCTGTTCGGCCGGCGCGACGCGGACGGCAACTTCGCGCCCTTCCACCTGTACTCGATGCGCCAGGCGATCGAGGAGGGCTTCATCCTCGACGTGCTCGCCAACTACACGACGTACGCCGTGTACTGGAAGGTGGGCAAGGCGGTCGAGGACGACCCCGAGTACGACGCGCGGATGGCCAGGCGCGCCATCGCCCGCTGGGCCTCGCTCCACCCGCACAACCTCGCCCAGAAGGCCGAGCTGGTCGTGGAGCACTTCCGCGAGCACACGCGCCACAAGGTCGCGGGGAGGGGCAAGGCGATGGTGGTGACCTCGTCGCGCCTCCACGCCGTCCGCTACAAGCAGGCGATCGACAAGTACATCGCCGAGCGCGGCTACGCGGACACGCGGGCCCTGGTGGCGTTCTCGGGCACGGTCGCCGACGGCGGCCTGGACTGGACCGAACCCGGCATGAACCAGCTCCCCGAGTCCCAGACCGCCGAGGCGTTCGCGGGGCCCGAGTACGGCGTGCTCGTGGTCGCCGAGAAGTTCCAGACCGGCTACGACCAGCCGCTGCTGCACACGATGTTCGTGGACAAGCCCCTCGTGGGGCTCAACGCGGTCCAGACCCTCTCGCGGCTCAACCGAATCCACCCCGACAAGACCGACACCTTCGTGCTCGACTTCCGCAACGAGGCGGACGCGATCACCGAGGCGTTTCGGCCCTGGTACGAGGCCACGGTCGCGACGCCCACGGACCCCAACAGCCTCCACGACATGGCGGGCCGGCTGCTCGGGCTCCAGGTCATGGACATGGCCGAGGCGCAGGCGATCGCCGCGCTCATCGCGGACCGCACCGTGAGGGTCGGCGACCACGGCGCCATCTACGCGCTGCTCGCGGCGCCGGTCGAGCGGTTCCGGGGGATGGGGCCCGACGAGCAGCGCGAGGCCCGGGACGCGCTCGACGCCTACGTCCGCGCCTACGCCTTCCTGTCCCAGGTCGTCGAGTTCGGCGACGCCGGCCTCGAGGCGCTCTACCTCGCGTCGCGCGCCCTCGCGGCCGAGCTCCCGTCCGACGGCGGCGGCCGGCTCGACCTCGGCTCGGAGGTCGAGCTGACGCACCTGCGCCTGGAGAAGACCAGCGAGGGGTCGATCACGCCCGGCGGCGGCTACGGCCCGATCTCGTCCATCTACTCCGGCCAGGGCAGGCAGGTCGCCGAGGAGAGGGCCCACCTCTCGACCATCATCGAGGTCCTCAACGAGCGCTTCGGCACCGTGCTCGGCACCGCCGACCAGCTGTTCTTCGACCAGCTCGAGGAGACCTGGATGGCCGACGCGCACCTCGTTGACCAGGCCCGCGCCAACCCGATCGAGAACTTCCGCCTCGTCTTCCAGCCCCAGTTCCTAAGGAGCATCGTGGGCCGAATGGACGACAACGAGGAGATCTTCCGCCGCGTCGTCGACGACCGCGACTTCCAGGCCGCCGTGCTGGAGCACTACCTGCACAGCGTGTTCGAGCGGGCTCGGGCCGCCGCCGCCGCGCCGTGAGGGGCCCCTGGGGATTGG
>JAJXTS010000236.1 GCA_021783595.1 Chloroflexota bacterium | reverse complement strand
GGCTGTCCGGCCCGGCACCCGGCGGCCGGGTGCTACGCGGCGCTCGCGCTGCCCGGATCGGGCCCGCTGCCCGGCCCCGCGTCGGCGCCGTCGCCCGCCGGGGCGGCGTCATCGACGAGCGCCTGCCGCCACGTCCACGCGAGGTGCGCCACCGCGATCGACGCGAGCGCGAGGAAGCCGGTGAGCACGTAGAACCGGATGTCGCTGAACGAGGTGGCCCCGCTCCGGTCCACCGTGTTCACGCCGAACTGGAACATGTACAGGTAGGTCGGCAGGACGCCCTGGTACCACTGCACGATGCTGCCGGGCAGCGGCAGCGCGGAGATGTTCGGGTAGAGCACCGCGAAGTTGAGCGCGATCGCCGCGATCAGCCCGCCCACGAACCGGCGAGCGTCGCGGGCCGTGAGCACCTGCACCGCCACGAGCCCCAGCGGCACGAGCGCCAGGAGCGCGATCGGCTCCGGCGCGAGCCCGCTGACCGAGAACAGCGCGCCGCTGGAGGGCAGCAGCCGCGAGAGGATGGCGAGGGCCACCACGATGATGCCCGTGACCAGCACGCCCTGGGCGTCGCGGAGCCCGGCGGGCCGGCCGTCGGCGCGCGGCCGGCCGAGGCCGACCAGCTGCCAGACCAGGATCCCGCCGCCGACCAGCAGGATCAGGACGAGGGCGGCGACCGCGGGCGTGACGACGAGATTGCCGGGGTTGCCGTTGCAGGCGGACGAACCGGGCGCCACGGACTGGACGTTCGCGACCGCGCACAGGGGCAGACGCAGGAGCCACAGGATGGCCGGCCCCAGCACCCCGAGAGCGGCGGCGGCGCGGGCCAGCAGCCACGTCCGTCTCGACGCCCCGTGCCAGAGCTCGGCCACCAGGTAGGCCAGCCCGGCGATCAGGAACGGCAGGCTCGAGTAGTAGTGGTACTGGAAGGCGGCGCGGTCGATGCGCGCCCAGGAGACCCACTGGGCAAGGAAGCCCACCAGGATCAGGGCGAGCGCGAGGCTCCGCCGCCGGTAGGCCTGGTAGGCGACGAACGCCATGGCCGGGATCGACATCCACCAGATGGCGATCGTGCCCGCGTCGTAGATGGCCCCGCCGTAGTCGCTCGCGAAGCTGCCCTGGTAGAACCAGACCGGCTTGAGGTCGAGCGGCCACGCCCACCACGGCGAGGATGCCGGATGCGGCGCGGTGAGGTCGTTGTGGTAGCGGTACATCTGCCCCGTGAGGTCCAGCAGCGTCTGGCCCGTGTGGCCCGGCGGCCAGCCGTTGGGGAAACCCGGGACCCCGGCCGGGAAGATCACGTGGTTCTCGATGTTCGCCCACGGGATGTAGAGCAGGATGTAGACGGCGATCGGCACGACGATCAGGTTGAGAGCCCACCACAGCGCGGACAGGCCGAGGCCGTCGCCGATGCGGAGCCAGGCCTCCGGCGGCTCGGCCACCGGGAGCGCCGGGCGCCCGTCCCGCCGGACCGCCATCGGGCCGATGCCCAGCCGGGCGCCGACACCGAACGCCACGTAGGCCGCGCCGCCGAGCAGGACCAGGGCGAACGCCGTCGGCAGCGGCGTCAGCGCGAGCGGTCCGACCGCGATCGACGCGCTGGCCTTGCCCAGCGCGACAGCCGTGAAGGCGAGGATGGCGCCGGCCGCCACCGGCGCCCCGACGGCGAAGCGCATCTCGTCGTCGGACCAGGCGACCGGCCGGTAGACGGCGATCGCGATCGCGGCGAGCGTCAGCGCGATCATGATCAGCGGGAAGAGCACGTTGCCCAGCTCGCTGCTGCCCGTCGGGACGGCGAGGGCCATCCAGCCGAGCACCGCCGTCACCCCGATCATCCCGAGCAGCAGGATGATGCGCCCCAGCGCCGAGCGGGCGAGGACGAGGATGCCCAGCGCGCCGATCGCGTACGCGGCCACCCATTTCGAGCCCAGGCCGAGACCCAGCAGGACCCCGATCACCGGCCACAGGATCCAGAACCACCGTTTCCTCCGCGGCTCCACCCAGAGCCAGGCGAACACCGCGTACGCAGCCACGATGAAGAACCCGACGTAGACGTCGTTCATGCCGATCCGGCTCTGGACGAACATCATCCCGTCAAGGAGGGCGAACAGCCCGGCAAGCCCGGCGATGAGGCGACGCCGGAACAGGACGCGGACGAGCAGGTAGAGCGCGCCCACGGTGAGCGCGCCGAAGATCACGCCGGGCAGGCGCCAGGCGAAGTCGTAGTGGCCGACGTCGAGCGCCGCCGCGTCGCCCTGGGCCGAGAACGCCAGGATCTCGCCGGTCGAGGTGGTGGGGTAGTTCCCGTTGTGGTTCATCACCAGGGCCGTGGGCGCGAACCCCAGCTTCTGGTCCGCGAACACCGCGTTGCCGTGCGGCTCGACGACGTACACGGTGGGCGTGTCGCCTCCCTGGGTCACGCCCAGGGCCTCGACCATCTGGGAGGCCGGGTCGTACAGGAGGCGAGTCACCGCACCGGGCATCTGGAGCACGTCGCTGGACGGGTCGAACGCGGGTCCGTTCTTCGCCAGGTCGCCCGACGTGGTGATCCAGGCCAGCTGGGGCGTCCCCGACGCCGGGTCCCTGGTGGTCACGTACAGCTCGTTGGCGCCCAGCCCGGTGACCACCGCCAGCCCGAGGCCGCCGCCCGCGAGCGCCGTGCGGTCCGCCACCACGGCGTTGTCGGCCAGCATGTCCACGCCGCCCGAGTCGGCGACCGCCACGAGCGCGACCTGGCTGATCGTGATCCCCGGCAGCTGACCGCCTTCGATGGCGGCCTGGAGCTTGGCCCGCGCCTCGCCGGCGGGCGTCTGGTCGGCGCTGTTGCCGAGCGTGATCGGGAGGACGGTCGTGTCGCCGTGGGCGCCGTCCAGCGCCGCCTGGTAGGTCGCCGCCGTGCCGCCCACGAGCCCGGCGAGCGTCGTTGCCGTGGCCGCCTTGTCGGTCACACCGGCGAGCGTGGCCACAACCGCGTCGCCGCTGCTCATCTCGGCCATGTCGGCGGCGCC
>JAJXTS010000054.1 GCA_021783595.1 Chloroflexota bacterium | reverse complement strand
CGTCCCCGAGGCCCACGCCACGCCCAACGCCGAGACGGACGGCGACGCCGACGCCCCCGCCCCCGCCCCCGCCGCCCCCCGCGCCGAGCCCGACCGCGGCGCCGACCCCCGCGCTCCGGGTGTCGGTCGGCGTCGCCTGCACCAGCGCCACCAGCGTCCGGTTCCTGGCCGTGACCACGGGCTCCAGCGTGGGGGTCGTGGGCTACAAGTGGTGGCTCCCGGGCTCGGATTCGACGTCGGCGGCGGCCGCCTACACGTTCACGTCGGCCTCGGACAGCGTGATGGCCGTGGTCCAGGTCACGTTCGCGACCGACCCGCCGGCGGGGGTCCTCGCGTCCCGGACCGTGTCCGCCTCGACGTGCGCCCCCTGATCGCACGGGTCGCGGCACCGGACCCGACCCGCAACCAACGTGCTGGCCGCCCGGGCCCTCTGCTACCATCGACCGCGCGGTGAAGGGTCGCCCATGAGCACCGGTGTCGGAGCGTATCTCGCGCTGTTCTCCGAGATCGGCTCGCTGCTCCTGGTGACCACCCTCGCCGGGGCGTTGGGCGGGCACTGGCTGGACCAGCAGCTCGCGTCGGGACCGATCTTCCTGCTGCTGGGCTTCCTTGGCGGCGCCGGGATCGGGACCGTCGGGATCTGGCGACTGATCACACGGTTCCTGAAGCGGTTGGACTAGACCGGCCACGGAACAGGCAGAAAGACCCGGGCCCGACGAGCCCGCGGACGGACCGCTTGGAGGACACGTGACCACCGAGGCGCACACGGACGGGAAGCGCAGCCGGCAGCCGCTGGCCATCGGCCTGCTGCTCCTCCTCGTGATCGTCGCGGACATCGTCGCCTTCGTCGTCGCGCCCCCGTTCGACCCGACAGCGGGCTCCGGCGCCGCCTGCTCCTATCCCGTCTGCTACATCAACGGCAACCTGGAGCTGCCCGCCCCGCATGTCGTCTGGCGCGCCGCCGGCAACGCCTCCACGGCCCCCCTGGACCTCGTGACGTTCGACGTGTCGATCACCTCGACGATCATCACCATGTGGATCGTCTCGGTCATCGTGATCCTCCTGCTGTTCCTCATGACGCGCGGCCGGGCGATGGTCCCGGGCAAGGTCCAGAACGCCATGGAGTACGTCTGGGAGCAGATCGAGGGCTTCGGGATGTCCATCGGCGGCCCGGAGGCGCGCCCGTACATCGTCCTGTTCGCCGGGTTCTTCCTCTACATCCTGCTGTCCAACTGGTCCGGCCTCGTGCCGCCCATCGGCAAGATCGAGGACTTGCGGGCGCCCACCAGCGACCTCAACATCACCCTCGGGCTGGCGCTCGTCGCGTTCGCCTTCTTCGAGTACCAGGGCTTCCGCAAGCTGGGCGTCCGCGGCTACCTGTCCAAGTTCTTCCCGCTCGGCGAGTTCCGCAAGGGCGTCGGGGCCGGGCTCATCGCCCTGTTCGTGGGCCTGGTCGAGCTGATGCTCGAGTTCGTGAAGCCCATCACGCTCTCGATGCGACTCTTCGGCAACATCTACGGCGGCGAGGTGGCGCTGGGCGTCATCACCGCCCTGACCCTGGCCATCGTCCCCATGGCCCTGATCGCGCTCGAGCTCCTGCTCAACCTGGTGCAGGCGCTCATCTTCTCCACCCTGACGCTGATGTTCACCCTCGCCGCCATCGAGCACCACGGCGACGAGGACGAGCACCACGACCGGCACGAGGTCGACACGCCGTCCTGGCCCGTGCCGGCCGAGGCCGTCAGCTAGCACATCGCCCACATCACGGAGCAACCACCCGGGCGGACCGGGTGACAGGAGGGATCTCGGATGAACCTCGGACCTCTCGGCGCTGGCCTGGCCGCCCTCGGCGTGCTCGGCCCCGGCATCGGCATCGGCATCCTGGCCGGCATGGCGTCGAGCGCCATCGGGCGGAACCCCGACGCCGCGGGCCAGATCCGCGGCCTCGCCATCATCCTCGCGGCGTTCGCCGAAGGCCTCGGCGTCCTCGCGATCGTCGTCGGCATCCTGGCGCTCGTCCTCAAGTAGCCACCCGAGCACGAGGCGATCCGTGGACATCCTTGCCCTCGTCGGGGCGGCAGCCCGTCAGGCGGCCGTCGTCCCGACGGCAACGGAAGGCCCGACGTTCCAGATCAACTTCTTCTGGGTCATCGTCTCCGCGGCCAACTTCATCGCCTTCTTCCTGATCGTCCGGGCGATCGCGTTCGGGGGCCTCATCAAGACCCTCGACGACCGCCGGGCCCGGATCGCTCAGGGCCTCCGGGACGCGGAGCAGGCGCAGCACGACCGCGAGGCGGCCGAGACCGAGCGCCTGTCGGCCATCAACGACGCTCGCCGCGAGGCGAACGAGATCCTCGCCCGGGCCCAGAAGGCGGCGGCGGAGGCCCGCGAGGCCGACCTCGTCGCCACCCGGGAGGAGCTCGTGCGGCTGCGCGAGCACGCTGCGGCGGAGATCGAGGCCGAGAAGCAGCAGGCCATCGCGGAGCTCCGCGGCGAGGTCGCCGATTTGGCGCTGCTCGCCGCCAGCCGCGTCGTGGCCGACAGCATGACCGGCGACCGCCAGCGAAAGCTGGTCGCCGACTTCCTCGCCGAGTCCGCCGGCGGGTCGAGGAACTGATGTCCCGGCCCGTCGTCGCCGCCCGTCGGTACGCGGAGGCCGCCTTCGCGGTGGCCATCGCGGACGACGCCCTCGACGCCTGGGCCGCGGACCTGGCGCACGCCAGCGCCGTCCTCGGGATGGCCGAGGTGGAGCGGATCGTGGACAGCCCGGCCGTTCCGCTCGCGGACCGGATCGCGCTCGTCGCACGGCTGCTCGAGGGCCGCGTCGGACCCGGGGCGCTGCGCCTGGTGGACCTGCTGGTCGGCCGAGGCCGGGCCAGCAGCCTGCCGCGCGTCAGCGCCGAGTTCACCAGCCTGCTCAACAGCCGTCGCGGCATCGTTGTGGCGACGGTCACCTCGGCCGTCCCGCTCACGGACGACGAGACCGCCGCGATCCGAGCTCGCGTCGAGGCGACGTCCGGCGCGCGCGTGGACCTGCAGACCGTGGTGGACGCCGCCCTCATCGGCGGGGTCACCATCCAGGTCCGGGACCAGCTGCTCGACGCATCGGTCCGCGGTCGCCTGGAGCGGCTGCGCGACCAACTCCACGCGGGGGGTCGCCTCCGCTAGCCCCACGCCAACCGGCGCCGGCGTTCACCGGCCCGAACACGAGAGCCCGCGAACGCCCGATACGGAGACGCCATGGCCATCCGGTCAGACGAGATCATCAGCATCATCAAGAGCCAGATCCAGAGCTTCGACAGCGCCACGGAGACCCGCAGCGTCGGGACCGTCGTCGAGGTCGGCGACGGCATCGCCCAGGTCTACGGGCTTGACGCCGCGCTGTCGTCCGAGCTGCTCGAGTTCCCCGGCGGGGTGATGGGCATGGCCCTCAACCTCGACGAGGACACGGTCGGCGCGGTCATCCTCGGCGACGCCACGTCCATCAAGGAGGGCGACACCGTCCGCACCACCGGGCGCGTGGTCGAGGTTCCCGTGGGCGAGGCGCTCCTCGGCCGCGTGGTGGACCCGCTGGGCCGCCCGCTGGACGGCAAGGGCGAGATCCTGAACACGCGGACCCGCCCGGTCGAGCGCATCGCCCCGGGCGTCATCGTCCGCCAGGGCGTGGACACGCCCGTCCAGACCGGGATCAAGGCCGTGGACGCGCTGATCCCGATCGGCCGGGGCCAGCGGGAGCTGATCATCGGCGACCGCCAGACGGGCAAGACCGCCATCGCGATCGACACGATCATCAACCAGAAGGGCGGCGACCTGGTCTGCATCTACGTCGCCATCGGGCAGAAGCTGTCCACGGTCGCCCAGACCGTGGCGACGCTCGAGAAGTACGGCGCGATGGAGCACACCATCGTGGTCGTGGCCGGCGCCGAGGATGCCGCCCCGCTCCAGTACCTGGCCCCGTACTCCGGCGTGGCCATGGGCGAGGAGATCATGGAGGTCGGCGTCACCATCGGCGGCAGGACGGTCAAGGACGCGCTGTGCGTCTACGACGACCTGTCCAAGCACGCCTGGGCCTATCGCGAGATGGCCCTGCTCCTCCGCCGGCCGCCCGGCCGCGAGGCGTACCCCGGCGACGTGTTCTACCTCCACAGCCGCCTCCTCGAGCGCGCCGCGCGCCTGAGCGACGAATACGGCGGCGGCTCCCTGACGGCGCTGCCGATCATCGAGACCCAGGCGAACGACGTGTCCGCCTACATCCCGACCAACGTGATCTCCATCACCGACGGCCAGATCTTCCTCGAGACCGACCTGTTCAACGCGGGCCAGCGGCCGGCCATGAACATCGGCATCTCGGTCTCGCGCGTGGGCTCCGCGGCGCAGACCAAGGCGATGAAGAAGGTGGCCGGCCCGCTCAAGCTGGACCTCGCCCAGTACCGCGCCCTGGCCGCCTTCGCGCAGTTCGCAGGCGACCTGGACAAGGTCACCCGCGACCAGCTCAACCGCGGCGAGAAGCTGTCCGAGATCGTCAAGCAGCCCCAGTACCAGCCGCTCCCGGTGGAGAAACAGGTGGCGATCCTGGTCGCCGCCACCACCGGCAAGCTGGACGACGTCCCCACCCCGCGGATCAAGGACTTCGAGATCGGCCTGTACCGGTTCCTCGAGACCGAGCGGCCGCAGGTGCTCCGGGACCTCGCGGCCGGCGGGGCGCTCACCGACGACATCTCCAAGGCGCTCGGCGAGGCGATCGACGAGTTCCGCAAGAGCTTCCTGGCGTAGGCGGCCGCGATGCCCTCTCAGCGTGAAATCCGGCGCCGCATCGGGTCTGCGAAGAACATCAAGCAGATCACCCGGGCGATGCAGTTCGTCGCGGCGTCCAAGCTGCGCCGGGCCCAGGAGTCCACGCTCGCCGCGCGCCCGTACCGCGAGAAGCTCGACGAGGTGATCGCGGATCTCGCGGCCGTGCTCTCCGGCGAGGACCACCCGCTGCTGGCGGACCGGGACCTCGGCCAGCCGCACAGCCGCCTCATCGTCATCATCACCAGCGACCGCGGCCTGGCCGGGGCGCTCAACACCAACACCATCCGGTTCGCCTCGCGCGAGATCGTGGACCACCCGGGCCGGCTCAAGGTGGCGACGGTGGGCCGCAAGGGCCGTGACGCCATGCGCCGGGCCCGCGTGCCGATCGCCGCCCACTTCGAGGGCTTCGGCGACCGGCCGTCCTTCGCCGACACGCTGCCGCTCGCCCGCCTCGTCACCGACGACTTCGTCGCCGGAACCTACGACCGCGTGGACGTCGTCTACTCGCGGTTCATCTCCACGCTGACCCAGAAGCCGGTGCTCGAGCAGCTCCTGCCGGTGGTCCCGTCGCCGGACACCGAGGGCATCCCCGGCAACCAGTTCCTGTTCGAGCCCAGCCCGGACGACTTCCTCCGGGCCCTCCTGCCCCGCTACGTCGCGACCCGCCTGTTCCAGGCGGTGCTCGAGTCCAAGGCCAGCGAGGAGTCGTCCCGCATGGTCGCGATGAAGAACGCCACCGAGAACGCCGAGGACCTCATCGAGGACCTCACGCTCTCGTACAACAAGGTCCGCCAGGCAAACATCACTCGCGAGATGGTCGAAATCGCGAGCGGCGCATCGGCCCGCTAGGCCAGCGCGAACGAGGAGGCTAACCCCGAATGGCGATCGCCGCCCCTTCCGCGACCGGCCGGGTCATCCGGATCACCGGTCCGGTCGTTGACATCGAGTTCCCCGCCGGCGCGCTGCCGTCGATCTACAACGCGGTGGAGATCCTCCGCGACGGCCAGGTCCCGCTCGTGTGCGAGGTGCAGCAGCACCTGGGCAACAACTGGGTCCGCGCCGTCGCCATGACCACCACCGACGGCCTGGCCCGCGGCACCGCGGTGGCCGACACGGGGGCCCCCATCTCCGTGCCCGTCGGCGGGGTCACCCTCGGCCGCGTGTTCGACGTGCTCGGTCACCCGATCGACGGCAAGGGCCCCGTGGACCAGACGCACGTCCTGCCGATCCACCGCAAGCCCCCCTCCTTCGAGGACCAGACCACCGAGATCGAGGTCTTCGAGACCGGCCTCAAGGTGATCGACCTCGTCTGCCCCTTCCGCAAGGGCGGCAAGGTGGGCATCTTCGGCGGCGCGGGCGTCGGCAAGACGGTCATCATCCAGGAGCTCATCAACAACGTCGCCAAGGAGCACGCCGGCGTCTCGGTGTTCGCGGGCGTGGGCGAGCGCTCCCGCGAGGGCAACGACCTGATCCGCGAGATGACCGAGTCGGGCGTCATCAAGAGCACGGCCTTCGTGTTCGGCCAGATGAACGAGCCGCCCGGCGCCCGCCAGCGCGTGGGCCTCACCGGCCTCACGATGGCCGAGTACTTCCGCGACGTGGAGGGCCGCGACGTCCTCCTGTTCATCGACAACATCTTCCGGTTCACCCAGGCGGGCTCCGAGGTGTCGGCGCTGCTGGGCCGCATGCCGTCCGCGGTGGGCTACCAGCCCAACCTGGCCACGGAGATGGCGGCCCTCCAGGAGCGGATCACCTCCACCAAGAAGGGCTCGATCACCTCGCTCCAGGCGGTGTACGTCCCCGCGGACGACTACACGGACCCGGCGCCGGCCACGACCTTCGCCCACCTGGACTCCACGATCCGCCTCGAGCGGTCCATCGCCGAGCTGGGCATCTACCCGGCCGTGGACCCGCTGACCTCCACCTCGCGCGTGCTCGACCCGCTGGTCGTGGGCACCGAGCACTACGACGTGGCGCAGGAGGTCAAGCGCGTCCTGCAGCGGTTCCGCGACCTCCAGGACATCATCGCGATCCTGGGCATCGACGAGCTGTCCGAGGAGGACAAGGCCACGGTCGCCCGTGCCCGCCGCCTCCAGCGATTCATGAGCCAGCCGTTCCACGTGGCCGAGGTGTTCACCGGCCGCCCCGGCCTGTACGTCCCGATCCGCGACACCGTCGCGTCGTTCAAGGAGATCCTCGAGGGCAAGACCGACACGCTCCCGGAGCAGGCCTTCTTCCTCGCCGGCACCCTCGACGACGTCCGCGAGAACGCGGCGAAGCTGGCCGGTTGATCGAGATGGCTGACCCCGGCTCTCGCCCAGTGGCGGGGCGCGTCGAGGGACGAATCTGATGTCGCTGCACCTCGAGATCGTCACGCCGGAGCGGCTGGCCTACTCGGACGACGTGGACATGGTGCTCGTGCCGGGCATCGAGGGCGAGCTCGGGATCCTGCCCCACCACACGCCGCTCGTCAGCCTGCTGGGCTTCGGCGAGCTGAAGATCCGCAAGGGCGGCCAGGAGGAGAGCTTCGCGATCGTGGGCGGGTTCCTCCAGGTCCGCCCCGACAAGGTCGTGGTGATGGCCGAAACGGCCAGCCTCGCCTCCGAGATCGACCTCGAGCGGGCGCAGGAGGCCCGCAAGGAGGCCCAGCGCGCGCTCGAGTCCGGGTTCCACGAGGGCGCCGACCTGTCCGCCGCGCGCGCCTCGCTCCAGCACGCGCTGCTCCACATCCGCGTCGCCGAGCGCCATCGCCGGGAGGGCCCGCGCTCGCGCGGCTGACGATGGCTGACGCCCGGCCGTTCCACTGGGAGTACCACCCCGAGCAGCCCGCCCCCGAAGCGTTCCGCATCGAGGGCGGCCGTCCGCTGCGAGGCACCGTCGGCGTCAGCGGGGCGAAGAACGCCGCCCTCAAGCTGCTCGCCGCCGCGGTCCTCACCGGCGAGCGGTGCCGGTTCGAGAACATGCCCGAGATCGAGGACGTCCGGGTCATGGCGGAGGTCCTCGCGGACCTCGGGGTCGTGGTGGACCATCCCGCGCCCGGCGTGTACGAGGTGGCGGCGGGCGACGTGGACTGGAAGTTCGTCCCGCTCGAGGCCGCCGCCAAGATGCGCGCCTCGTTCATCCTGCTCGGCCCGCTGCTCTCGCGCTTCGGCCACGTGATCATCAGCAACCCGGGCGGGGACCGCATCGGCCGGCGGCCGGTGAACCTGCACGTGGACGCCATGCGCGCCCTCGGCGCCGACATCGCCTACCGCAACGGCTACTACTTCGCCCAGGCGCCCGGCCGGCTGCGCGGCGGGGACGTCACCTTCCCGTTCGTCACCGTGATGGGCACGGAGAACGCCATCCTGGCCGCGTGCCTGGCCGAGGGGACCACCACCATCCGCCCGGCGGCCCAGGAGCCCGAGGTGGACGACCTCATCGCGTTCCTCGTGAAGATGGGCGCGGAGGTCGAGCGCACGCTGCCGGACGCGATCACGGTCCACGGCAAGCGCCGGCTCCGCGGCGCGGCCCACACCGTCATGCCGGACCGCATCGAGACCGGCACGTTCCTCGTGGCGGCCGCGGTGACCGGCGGTCGCCTGACGCTCGAGAACGCCGCCTGCCAGCACAGCGGGGCCCTCGTCGAGGTGCTCGCC
This sequence comes from Chloroflexota bacterium, assembly GCA_021783595.1. Classification (GTDB taxonomy): domain Bacteria; phylum Chloroflexota; class Limnocylindria; order Limnocylindrales; family CSP1-4; genus CAIXZV01. The sequence continues at coordinate 5,038 of JAJXTS010000054.1, read as the reverse complement.
CGGGCTGGCGTCCCGGTCTCCTGCGGCCAGCACGCCATCGAGGTGGACGCCAGCGGCCTGCGCCCGGGCGACCTGCGGGCGGTGGACATCGAGACCGCCCCCTACCCCCTGCTCGCCACGGACCTCCAGCCCAACCTGTGCGTCCTGCTGACGCAGGCCTCCGGCACCTCGCACGTCCACGAGGCGATCTTCGAGGATCGCCTCGAGTGGCTGAGCGAGCTGCGCAAGCTGGGCGCGGACGTGGACATCCCGGATCCGCACCACGCGTCGATCCGCGGCCCCGCCCGCCTGCACGGCGCGGAGGCGTCCATCGGCGACCTGCGGGCCGGCGCCTCGCTGATCCTGGCGGCGCTCGCGGCCGAGGGCACCTCGCTCATCCACGGCGCGCACCACGTCCACCGCGGGTATGAGAACATCGACCGCAAGTTCCAGCAGCTCGGCGCCAGCATCGTGCGATCGGCCGACCCGGCCTGACGACGGCCGGGCTGCCGCCCGGCGACCACCACCGCGGCCCAGCCGGGTCGCGCCCCCTCACGGAGTAGCATTCCCCGCGTCATGAAGATCGGCATCGACCTCGGCACCGCGAACGTCATCGTCTACGTCAAGGGCAAGGGCATCGTCATCACGGAGCCCAGCGTCGTCGCGGTCGGCGAGGACAACCGGATCGTCGCCGTGGGCGAGGAGGCCCGCGAGATGATCGGCCGGACCCCCGGCAACATCCAGGCCATCCGCCCCATGAAGGACGGCGTCATCGCCGACTACGTCATCACCGAGGCGATGCTCCGGTTCTTCATCGGCAAGGCGACCAAGGGCCGGATCGGCTTCTCCCGGCCGGAGGTGATGATCTCGGTGCCGGCGGGCGTGACCTCGGTCGAGAAGCGCGCCGTCCGTGACGCCGCCCTCAAGGCCGGCGCCAAGGAGGCGTACCTGATCGAGGAGCCGCTGGCCGCCGCGATCGGCGCCAACGTGCCCATCAGCGGCCCGTCCGGGAACATGATCATCGACATCGGCGGCGGCACGTCCGAGATCGCGGTGATCTCGCTCGGCGGCATCGTGGTGTCCAACAGCCTCCGCGTGGGCGGCAACAAGTTCGACGAGTCCATCGCCACCTACATCCGCAAGAAGTACAACCTGATGGTGGGCGAGCGGACGGCCGAGGAGGTCAAGATCCAGATCGGCACGGCGCTGCCGCTGGAGCGCGAGCTGACCATGGAGGTCCGCGGCCGTGACCTGATCGCCGGCCTGCCGCGCACCATCCCCATCACCTCGTCCGAGGTCATGGAGGCGATCGAGATCCCGCTCCAGATGCTGGTGGCCGCCGTCCGCCAGGTCCTGGAGCAGACGCCGCCCGAGCTCTCCTCGGACATCATCGACAAGGGCATGGTCATGTCCGGCGGCGGCTCGCTGCTGCGCAACGTGGACAAGCTGCTCACGCAGGTGACCGGCGTGCCGTGCCATGTCGCGGAGAACTCGCTCAACTGCGTGGCGCTGGGGACGGGCCTCGCGCTCGAGCACTTCGACTTCTTCAAGAAGTCGCTGGTGTCGCAGATCTAGGTGGTCGTCCCCGACAGCCACCGAGCGCGCCCCGGGTGAGGGCGTACCTCGACCTCCACTGCCACACGGCCGCGAGCTTCGACTGCCTAGCCAGCCCCCGGAGCGTCGTGCGGGCCGCGGCGCAGCGCGGGCTCACGCACCTCGCGATCACCGACCACGACCGGATCGACGGCGCGCTGCGGGGACGCGACGCGGCGCCCGACGGGCTGACGGTCATCGTCGGCGAGGAGGTCAGGACCCGTGACGGCGACCTGATCGCGGTCTTCCTCCAGCGCGCCGTCCCCCCCGGCCTGCCGGCGCGCGAGACGATCGAGCTGGTCCGGGAGCAGGGCGGCCTCGTCGGCATCCCCCACCCCTTCGACACCTTCCGCGGCTCGATGCTCAAGGACCCGCGCCTCGAGGCCGTGGGCCAGCTGGTGGACTGGGTGGAGACGCACAACGCCCGCATCGTGGGCGGCAGCGGCAACGTGCGGGCGGCGTCGTTCGCGCACGGGCTCGGGCTGCCGGGCCTCGCCGCGTCGGACGCGCACAGCGTGTTCGAGGTGGGCGTGGCGTACAACGTCGTCGAGGGCGATCCCGGCACGCCCGAGGGGCTGCTCGCCGCCCTGCGGACCGTCGAGATGGTCCCCGGCCGCGCGTCCTACCTCGTGCGGGCGCTCACCCCGATCTCGAAGCTGGTCAACCGCGCGCGGGGGAACACGCGCGTGCCCTGGCCGTCCGCCGACGCGGCTGGCGGCAGCTGATGGAGCCGCCTGTGTCCGAGCCCCGTTCGCACCCTGCCGTCGGGCCGATCCCCGGCCCCGAGCTCGAGGCGCCGCCCGAGGACACGGTCTCGCTCGGCCGGCGCCTCCGGCAGCCGAAGACCATCCTCTCGATCGTCATCCCCCTCGTGCTCGTTGCCCTGGTGTTCCAGCTCGCGTTCAAGCTGGACGTCAGCACCCTGGTCGACGGCGTCCAGCAGGCCAACAAGCTCTGGCTGCTGGTGGCGTTCGTCGTCTTCTACCTGGGGTTCCCGCTGCGCGGCTACCGCTGGTCCCGCATCCTGGCCGCCACGCGGTTCCGCCTCCGCACCGGCGACGCGACGGAGATCCTGTTCCTCTCGTGGCTGGTGAACTGCGTGGTTCCCGCCAAGCTGGGCGACGTCTACCGCGCCTACCTGCTCAAGCTGAACGCGCCCGTGGCCTCGCTGTCGCGCACGTTCGGGACCGTGTTCATCGAGCGCCTGCTGGACATCATCGGCATCGCGGTGCTCGGGCTCGCGGCCGGGTTCTGGAGCTTCCGCAACGGGCTTCCGCGGGAGATCCAGTTCGTCGTGGTGCTGGGCATCGGCGTCGTCGTGGGCCTGGTGGCGCTGCTGCTGACCCTGCGCAACTTCGGGCGGGGGCTGCTGCTGCGGCTCCACATCCCGCATCGCCTCGTGGACCTGTACGACAAGTTCGAGGAGGGCGTGTTCGGCGCCATCGGCCCGCGCCAGCTGCCGCCGCTCGGCGTGCTGACCCTGATGATCTGGGCGACCGAGGGCCTGCGCTTCTTCTTCGTGGTCAAGGCGCTCGGGTACCCCGGCGTGGACCTCGGGCTCTCGGGCTCGTTCTTCGTGGCGCTCATCGGCTCGCTGCTGACCGCGGTGCCGCTGAGCCCGGCCGGCCTCGGCACGGTGGAGCTGGGCGTGGCGTTCGTGCTGACCACCGCCTACGGCGTGCCCAGCGGCCTGGCCGCGACGCTCGTGATCGTGGACCGCCTGATCAGCGTGTTCTCGGTGGTGGTGCTGGGCGCGCTGCTGTACGTGGTCTCGGGCAAGCGCCGCGGGGCGGGGCTCGCCCCCGGCTCGGGCCCAATGGGCGAGCCGTCGGCGTAGGACGTCCGGGTGGGTCCGGGGCAGGACCGGCCCGAACGGGTCATCCCCCAACCGCACACGACCGCACGCCGCCGCGCGCCGGCGCCGCCATCCGGCGCGGCGCGCGAGTACCAACGGGTGATTGGGCGAGCGCACCACTCGGCCGACACTCTGCCTGAAGCCGCGGACCGGCCGCGGAGCCCATCTAAGGCAGCCAATGACCACCGACAACGGCCGCGCCTTCCACGAGTGGCTTCGTGCCCAGCTCAAAGCCAAGAAGATGTCGCAGCGCCAGCTGGCCCAGGCGTCGGGCGTGGACCACTCCACCATCTCGCGGCTGATCCGCGGCGACCGGATGCCCTCGCTCGGGACGGCGACGAAGCTGGCGCGCGGCCTGCGCGAGATCCAGGAGGACTCGGACGCCCCGGGAGCCCTCGGCGTCGTGTCGGTCGGGGGGCAGAACCCGACGGCTCGCGTCGAGTACGCCCTCCGCGCGGACGAGGCCCTGTCCGAGCCGCAGGTCCGCCAGATCATGGAGTACTACCTGGCGGTCAGGCTGCGCCGCTTCGGCCGCCCGTACGCCGCGGTCTCCTCTCCCGAGAGTGGTGCCGTGGGCGCGTCCGGGGCCGCGCCGGCGCTCGGCTACAGCCGGCCGCCCCTGTTCAGCTCGGCCGGCACGCCGGCGGGCGCCCGGCCGGCACCGCCGCGCTACGGCGCGCCGCGGTCGCTGCCGAGCCGCCCGGCGGTCAGGTCGCAGGGCCGCTCCTGACACGGCGCATGCCGACCCGGGCGCGCGTCCGGGTCTCGGGGACCTCGAACGCCGGTCCTGCGGGGGCCGGCGTTCGCGATTCGCGCGGGTCGCCCGGGGCGGAGGTCGCGAGCAGGGACGGCGCGTAGACGGACAGGACGCGCCGGTCGCCCGCCCGGAAGCGCTCCTCCAGCCGCATCGTCGCGGGCGGGTAGGCGTCCGCCAGCCAGCGGTCCTCGGCGGGGCCGCCGCACGCGAAGCCGGTGACGTCGTCGAACAGCGGGTCGCAGACCACCACAACGACCCCGGTGTCGAGGGTCCCGACGGCCGCCGGCCCGGTCGCCGGCGGCTCAAGCGGCAGACCGCGGCGCTCGAGCGGGAAGCGCAGGGCGTCGTCGGGCTTGAACGCCGGGAGGCCCACGAGCAGCTTGGGCTCGCTGGCCGGCCAGCCCGCGTTGACGACCTCGATGACGTGCCCGGCCGCCGCGTCCGCCAGGCGCCAGCCTCCGTCCGGCGAGACGGCCGGTGGCCAGCCGGTCACGCCGATGGCGACGAGGCCGACGCCGAGCGTCGCGGCGACGCCCGGGCCAGCGAGGCGGGCGGCCCACCACCCGGCCGTCCGGCCGCCATCCGGACCCGTCCCGGCCCGCCGGGCCAGCCCAGCGAGGCGGGCCGCGCCCACGCCGGCGAGCACGACGACCACGGGGTCGAGGAACGCGTGGTAGTGGTCGTTGGGGAGGCCGGGCGTGACCACCGCCAGGCCGGGCGCCAGCACCGCGAGCCCCGCGACCGAGACGCCGAGCGTCGCGAGCAGCCACGCGACGGCCCAGCGCGCATCGGCGTCCGCCACGGCCGGGTCCCCGCGCGAGGCCACGGACGGACCGCCCAGCCCCGTCGCCGGT
>JAJXTS010000235.1 GCA_021783595.1 Chloroflexota bacterium | reverse complement strand
GAGCGCGATGATGTCCACCCCGGCCTCGCGGCCGATGAGGTCGGCGACGATCGAGGCGGCCAGCCAGGCCGCCACGATGATGGACGGGACACTCCAGGCGAGCGCAGCCAGGTCGGCGCGACCGGCGACCCACAGGGCGCCGCCCAGCGCGAGGCCGCCGAGGCTGAGGGGCAGGAGGACCCGCTCGGCGAGCCTGCCGAGCGCGGAGACGAACGGGCGCATGGGCCGAATCTATCCGGGATGGCAACCGCGACGCGAGGGTCGCCAGCGCGACGAGTCGGACCGCGACGCGACGCAACGCCGCGGCGGCGGCGATTCAGGCGCCCGACGGCGCCCCGCCGGCACGGCCTTCGGCACCCTCGGCGCCGCCGGATCGGAGCAGCGCCTCCGCCCACGCGCCCACCCCGGGCCAGACGCGGTCCGCGCCCGCGGCCAGGAAGGCGGACACGCTGGTGGTCGTGCCGACCGCCACGAACCCGGCCCCGGCCGCTCGCGCCATCTCAAGATCCGCCGGGGTATCGCCGAGGTAGATCGCGTCGCCGGCGGCGAGGCCCATCTCGTCGAGGGCCCGCAGCAGCGCCTCGGGGTGGGGCTTGCCGTTCGCCACGTCGTCGGCGTACCAGGCTGTCTCGAACACGCCCGACAACTTGAGCCGCTCGAGGTTCGGCTCCACGACCCCGCGCGTCGAGGCGGTCACCAGCCCCAGCCGGACGCCGTGTCGGCGCAGGCGCTGGAGAGCGCCCCGCGCGTGCGGCAGTGCCCGCGGCCGCATGCGGCCCATCTCCTCGGCCCAGCGCTCGGAGGTTCGGCCCCACAGGGGCTCGGGCACGCCAAGCTCGCGGTAGCTGCGTCGCCAGTCGGGCGTGTACCGCTCCTGGAACCAGGCCCGGGTCATCGTGATCCCCAGCTCGCCCAGGACGATCACGTTGGCGCGGTAGATCAGGGGCAGCGTGTCCACGATGGTGCCGTCCCAGTCGAACAGGACTGCCGCGGGGAGGTTCCCGTGCATCGAGCGCGACCCGGCGCTACGGGGCCGGCGTCGGGCTGGGGCTGGGCGTCGGGCTGGGGCTGGGCGTCGGGCTGGGGGTCGGGCTGGGCGTCGGACCGCCGGTCCCGACCTCCAGCACGCCCGTCACGGTCGCGTAGTGCGAGTAGTACGTCTTGCTCCACAGCACGGCGCCGCTGCTGTCCCTGACCGTCACGGTCCGCCACACGTCGAAGCCGTCCTCGGGGTCCTGGACGCGGTTCTCGGCGCCCTTCGGCAGGGTCGGCGTCTCGACGACCGTGTCGGACGCCTTGTGGTAGTTCTTCACCACCGCCGGGCCGATGGCCACGGTGCGGCCGTTGGGCACGCTCCAGATCTTGAACGTGGTGTAGCCGGTGCCGCCGCTGCGGGTGTTGACCCCCTGGATGAGCACCGGGTACGGCGTGTCGTTGTTGAAGCTCATCGTCTGCTGCGCGCCGCCCGAGATCCAGACGGTCGCGTCCAAGCCCGTCGGGTAGCGGTTGATGTAGTAGTAGTGGTTGGCGCGGGCCTCCATCTTGAGACCGGCGTCGAGCGCGGCATTGAACAGGGTGGTCGAGGTCGAGCAGATGCCGCCGGCGAATGCCCCCGTGATCGAGGTGCGCCCGTCGATGATCGCGTTGCCCGGCTTGTAGCCCTGGGCGGCCGTCGGGGTGCCGAGCACCTTCCAGAAGTCGAAGGTCTGGCCCGGGCCCACGACGTAGCCGTTGAGCAGCGCGGTCGGGACCCAGATGTTGGCGCCGTAGCCGTTGCCGATCCACACCGGGAACCAGGTGGTGTGCTGCCCGATGACGGCCATCTCCGAGGCGTACTGCTGCGCCACGGTGGACGACAGCGTGGGCTGGACCGCCTTCACCGCGGCCGCCAGCGGCTCCACGGCCGTGCCGGCCTGACGGGCCGCCATCTGGGCGACGATCGCGACCTTCATCGCGGCCACGTCGAGCGTCCGCCCCTCCCGGCTGGTGCCGCTCGCCACCACGTGGTTGCCGACGAGCTTGAGCGTGGCGTCCTGCGCCGTCTGGTTGATCTGCCTGGCGAGCGTCGCCAGCAGCGGATCGAGGCCGCTCGCGTCGAGTGCCGGGGTCAGGGTGCCGTCGGCCGCCTGGGCGACGGAGATCAGCGGGCCGAGCTGCGCGCTGGGGATCGTCCAGGTGTCCGTCCCGCGCGCAATCACGAGGTCCGCGGCCATCCGGCTGGCGGCCGCCTGCGCGGCGTCCGCGGCCGCCGTCTGGACCGCTGGGGCGACGGGGACCACCGGCACGTCGAGCGTGATGCTGGCGGGCGTGTCGAGCGCGGTCAGCCGCTGGTCCAAGGATGTCAGGAGCGCCGCCTTGTCCACGGCCCGGCCGGCCTTCGCCGGGGCGACGCTGTAGGTCCCGTCCGGGGCCGCCACCACCGAGGCGTTGACGGCCGGCTGGTCGATGGTCGCGCCGAGGGCGTCCACGGCGGCGGCGAGCTTGGCCCGGTCGTACGTGACCGCGGTCGGCACGGTGACGCCGCGGAGCGCCGCCTGCGGGGCGCCGATCAGGTCGGCGAGTGGCTCCCCCTGGCGGCCCGCGGCCAGCGCCGCGTCGAGGATCGCCACGGTGTCGGGGCCGCGGGCGATCTCCGCGTACGTGATCGTGACCTGTCCCGCCGGATCGTTGAGCACGATCTGGCCGGCGCCCAGCGAGGCGTAGGCGCTGGCGATCGCCGCCTGCGCCTGCTCTCGGGTGAGGCCCGACAGGTCCATCGTGCCGAGGCGCACCCCGGGCAGGATCCGGCCGTCGTACTGCTGGCCCCAGGCGAACAGCGCGCCCCCGCCGACGCCAACGACGAGCAGCGCGCCTACCAGGAACGCGAAGGCGAACCGGAGCGCCAGCCCGCGGTGGCCGGGGGCGGCGGATCTGGCCACCGTGCCCGCCGGGCTCGGGACGACGGCCTGAGCCATCGTCGGCGCGTCCGGGGAGACGGCTGCCGGCGCCGCGCTGCCGGCCGGGGCGGGCTCGGTCGGCGCCGCGCTGCCGG
>JAJXTS010000234.1 GCA_021783595.1 Chloroflexota bacterium | reverse complement strand
CACGCCGGCGAGCACGACGACCACGGGGTCGAGGAACGCGTGGTAGTGGTCGTTGGGGAGGCCGGGCGTGATCACGGCCAGGCCGGGCGCCAGCACAGCGAGCCCCGCGACCGAGACGCCGAGCGTCGCGAGCAGCCACGCGACGGCCCAGCGCGCATCGGCGTCCGCCACGGCCGGGTCCCCGCGCGAGGCCACGGACGGACCGCCCAGCCCCGTCGCCGGTCGCCACGTCAGGACCGCCGCGGCGGCCGCCAGCGCCACGACCGCCGCGAGGGCGGCGAGCGAGGCCGCCACCCGGTCGGTCAGCAGCCCCGCCACGGGCCAGGTGAGGGAGCGCACCGCCACCAGCAGGAGCCGGGTCGCGAGACCCGCCGGCGCGGGTCCCGGCGAGCCGCCGAGCGCGTAGGCGACGATCGCGCGGGTCTCGGAGGCGTTGCCGGTCAGCTCGTGGACGGCCAGCGGCAGGTAGCCCAGGGCGATGATCGCCGCCCCGCCCAGGCCCGCCCGGGCCAAGGCGGCCCCGCCGCCCCGTCGGCGCCGCTGCCGGAGCTCGAGCGCCCATGCCGCTGCCACCGGGATCGCCAGCACCCCGCCCAGCCAGTGGAGCTGCATCGTCGCCATCGTCCCGAGCGCGGCCAGGAGCCACCAGCGAGCCCGCCCGGTGCGGTGCCCCTGGACCACCCCCACGGCGGCCAGCGCCGCGAACAGCGGGATGGGGTTGGGGTTCCAGATGAACGTGGACTCGCTGATCCCCGCGGGCGAGACGGCGAGCAGCAGGCCCGCCACGGCGGCCGCCACCGGCCCCGCCACGAGCCTCGCCAGCCACCACGTTACGGCCACGGCGGCGATGCCTAGCAGCGCGATCTCCGCGGTGACCGCCACCGGGTCCGCGCCGGACAGGAACGCCGCGGGCGCGAGCAGGTAGTAGTAGAGCGCCCCGTGGTGGAACGTGCCCACCGAGGTCATGGGCCCCAGCAGCGGGATCTGGCCGTGCTGCACGAGGGCGGCGAGCACGGCCATGTCGTGCCCCTGGTCCGAGTCCCACTGGCCGCGCGCCTCGAGGCCCGGCAGGCGGGTCAGCGCGGCCACCGCCAGGATCGCGGCCAGGCCCGCCAGCTCGACCCATCGGCCGCGGTGCCCGCCCCGGCGCCGCCGGCGGCCGGCGGCCGGCCCCGTCACGGGGTGGCTGCCGTCATGGCCGGCTCGTCCGCCTCGGGCGGGGCGCCGCGGCCGCGAGCGCTCCGGGTGTGGAACGCGGCCGGGGGCAGGGGCTCGATCGGCAGGCCGGCGGCGAGCGCGCGCGCCCGGTCCAGGTTGACGGCGTCCCAGCCCTCCTCCATCCCGGGCGTCTCGATCAGGTACGCGACCTGGGCGAGGCCCGGGTGGGTGGTGAAGCGGGCGAGCCCTGCGGCCCCGACCGCCCCGCTGCCCAGGTGCTCGTGGCGGTCGGAGCCGGAACCGGCCGCCGACCGCGAGTCGTTGAGGTGGACCATCCGCACGCGGTCGAGCCCCACCTCGGCGTCCACCTCGGCCAGGAGGGCGTCCACGCCCGCGCCGGTGTCCACGGCGAAGCCGGCGGCCCAGAGGTGGGCGGTGTCCAGGCAGAACCCCAGCCGCTCGCGCGGCACGCCGAGTCCCGCGGCGGCGCGGGCGATCGCGCCGAGCTCGTCCGGGGTGGCGCCCAGGCAGAACCCGCCACCCGACCCGTTCTCCAGGACGAGCGCCACCGCGCCCGCCTCGTCGCCCGCCAGCTCCAGGACGCGCCGCACGCCCTCCGCCTCGCGGGCGACCCCGGCTTCCCGGCCCGCCCCGCGATGGGATCCCGTGTGCAGGTTGACGAAGGCCGCCCCGTAGGCGGCCGCAACCCTCAGCTCGTTGGCGAGCAGCTCCACCGACCGCTGCCACGTCTCCTCGTCCGGTCCGGCGAGGTTGACGATGTACGGCGCGTGCACCGAGAGCGGCGCGATGTCAAACGCTTCGAGCCGCTCGCGGAAGGCGGGCAGCTCCCTGGGCAGGGTCTCGCGGCGCCGCCAGGACGTGGGGTTGTCCACGAACACCTGCATCGCCGAGGCGCCGATTGCCACGGCGCGGTCGGCGGCGCGGACGAGCCCGCCGGCCAGCGGTAGATGGGCGCCGAGGCGCCGCCCGTTCGGGAGCATGCGACAGACTATCCCGCGCCGCGACGGCGCGCCGGGACGGCGCGCCCCGCGACGGCCCGCGACGGCCCGTGACCGCCGCCGTGGGCGACGGCGGCCCCCGAGGCCCGAGGTGCTAGGTGTGCGACTTGCCGGACCGGCGTCCGGTCGAGTAGTCGCCGCCGAGCACCGGCTCGATCAGCCCGTAGTTGCCGTCCTTGCGCCGGTAGAGGACCGCGAGGTGCTCCGTCTCCCCGTTGACGAACACGTAGAAGTCGTGTCCGAGGTCCTCCATCGCGGCGACCGCGTCCTCCTCGAACATCGGCTGGATGGCGAAGCGCTTGGTCTTGACGATCTTGCGGTCGTGCGAGGGCTCCGCGGTGCCGTCCGCCAGCTTGCGGAGGATGGCCTTCTCCTCGTCCGGCCGGGCGCGGATGCGGGGTTTCTCCTTGAAGTCGATCGCCTGCCGCTCCACCTTGTCCACGACCACGTCCAGCGCCGCCTGGTAGGACGCGCCCGACGCCGTGCTGCGCAGCGTCTTGCCGTCGATCACGAGCTGGACATCCACGATGTGCGCGTCCGTCGCGCTCCGGTGCGACTCGTTGGACAGCTCCACGATGGCGTCCGTGCGGTCATCGAGGAGCCGCTCGAGACGGGCGAACTTGCGCTCCGCATACTCCCGGACGCGATCCGGAACCTCGAGGTTCTTGCCCCTGACGATCGTCCTCACGGTGGACCTCCCGGCGCGTTCGCAGCGCCTGGCTGTGGGGGCGGACGGGCCGGCATTCGGGGCCTCGTCCGGAAGGCGAGTATAGCCGCGGCGACCCGCGGGCCCACCCTGCCGCAGGTCCACCAGGACGAGCCGCGCGTCCGGCGCGGTTGCGTCGAACGGCCCCCGCGGCCGGGGCCCCCGTGGCCGGGGCGCCCGCCCCGCCGCCCCCGCCACGCCCCGCCG
>JAJXTS010000233.1 GCA_021783595.1 Chloroflexota bacterium | reverse complement strand
CGTGTGGCCGGTGGGCCACGTCTGGGCCGACGCCGAAACCGTGACGACGCTGATCGAGGAGCACGGGTTGACGCCGCTCGCCGTGCTCCGGCCGGCCTACGGCGGCACTGCCGGCTGGCCCGCCCTGCTGCCGGTCGCGGCCTTGCGCCGGCTTGCCGCCAGCAGCGCTGCCGGGACCGGTACCTCGGACGCCGCGCTGGAGGCCGCCCTCGCCGCGTGCCCCGACGCGGGCCCCGACCCGATCAGGCTGGTGGACACCGGCGATCCGGGGGTCACGCACCCCATCGCCGTCCGGCGCGCCGCGCTGCCGCCGTTCCACGGCCCGCCGCCCCCTCGCGAGGACGCGGAGCGGGCCCCGGGCGACGCCGGCGCCGTCCGGCCCGACCCGGAGCAGCCGGCCCCGCCCCGGCCGCGCGGCACCGACCCGTTGGCCTAGACCTGGGGGCTCCCCCAGCGTCGAAGGACCGCCCTCGCGGCGGCCGTCGGGTCCGCGCTGCCCCGCCGAGCCTCCGGCGCCCGAGCCCCTCGCTACCGCCCGCCGAGGCCGGCTGCCGCGGCGAGGCGCCCGGCGGCCCCCGTTGCGAGGGCGATGCCGCCCACCACCAGCACCACCCCGAGGAACTGCTCGCGGGACGGGTCCTCGCCGAGCAGGACCACGCCAAGGAGCAGGGTCGCGACCGGCTGGACCAGCAGCAGCGCGGACGAGATCGCGGCCGGCAGGCGAGGCAGGGCGGCCTGGATCGCCACGTAGCCGATGGACTGCGAGATGACGCCGTAGGCGAGGAGATAGCCGAGCGCGAGCCACCCCGGCGTCAGGTCGAGGGTGCCGACCGCCGCGCCGAACAGGGCCGCGAGCAGACCGGTCACCGCGGTCGCGATCGCCACCGGGCCCGCCGGCCGGTGGTCGGGGCTCGCCTGTCGGATGACCAGCAGGTAGCCCGCGTACGCGATGGCGGTCGCCGCGCCGATCGCGGCGCCGGCGCGCGGGTCGGCGCCATAGGCATCCGCCCCGACGATGCCCGAGATGAGGACCACGCCCGCCAGCATGACCGGGATCGCGAGGAACACCTGGCGACGGGGGCGCTCGCCCAGGAACACCCAGGCCGCGATCGCGACCAGCACCACCTGGAGGTTCCCCATCATGGTGGCCAGCCCGGCGCCCATGAGGTCCACGACCGCGTGGAACGTGGTCAGGTCCACCGCGAAGAACACGCCGGCCAGGGCCGACACGAGGACGGTGCGTCGGCTCATCGGCCCTCGCGTCGCGTTCTCGCCGCGCGCCACGAGCACCAGGATCGGCAGGCCGAACAGGCAGCGGAAGACAACGCCGGTGGCCGGGGAGACGCCCGACCAGCGGTAGAAGATCCCCGAGAACGCGATCGCGAGCGCGCCCAGGATGGCCGCCGTGCGGGGGCGCTCCCCGAGAGCGCCGATCGGCGCGAAGGCGGTCAGCGCTTGTCCGGGACGCCGACGAAGCGCAGGCCGAGCTCCTGGTACTGCTCCGCGTCTGGCGCCGAGGGCGCCTCGAGCATCAGGTCAGACCCGGACTGGGTCTTGGGGAAGGCCATCACCTCGCGGATGTTCGTCTGGTAGCTGAGCAGCGCCGCCCAGCGGTCCACGCCCAGCGCGATGCCGCCGTGGGGCGGGGCGCCGTACTCGAACGCCTCGAGGATGGCCCCGAAGCGCTCGCGCATCTGTTCCAGGGTGTAGCCCTGCAGGTTGAAGCTGCGGGCGAGCAGCTTGGGGTCCCAGATGCGGACCGACCCGCCGCCCAGCTCCCAGCCGTTGAGCGCCACGTCGTACTGCATCGCCTTGGCGCGGCCCGCCGGATCGCCCGGGTCGCGCACGTCCAGGTCGCCAGACGTCGTGGTCAGCAGGGCCTCGTCCTCCGGGACCACGCCGCTGAACGGGTTGTGAGTGGCGTCCCAGCGGCTGTGCTCCGCGTCCCACTTGTACATCGGGAAGTGGTGGACCCAGCAGTAGGCCAGCTCGTCCGGGTCAGCGAGGCCGAGGCGCGCGGCGATCTCGTTGCGCAGCCGGCCCAGGACGTCGTTGGTCGTGTCCTGCTTGTCGGCGACGACGAGGATCAGGTCGCCCTCGCCGGCGCCGGCGGCGATGCGCACCGCGGCCTGCGTCTCGGCCGAGAGGAACTTGGCGATCGGCCCGTGGAGGTCGCCGCCGGGCTGGACCGCCAGGTGGACCAGCCCGCGGGCGCCGAAGCGCTTGGCCATCTCCGTCAGCTCGTCGATCTCGCGCCGCGACGCACCGCCCATGCCGGGGGCCGTGATGCCCTTCACTCGCCCGCCGCCCGCGAGGGTCTCGTCGAACACGCGGAAGCCCGACGCCACGCCGAGGGCCGGGGCCAGGTCGAACAACTCCACGCCGAAGCGCAGGTCCGGCTTGTCCACGCCGAACCGCTCCATCGCCTCGTCGTACTCGAAGACCGGGAACGGGATCTCCCGGATCGGGCGCTCCGGGGTGGTGGCACGGGTGACCTCGATCACCATCTGCTCGATGAACGCGCGGACGGTGTCCTCGTCCACGAAGCTCATCTCCAGATCGAGCTGCGTGAATTCGGGCTGCCGGTCGCCGCGCAGGTCCTCGTCCCGGAAGCACCGCGCGATCTGGAAGTACCGGTCCACGCCGGCCACCATCAGCAGCTGCTTGAGCTGCTGGGGGCTCTGGGGGAGGGCATAGACCGTGCCCGGCTGGAGGCGGCTGGGGACGATGAAGTCCCGGGCGCCCTCAGGCGTGGACTTGATCAGGTTGGGCGTCTCCACCTCGACGAAACCGTGCCCGTGGTGGGCCTCGCGGATGGCCTGGACGAGGCGGCTCCGGAGCAGCAGCCGTCGAGCCATCGCCTCGCGGCGGATGTCCAGGTAGCGGTAGCGCAGGCGCAGGCTCTCGTCGATCGTCGCGTCCGGGTCGTTGATGTAGAACGGCGGCGTCTTGGCCTCGTTGAGGATCGTGACCCTGCGCGCCTGGAGCTCGACGTCGCCCGTGGCGAGCCTCGCGTTCTCCGTCCCCGGCTGGCGCCTGGCGACGACGCCCTCGAACGCCACGACGAACTCCGAGCGCAGCCGGGTCGCGACCTCGTGGGC
>JAJXTS010000053.1 GCA_021783595.1 Chloroflexota bacterium | reverse complement strand
GCCGGGCCGGCGGGTCAGCCAATCCGGGACCCAACGGTTGCACGGCACCGCCAGATCGGCCGGATCCGGGTTCGTTCAGCGCGCGGCGACGCGGGCCGTGCAACAGACGCGGCCGCCCGCGGCCCGTCTGGCGCACGACGCTCCCGTTGAGTCCCGGATCGGCTCGCGGACGGCATGGGCGGCGCGGCTCGGCGGCTCGCGGCCGGCCGCGGCGGGGCGGGCCCGGGACCGAATCGAGGCGGGGCGTGAGTCCAGGCCCGGGGCTCGCGGCGGGGCTCCGCGGCGGCCGGGCGGGCCTGTCGTCAGGGGTGGGCCGTCGCGCTTGCCGTCGGGACCTGGTTCGGGGTCGCGGTCGGCGTCGGGATCGGCAGCACCACGTTGAGCAGCGCGCTCGCGATCTGACTCGGGTCGTACAGGCTCTGGTTGGTCAGCACCGCGATCGTGACGCCGGCGGCGGGCAGATAGCGCACGACGTCGCGCATGCCGAGGTACCGCCCGGAGTGCCCCAGCGCGGAGTACCCGTTGAGCGTCACGCGCTGGATCCCGAGCCCGTACGGGATGGCGGCGTGGAGCCGCACCGTTCGCGCGATGTCAGCCAGCATCTGCGCCTGCATGCCCGGGCTGAGGACCTGGCCGCCCGCCCACGCCCGCATCCAGCGCGCGGCGTCGAGCGCGGTGGCGGCGATCGAGCCCGCCCCGCCCGCCGCGGTCACCACCGATCGGAACGGCATCACGTCGGACGCGGGCGCCACGGGCTTGGCGACCCAGCCGCCGCCGCTCCCGGGGAGCAGGAGGTATGCGACCGCGCCCGCCTCTCGCGGCGTCTCGGCGGCCTGGTAGTAGGCGGTTGAGAGCCCGAGTGGGTTCAGGAGCCGAGTTCGCACCTCCCACGCCAGCGAGCGGCCCGTGATCGCGGTGACCAGCTGGCCGAGCAGCAGGTAGTTCGTGTTGGAGTAGGCCCAGGTCTTGCCGGGCACGGCGTGCTTCTTGGCCACGTACCCCCACGACGCGCTGGCGGTCCAGGTGGCGCCCGTGTCCTCGAGCAGGGCTTCGTCGACACCCTTGCCCAGGAAGAAGTCGGGCAGGCCGCTCGTGTGGTCCAGCAGCATCCGCACGGTGATCCGGCGGTCGAGCCCGAATGCCGGCAGCAGCGGCGCGACGGACTGGTCGAGCGCGAGCTTGCCCTCCTGCACCAGCTCCAGCACGACCGCCGCGGTGAAGGTCTTGGAAACCGAGGCCAGAGCGAAGGCCGTACCCGTGGTCATCGGGTCGGCGGTGGCCACGTTGCGGAGGCCGGACGCCCCGACCCACGACCGGCCGTCGTCCCACAGGATCGCCACGGACACGCCGGGGATCGAGTCCTTGGCGCGGGCCCGGTCCAGCACATCCTGGAGCTGCGTGGCGAGGCTGACCGGGGAGGGACTGGCCGGCGACGCGGCCAGGCCACCCGAACCCGATGCCCCGACGCGGCCGCTGGCTGCCGGTGCGCCGACCACGGGGCTGCCAATCGGCGCCGGCGAGCCCGTCTGGGCGGCGGCACCGCTCGTCGGCAGCGCGGCCGAGATCGGCCCGGGAGCGAAGGGCCCGAGCACCTGCGCGGTGGCGATGACCAGCACGACGATCGCGACCGCCGCAGCGGCGACGCGGGATCGTCGAACGCGCCCCGCCGCCGTGTTGGGCATCATGGTGAGACGATACGCCGCACTGGCAACCACCCAGCCCGGCCTCGCACCCATCAGGAGTCCCATGCCCGACGATCGAAGCGCCGTCACCCTCCTGCGCGAGGTGGGCCTCCTGCCCGACGGCCCCGCCCTGTGGGGCAAGCCCGTCCGCCAATCCGGCCCCGGCGTCTACCTGGTGGAACTCAAGGCGCCGGTCCCCACCCTGTCGGTGGACCTCGCCGCGATCGGGCGGTGGATCGAGCGCGTGCCCGAGCTCCGGCTTGACGGCGCGCGGCCGAGCGGCCGGGAGGTCCACGCCCGGCTCGCCCAGTTCTGGCTGCCGTCGCAGCCGGTGGTGTTCGTCGGGTCGTCCAAGGGCTCGGTGGGGGGCCGCGTCGCCGCGCTCGCCAAGACCGTTCCGGGCGACAGCAAGCCGGCCGGCTCGGGACTCTGGCTGCACTTGCTGCGGGCGCAAGCCGACCTGCGCGTGTGGTGGGCCGCCACCGACGCCCCGGAGGAGTACGAGGACGCGCTGCTGGAGACGTTTGCCAAGGGCGTGCCGGACGCCGAGCGCGGGGCGCTGCGCGGCACCTCGGCCGCCCTGCCGTGGGCGGTCTGGCGCTCACCCTCCGGCGGCCGCAAGGACACCGGTCTGACCGGCATGCTGCTGCCAGAGGCGAAGGCGCCCGCCCCGATGCCCGTCACGCGGATCGTCACGATGCCCACCGCCGACGCCGACGGCGCTCGCGACGAGGCCAAGCGCGGCCGCCGGCCGGCCCCGGGACGAGGCGCGGGCCGCATCGCCTCCGCCGCCGCCTACGCCGCGCAGGGGTCGCCGCGCAAGGCGGTCGTGCCCGTTTACGTCTCGCCCGAGGGCCTGGCGCGGCTGGAGCGAGAGCTCGCCGAGCTGGTCGCCCAGCGACCGGACGTCGTCAGGCGGATCTCCACCGCGCGCGAGCACGGCGACCTCAAGGAGAATGCCGAGTACCACGCCGCCCGCGAGGAGCAGGGCTTCCTCGAGGGCCGGATCAACTCCCTCCAGGCCAAGCTCAAGGTGGCGCAGGTCGTGGCGCCCACCGAGCGCGGGGTCATCGTCGAGCTCGGCTCGCGGGTGCGGGTCGAGGTTGACGGCGAGGAGGAGCAGTTCACCATCGTCGGGGCGGCCGAGGCGAACATCCGCGAGGGCCGCATGTCGAGCGCCTCGCCCGTGGGCGCCGCGCTCATGAGCCGGCGGGTCGGCGATCGGGTGGAGATCGTCACGCCGGGCGGCCGGATCGCCTACACGGTGCTCGCCGTGGACTGAGGGCCGGGCCCGGGCGGCGCGCGGGCTCATCGGCGGGGGCGACCGTGCGGGCCGCCCTGCGCCGACGGCCGGGCGGGGGCGTGGTCCGGCGCCTGCGCGCTCGGGATCACCGCCTCCACGACCGTCCCGCGCCCCGGCGCGGATTCCACCCGGAGCCACCCCCCGAGTCGCTCTGCGCGGCTGCGCATCCCGGCCAGGCCGAGGTGGCCCGCGGGAACCGCCTCGGGGTCGAACCCCCGCCCATCGTCCTCCACGCGGATGCGGATCCCGTCCGCCTGCCAGCCCAGTGCGGCACGCGCCTGGCAGGCGCCAGCATGCTTCACGATGTTGTGCAGCGCCTCCTGGGCGATGCGGTACAGCGCCTCCTCGACGTCGAGCGCGGGGCGCCGGTCGCCCAGGTCGGCGTCCACCACGACCGGAAGGCCGATGCGGGCGGTCAGTCCCGCGGCGTGGGTTCGAAGGGCCGAGGCGAGGCCGTGCTCCTGGAGGTTGCCCGGCCGGAGCTCGAAGATGAGCGCGCGCGTCTCGGCCAGGGCATCGCGCTGGAGCTCCCGCAGCTCGGCCAGCTTCCGCGGCACCTGGCCCGGGTCGCGCTCCAGCAGCAGCTCCAGGCTGCGCTCCTCGAGCGTCATCGAGAACAGGGCCTGGGTCACCGAGTCGTGCAGCTCGCGAGCCAGGTGCGCCCGCTCCTCCGAGGCGGCGAGGTCCGCGGCATGGCGCCGCAGATCCGCCTCCAGGCGGTCCAGCTCGCCGATGTCCCGCGCGGCCCCGTGTGCCCCCACGAACCGCCCGTCGGCGAGCATCCCGATGCCGGTCAGCTCGACCAGCCGCTCCGATCCGTCCTCGCCGATGACGCGGAACCGCGCGCGGTGCGTCTCGGTGGGATGGCGTCGCAGCCACAGGAAGCTCGCGATCGCCGAGGTTCGCTCGTCGGGCGGCGCGAGGTCCGCGAACGGGCGGCCAACGACGCCCTGCGGCCGCCAGCCGATCACCGGCAGCGCCCTGTCCGAGACGAAGGTGAGGCGTCCGGTCGCATCGGTCATCCAGACCAGGTCCGGCGAGGACTCCACCAGGTACCGATAGCGGGCCTCGGAATCGCGCACCTCCCGCTCGAGGCGGAGCCGGTCGCTCACGTCACGGGCCGAGCCGTGGACCCCCGCGAAGGCGCCGTCTCGGAGGACGGCCGCCGCGGCCACCTCCACCGGCTTGGCGTCGCCGCCCTTGGTCCGGAGGTCGAACCGCGCCACAAGCGCCCGGTTCGGCTGCTCGGCGAGCGCCTGGAACCGCAGCCCCTGCGCCCGCCCCCCGTCCGGCGCCAGCACGAGGTCACGGAAGCTGGTGCCGACGATCTCAGCCGGCGACCACCCGAGCACGTGCTCCACCGATTCGGACATGAACGTGAAGGTGCCGTCGGCGTCGCACGTGAACACCAGGTCGGGAAGGCTCTCCACCAGGCTGCGGTAGCGCTCCTCGGAATCCTCGAGCCGGCCGAGCAGGTCTGCGCCGGCGAGCGCGAGGGCCGCATGGTCGGCCAGCGAGCCGAGCAGGACCGCCTGGTCCGGCCCGTACGTCCCGGGCACCGGCGAGAGGACGGCCAGCGTCCCGAAGACCGTCCCCTCCCCCACCAGCGGCGCCACTGCCCAGCTGCGGACGGAGCCGTCCCCGTCGCCCGCCACCACGCGCCGCTCCTCGATCGCGACCCGGGCCGCCGCCTCCCCGGCCTCCGCCCGCCAGGTGGCGAGGACCGCCGCCTCGACCCCCACGGAGCGCTCGCGGCTGCCGCCGCGCGGGGCCGCCCGAAGGAGCCCGATCAGCGCCCCGGCAGGCCCCAGCAGGCGGGCGGCCTCGGCCGCCACGTCGTCGAGCACGCGCGCGGGATCGAGGGTCGTGAGCGCCCGACGCGCCAAGTCCCGCAGCGCCCGCTCCTCCGACGCGCGGCGGGCCATCGCCTCCCGGCCGCGCCCGAGCTCGTCGATGACCCGCGCCCGGACCAGCGCCACCGCGGCCTGCCCAGCGATCGTCTGGAGCAGCGCCACGTCGTCATCGCCGAAGGCCGCCGGGCGCAGCGACCACACGGTGAGCGCCCCGATCGGCCCGCCCGCGCCGAAGAGCGGCACCGAGACCGCCGCGCGGATCCCCATCGCGCGGACGTAGCCGTCGGGGCCGGGACGGTGCTGGAACCCGGGGTCCGCCAGGTAGTCCTGCGTCACGGCAGGCTGCCGCGCGATCACGGCCCGTCCGGACAGGCCCACCTCCACGCTGTCGGTCGGGTCCTGGAGCCAGGCGCCGCCCAGCTCGCGGTCGCGGTCCGTCGCGTAGACGCCGACCAGCGCGGCGCCCGTGTCGTCGAGGAGATCCACGCGGCCGCCGTGCCCGCCGACGAGACGGGCGGCCTCGGTGACCACATAGCCCACCACCGACCGCGAGTCGCCCTCGGCGGAGATCCGAGTGCCCAGCTCGCGGAGGGCCCGCTCCACGTCGGCCTGGTGCTTGGTCGCGACCCGCGCCCGGTCCAGCTCCTCGATGAGGCGGGCGTGGGCGATCTCGAGGGCAGCGTGGTCCGCCAGCGCCCGGACCAGGGCCACCTGCTGCGCGCCGAACGCGTCCGGCCGCCGGTCGAACACCCCGAGCGCGCCGTACACCGTGTCGCCGGCCACGAGCGGAACGACCAGGAACGACCGCAGTCCGGTCTCGCGGGCGAACAGGTCCGACTGCTCCGTGTGCTGGAAGCGCGAGTCCGCGAGGTAGTCGCCGGTCACCACGGCCGCCCGCTCTGCCACCGCGCGCCCGAACAGGCCCTGCCCGGCGCGCAGGCGGATCCGCCACAGCCAGTGGTCCTGCGCCAGCCGCACCGCGCTCGACTCGGCCGCGAACCGCAGCTCGCCCCCGTCGGTGACCAGGTTCACGAGCGCCCCGTCGGCCCCCAGCAGGCGCACGGCCTCCCGCGCCGGGCTGTGCAGCACCAGCTCCGTCCGCGGCTCGGCGCCGAGGGGCGCCTCGCGATCGCTGACCTGAGCGACGACGCGCGGTTGCACGTCCCGGAGTCTAGATGCCCGGCGTCGCCGGGTCACGCCCCGGCCGGGCCTTGGCGGGGCCGTCCGCGCACGGCCCCGAGCCTCAGGGCGCCCGCTGCACCTCGGACCACCGGAAGCAGCCCACCATGTGGTCGTTCACCAGGCCGGCGGCCTCCATCAGCGCGTAGCAGATCGTGGGGCCCGCGAAGCGGAAACCGCGCGCCCGGAGGTCGCGGCTCATGGCGAGCGAGATCTCCGTCCGGGTCGGGACCTCGTCGGGGGCGCCGAACCGGTTGACGATCGGCGCGCCCCCGACGAAGGACCACAGGTGCTCCACGAGCGAGGTCCCGGCGTCGTGGAGGGCCACCGTCGCCCGCGCGTTGCCGATGGCGGCCTCCACCTTGGCCCGGTTGCGCACGATCCCCGCGTCGCCCAGGAGGCGGGCCGCGTCGCGCGGCCCGAAGGCCGCCACCGTCGGGGGGTCGAAGCCGGCGAACGCACGCCGATACCCGTCGCGCCGGTGGAGGATCGTGGCCCACGCGAGGCCCGCCTGGGCGCCCTCGAGGATGAGCAGCTCGAAGAGGCGGCGCTCGTCGCGCACGGGCACGCCCCACTCGAGGTCGTGGTAGGCGCGGTAGGCCGCGTCGGGCTGGTCGCCCCAGGCGCAGCGGGGTCGGCCGTCGATGTCGCTCATCCGGGGATCCGGGCGGCGCTCGCCGGTCGCGCGCCAGGCTCGACGGACCCCGCCCCGGCGTCCGTCGAGCGGACGAACTCCGCGATGCGGTCGAGCACGGCCTCGCGAACCGGCGACAGGTCGTGGCCGAGGCCCGGGTAGACCACCAGCTCCCCGCGGGGCAGGCGCGTCGCGGCGAGGCGGAGCAGGTCGAGGCGCGCGTACGGGTCGGCGTCGCCGGCCAGGAGCAGCACTGGAACGGCGAGCGCCGGCCAGTGCGCGGCGCGGGCCAGCCCAGGGTCCGGCCGTCGTGGCGGGTGGAGCGGGTACGAGAGCGCGACCACGCCGGCCCACTGGTGCCGCCGCTCCGGGCTCCGCGCCTCGGCAGCAACGAGCAGGGTGGCGACGCGGGCGCCCAGCGAGTGCCCTCCAACCACCACGCCGGGCACGTCGGGTGTCTGGGCGGCGAATGGCGCGATCCCGCGCTCGGCCCGGCCGCGCGGCAGCGCGACGGCCCCGGCGGCCAGGCCCCGTGCCCGCAGGCCGTCCACCCAGGGCTGCATGGCAGCGGCAGACGCCCACGCGCCGTGACCCAGCCAGACCTCCGTCATGGCCGGCCCGGTGCCGTGTCGCCGGCCCGCGGCCGGCCGGCCCCCGCCATCGGGCGGCATGCGGGGCTCTCCCTTCGGGACCGTGACGGCGCTCGCCGGCCGCCCGTCACAGCTCGCGGCGCCGGAAGAGCCAGGCGCCGAGGGCGACCACCAAGGCCACCCACACCACGCACCAGGCCGTGAACGCCAGCGACGGCGGGCTGTCGGCGAAGAACGGGTTCGCGGCGGCGAGGCGCCCGCCGAGTTGCGTCGCCACCACCACCTGCGGCGGCTCGAGGCCGTAGATGACCCCCCGCCACAGCCCGTCGGTGGGGAACAGGACGCGGAAAGCGTCGCCGAGGCCCGCCAGGCTCTGGACCCCAAAGGCCGAGGACAGCGAGCCCAGCACCCCGGTGAACCAGCCAAGGCCGAACAGGACCACGGTGACCGCGCCGGCGGCGATCCCCGGCAGCCGCGTCCCGAGCGCGAGCGCCGTGGTCATCACGACGATCGACTGGAACGCGAGGAACCCGAGCGCGACCGCGGTGGACGGCGGCGCGTAGTCCGAGATGAGGCGGACGACGCCCACGGCGAGGAGCCCTGAGCCGACCGCGTACGCGGCCACGACGATGCCCAGGCCCACCCACCGGCCGACGACAAGGTCGGCGCGGTGCATCGGGCGGGCGGCCATCGCGAGCACGGTGCCGGTCTCCACGTCAGACGCGATGGCCGGCGCGGCGAGGAACGCGGCGGACATCGCCAGCACGAAGCTGAACATGAAGGCGATCAGGATCAGGATCTGCGAGACGCCGACCTCGAGCTCGTAGGCGTTGATGCCGTTGGCGCGCGACAGGGTCACGAGGCGGTCCACGCCCCAGGCCACCAGCGCGACGCTGACCACCGAGAGCCCGGCGAGCACCCACAGAATCCGCCGCCGGACGATCTCGCGGAGGGTGAGCTGGGCGACCACCAGCACGATGCGCAGGTTCATGCGCTCCCCCCCGGGCCGTCGCGACGAACGAGGTCGAGGAACACGTCATCCAGGCTCCGGCGGCCCGGGTCCACCGCGTGCACGCGGCCACCCATCGCGACGGCCGTGGCCACCACGTCGGGGATGCGCTCGGGGTCCACCGGGCGGATGACCAGCCAGCCGTCCTCGGCCGCGAGGGGTCCGAACGCGGCCAGCGGCGAACGGTCCTCAGGGAGCCCGGTCACGCGGAGCCGCACCGCCGCCTCGCCCAGCAGGTCGCCCAGCGTCCCGGCCGCCACGACGCGACCGCGGTTGACGATCGCCACCCGGTCGCACAGCCGCTCCACCTCGCCCAGCAGGTGCGAGTTGAGCAGCACGGCCGTGCCGCGCGAGCGGGCATCGCGGATGATCGCCCGGACGTCGTCGCGACCGACGGGGTCGAGGGCTGAGGTGGGCTCGTCGAGGATCACCAGCGCCGGGTCGCCGAGCAGGGCAACCGCGAGACCGAGCCGCTGCTGCATGCCCTTGGAGAACCCGCCCACGCGGTCGTGGCGACGGTCGGCGAGGCCCACCAGGCGCAGGACGCGGTTGAACTCGGCGGCCTGCTGCGGCCAGGGCAGGCCGGCCAGCCCGGCGTGGAGCCGAAGCACCTCGTCCGCGGTGAGCCAGGCCTGGTAGCGGAACAGCTCGGGCAGGTAGCCGATCCTGGCCCGAGCGCCACGGTCTCCGAGCGGCCGGCCCAGCACGGTGCCGTCGCCGCCCGAGGCCCGCACCAGGCCCAGCAGCAGCTTGACGGCGGTCGTCTTGCCGGCGCCGTTCGGCCCGAGCAGGCCCACCACCTCGCCCGGCCCCACGCGCAGGTCGAGCGATTCGAGCGCGAGCGTGCGCCCATACGCCTTGCGCAGGCCGCGGGTCTCGATGGCCGGTCCCGTCATGCCGCCATTGTGGGCGATGGCGGCCGCTGGCGGGCAGGCGCGCGAGCGCGATGCCTCGTCTGCGACCCAGCGTGACCGCCCGCGTGCCGGCCCGCCGTCATCCGGCGCGCGCCCCCAGCGCGTAGCGCCCGATCGCCGCGACGGTCATCAGGTCATGGATGTCGCCGCGCTCTATCTCGGCCAGGACCTCGTCGAGGGTCGCCCAGCGAAGCGCGAGGTCCTCGGTCGCGTCCGGGTGCGCCTCGCCGGGGCGCAGGCCCGTGGCCAGGTACATCTCGCCGGTCTCGTCGGTCACCGAGTTGGAGGTGCTGAACCGGAACAGGAAACGCCATGCGTCAGCCTCGTAGCCGGTCTCCTCGCTCAGCTCGCGCCGCGCGCCAGCCTCCATCGCCTCGTCGGGGCCCACGGCGCCCTCGGGGATCTCCCAGCTGTACGCGTCGAGCGCGTAGCGGTGCTGGCCGACGAGCAGGATCCGGTCGTCGTCGCCCACGGCCACGACGCCAACGGCACGTCCCTCGAAGTGCACCACGCCGTAGATCCCGGGGTTGCCGTCGGGGCGGTCCACCTCGTCGTGCCAGAGGGTCAGCCAAGGGTTCGCGTAGACGGTCCGGCGCGAGCGGCGGCGCCACGGTCCGACCGGGATCGGCTCGGGGTTGCTCATCGGACGTTGGTATCGCGCGGCCGACAGCCTGTCAAGGCGGCCGGGAGCGCCCGGAGCACTTACTGCGGCAGGGCGCACGGCGGGCGGCGCAGGCGTTACGATGCCGCCATGGCCACGCTCGTCCTCACCCTCATCGGACCCGACCACCCCGGCATCGTCGACGCCGTCTCTGATGTCATAACCTCGCACGGCGGCAACTGGCTCGAGAGCCGGATGGCGCAGCTCGCCGGCAAGTTCGCAGGCGTGCTCTGCGTCGAGGTGGCGGACGACCAGGAGGCCTCGCTGGCCGCGGCGCTGGGCGAGCTCGAGGCAAGCGGCCTGCACCTGGTCGTGGAGCGCGGCGACGCCCCGGTCTCCGCCCCGATGCAGCCGATCGAGATCGATCTCGTCGGCCAGGACCGGCCCGGCCTCGTCCACGAGATCGCGTTCCTGCTCGCCACCCGGCGGATCAACGTCGAGGACCTCGCGACGGACCGGACCACCGCCGCCAACTCCGGCACGCCCGTGTTCCACGCCCACGTGCGCGCGAGCGTCCCCGAGGGCACCGACCTCGGCGCCCTGCGCCATGGACTGGAGCGGCTCGCGACGGACCTGATGGCGGAGATCCGCCTCGTGGAGGCCCTGGGCAGGGCGCGCTGACCGCCGCTGACCGCCGCTGACCGCCGTCGCCCGATGAGCAGCGGCGCGAAGGGCGACTTGGGCGGCGGAGCGCGTGACGGCACGGGGCGCCGGCTCGCCATCCCCGCGGACCCGTGCCCCGGGCGCTCGAGCGCGTGAGGGGCGACGCCGCGCCGGCTTCGCTCCGCTGGAGGCTCTGGGAGCGCTACCACCGGGATGCCCGGCTGATCCTCGTCACCAGCCTCGTCGCGGGTGCCGCGATCAGCCTGTGGTGGATCGACTTCAACCTCTATCTCGAGGCGACCGGCCTGTCGCCCGCCGAGATCGGCCTCGTCGCCACGCTGGCCAACGTGGCGGGCGCCTTCATCCCGTTCCCGGCCTCGGCCGTGTCGGACCGCGTGGGCCGCCGGGCCGTCTTCGCCGCTGCGCTGTTCGCGGGTCTGGTCGCGCTCGGCGTGCTGGTGGCCGCGGGCAGCGCCCTGCCGCTCATCGTGTTGGCGGCCATGCTGTGGTCGGCCGCCAACAACGCGTTCGGCGTGGTCGTCCCGCCGTTCCTCACCGAGCGCTCCGAGCCCGCGCACCGCAACGAGCTGTTCGCGCTTCAGTCCGCGATCCAGAACATCACCAACGTCGTGGCCGCGGTGCTCGGCGGCGTCGTGGCGGTGGTCGTCGCCGGCTGGCTGGGGATCGACCAGGGCGGCCGCGGCATCTACCTGATCATCCTCGTCATCATGGCGGCCCTCCTGGTCGCCGGGCTGGCGAGCGTCCGGTTCCTCGCAGACGACCGCCCGGGCTCGGTGGCCGGGCAGCGTTTGCGCCGGGTCGGCGAGCCGGCGGCGTTCCCCCGCGACCCGCGCCGGCGCCGAGCGCGACTGGGCATCGTGATCCGCGATCGGCGGCGATTCGCGCGGCTGGTCATTCCTGGGTTCCTGATCTCGATCGGCGCGGGCCAGGTCATCCCGTTCCTGAACCTGTTCGTCAAGCAGAAGTTCGGCCTCGACCTCGCCGAGCTCAATGCCGTCTTCGCCCTGACCTCGCTGGGGACCGCGGCCGCCATCCTCCTCCAGCCGAGGCTGGCACGGCGCTTCGGCCAGGTGGCGTCGGTGGTGATCGTCCAGGCGGCCTCGATCCCGTTCCTGTCCGTGCTGGGGTTCTCCCCGATCCTGTGGACGGTGGTGGCGGCCATGGCCGTCCGGTCGTCGCTGATGAACGCTGGCAATCCCATCGCGAACGCCTTCGCGATGGGATTGGTGGAGCCGGCCGAGCGGGCCACGCTGTCGGCCGCGACAAGCGTGCTCTGGCAGCTGGGCTGGGTCGTCGGCGGCCTCTGGTACACCGGCCTCCAGGCCACCCTCGGCTTCGACGCCGGCTACACCGTCAACTTCGTCACGATCATCGCGCTGTACTCGGTGGCCACCGTCCTGTACTGGGTCTGGTTCCGCGCCCACGACCGGCACTGGCTGGCCGGCGTCGGGACGGCCCGCTGAGCCGCCGGCGGGGCGCACTCGGACTCGGCAGGCACCGCCCGCAACACCGGCGGCGCCAGCGCCGACGGGGCCAGCGAGGCCGCCCCTCGCGCCGCCCGACGGTCGGCGGCTAGACTGCAACCCATGGCCAGTGTCCCCGATCCCGCGCGCGCCAGACCCGCCATCCCCCGGAACCCCGGGCGTCAGGACCTCGGGATGACGGCGGCCCTGCTGTTCCCAGACCGCGAGATCGCGGAGCGGTACTACGTCCCGCTCGTGTACACCGCCTGCCGGACGTGCTACTCGGAGCTCGAGCCCCAGGAGATCTTCCGGCGGGCGGCCGCCGGCGAGGTCAGCCCGGCGGCGATGCAGCGGCTGATCGCCAACGTCGTCGGGTCCGGCCACGGCTCCACGATCGAGCACATCGTGTTCACGTTCGCGATCAGCGGCGTGTCGCGCACGCTGTCGCACCAGCTCGTGCGCCATCGCGCGGGCGTGGCGTTCGACCAGCAGAGCCAGCGCTACGTCAAGTTCAAGGACGCCGCCACGATGCTGCCGGCCACGATCGCGGAGGGCGACCCGGCGTTGCGGGAGCGCTTCGAGGACCAGGTGGACGGGGCGCTGGAGCTGTACGGCGACCTGGTGGACGCCGGCGTGCCCGGCGAGGACGCGCGGTTCGTGTTCCCCAATGCCACGCGCACGAACCTGGTGATGACCGCCAACCTCCGGGCGCTGATCCACATGAGCGGCCTGCGCCTGTGCACCATGGCCCAGTGGGAGATCCGGCGGCTGTTCCAGCTGATCCGCCACGAGGTGTTTGGCGTCTCCCCGTTCCTCGGTTCGTTCCTGGCGCCCAAGTGCGTGCCCCTCGGCTACTGCGACGAGTTCAACAATCGCGACGGCCACTGCCCCATCCGCCCGCACAGGGACGAGGTGCTGGGCGCCTGGGCCGCGCAGCGCGCCGCCGCCAAAGCTGCAGGGGCCGAGCGCGGCGAGCCCGGGGGGTCAGGCGAGTCAGGCGAGGCGGACTAGTTCGGGGCCACGCCCTCGCCCCGCCGGGGACGAGCCCGCGGGTCCAGGGGTGCGCCAGGCCCGGCCGTCAGAGCCCGGCGACAAACCGCCGCAGCACGCGGGCGAGGCGGGGCCCGGCCTCCTCGCCGACCGCCAGGACCTCCTCGTGCGTCAGCGGCTGGCCCGTGTAGCCCGCCCCCGCGTTGGTGACCAGCGACACGCCGCAGACCTCGAGCCCGACCCAGCGCGCGGCGATCGCCTCGAGCACGGTGGACATGCCCACCGCGTCCGCGCCCAGCGTGCGCAGCATGCGGACCTCCGCCGGGGTCTCGAAGTTGGGCCCGAGGAGCCCGACGTAGACGCCGTCCGCCAGCGCCACGCCCTCGGCATCGGCCGCGGCGTGGAGATGCTCGCGCAAGCGCGGCGTCCAGGCGTCGGTGAGGTCGGCGAACCGCGGGCCCAGCCCGTCGGCGTTGGGCCCCGCGAGCGGCGTGCGGCCGGTGAGGTTGAGGTGGTCGGTGATGGCCATCAGCGTGCCCGGCCCGAAGCTCGGATTGACGCCGCCAGCCGCGTTGGTCAGCACGACGGCGGTCGCGCCCAACTGGCGACAGAGGAGGGCGGGCTGCACGACCAGGCCCGGCTCATGGCCCTCGTAGAGGTGGAAGCGCCCCTGGAAGGCGACAACGGGCACCCCGCCCAGGCCTCCGAGCAGCACCCGGCCCGCATGGCCGGGGGCCGTGGCGCCGGGCCACCCCGGCATCGCCTCGAAGGGGATTGCGACCGAGTCCTCGATCCCGTCCGCGAGTCCGCCGAGCCCCGACCCGAGCACGAGCCCGACGCGGGGCACCAGGTCGGTCCTCGCCCGCACGGCCGCGACCAGAGCGGCGAGGCGCTCCGGCTGGGCGGCCGGGGACAGCGGCGTGGCGCGGTCGGGGGATCCGGGCACCGGCGGCGTGCTCATCCCGCGCAGGATAGTGGGAGCGCGAGCGGCCCGGCAGGCAGTTCGGCCGCAAAGCTTCGACGCCCGAAGGGAGTACCGACACCGGGATGCCGGTCACGTCCCTCCGGGCGCCCGAGGCG
>JAJXTS010000232.1 GCA_021783595.1 Chloroflexota bacterium | reverse complement strand
TCGTCGCCTCGGCCAGCCTCGCGGCTGGGTCGCTCGCGGGCGGCGCGGAGGCGCGCCTGGCCATCCCGCCCGACGCCGCCCCGTCGTTCGACGGCGCGGGTCTCGAGATCACCTACATCGTGCGGGTCCTCGTGGACCGCCGGCTCCGCCCGGACGCGGCGCTCGAGCGTCCGGTGGCGATCGCCTGACGCGCGACCAGGTGCCGTCCGGACGCCCGGACGCCAGTCTCAGCCGCGGAGCGTCCGCTCGAGGAATGCCAGCGTGCGGCCGAACGCGACCTCCGCCGCCTCGGCGCGGTAGGCCTCGCGCGACGGCTCCGCGAACCAGTGGCCCGTGCCCGCGTAGCGGTGGAACAAGGTCTCGTGGCCGCGCGATCGGACGGCGGCCTCGAACTCGGCCACCCACGCCTCGTCCTCGTAGGGGTCCGTCTCGGCGAAGTGGCCGAGGATCGGCTGCGAGCCGCCGGCGTCGGCCGGATCTCCGGTGCCGTAGTAGAGGACCGTGCCGCGGACCGCGGGGCCGGCCGCGGCAACCGCGATCGACGCGCCCAGCGAGAACCCGAGCACCGCGATCCGCCCGCCGGGCCCCAGCGTCGCCTCGAGGCCCGCGATTGCGGCGCGGACGATGGACATGCTCTCGGCCGCGTCCAGCCGGGCCACCCGCTCCTCGGCTGCCTCGACCGTGCGCACGACATCGCCGTGGTACAGGTCGGGCGCCGCGACCGCGAACCCCGCGCCCGCCAGGCGATCCGCGAAGGCCAGCACATCCTCGTTGAGACCCCACCACGGGTGGAGGACGAGCACGCCCGCCCTTCCCGCGTCGTCTCCAGTGCGGTAGACGCGCGCCTCGATCCCCGGTGCGCTCAGCACGTCGAACTCGCCCATCTCGCGCTCTCCCGCCTGGCCCGCGTGGCCCCCGGTCACGCGTCCAGTCTGGCGAGGAAGGCCGAAGTCCGCTCGAGCCCGGCCGTCAGCACCTCCGGGTCGTTCGCGTACCCGATGCGCACGACGCCTTCGGTGTCGAAGGCGCCGCCGGGGACGAGGAGGACGCCCTCCGCCTCGAGCAGCCGCGTGCAGAACGCCTCAGACAACATCGGCGCGTCGAAGCGCAGCAGCGCGGTGGTCCCGGCGGCAGGCTTGACGTAAGAGATGCGCGGCTCCTCCGCCACCCAGCCGTCGAGCACCGCGAGGTTGCCCCGGACGATCGCCCGGTTGCGGGCCAGCATGGCGTCAGCGTGCTCCAGCGCCAGGGCAGCGAGCAGGTCGTCCACCATGCCCACGCTGATCACCGAGTAGTCGCGGTGGCGGCTGACGGCCCCGAGCACCTCCGGCGGGGCCACGACCCAGCCGAGCCGGAGGCCGGCCAGCGAGAACGCCTTCGACATGCTGCCGATGGCGATCGCGCGCGGGTAGAGGTCGGCGAAGCTCGGGCTGGTGCCGGGGCCGTCCTGGTCGAGGCCCCGGTACACCTCGTCGGCGAGGATCCAGGCGTTCTCGCGGCCGGCGATCGCCGCGATCGCCGCCAGCGCCGCGGGGTCCAACAGCGCGCCCGTCGGGTTGTTCGGGTTCGTGATCGAGATCAGCGTCGCGCCGCGGGCGGCGTCGGCCAACTCGTCGAGGTCCAGCCGCCAGCCCTCGGCCTCGCGCAGCCGGACCTGGCGGACCTCGGCGCCAAGGCTCTCGGGCACCGCCACGTGCTGCTGGTACGCCGGGACCACGCTGGCGATCACGTCGCCGGGCTCCACGAGCGCCTCGTACACGAGGTGGTTGGCGCCGATAGCGCCGTGGGCGACGATCACGCTCTCGGGGCGCACGGTCTGGTACCGGGCGGCGATTGCGGCGCGCAGGCGCTCTGAGCCCTCGATCGCGCCGTAGCCGAGGCGCATCGGCGCGAGCTCGGCAGCCAGGTCCGCCGGGCCCAGGCCGGCCAGGCGGAGCAGCTCCGCCACGGTGACCGAGTCCACGCACGTCTCGGCGAGGTTGTACCGGCAGTGGGTCTCCCACCGGTTCATCCAGATCTCGACCCCGAAGTCAGCGATTCGCATGGGGGGATCATGCCCGACGCGCGCCGAGCGGGCCCCGACGCCGGGGCGTCCTGGCGGATCAGGCCGCGATCGCACGCCTCGGCCGGCCCACGGCGCCAGCGAGGGCCCACCCCAGCGCCCCCAGGGCCACGCTGGAGGCCACGTCGAGGGCCAGGCCAACCCAGAACGAGACCCCGGCGAAGCCCAGGTCGAGGCCCGAGAGTTCGAAGGCGGCCCCACCGCCCCAGGGCCATCGGGCCGGATCCACCCACAGGACGGCGATCATGACGTACCCGATCAGGAGCGCCGCGGACATCAGCAGGCCCGCCAGCGCTCCGACGCGGACCCGCCGATGCCGCGGCGCGGCGATCCACGCGACGGCCCCGACCCAGGCGCTCAGGACGAGGGCGAGAACGATGGCCTCGAGGGGCTCGTCCGCCAGCGAACCCGACCCGGCAGCCGACGAACCGTAGACCCCGAACCACGAGAGCCACCCGCCGGCCAGACTCGCCAGCAGGCCCGCTCTCATCACGTTGAGCCTCGTCTGGGCACCCATCGCCGAACCTCCGGCGCGCCGCTCTCGGCATCGCGGATCTTGCGGCGCGCGGAGGACGGCGCACAGAGTCGCCCTTCCCGCGGAGGCCGGGCCGCCCGGCTCATCGGGTCCGGCCGCGGGCCGGGCGCCGGCAGGCGCGACGGGCGCCGGCAGGCGCGACGGCGGCAGGCGGGCCCGGACAGGCGGGCCCGGACACGAAGCGAGGCCCCAGTGCCTGGGGCCTCGTTCCGCGGAGGAGAGAGGAGATGCCGGTGATGATGGCGGGCGAGCCTTTCGGGCTCGTGACACGCGGGTGGGAGTTCACCCATGATCGGGCAGACCTGAGCCCGACCCTTCGCGCAGCGCGGAACGCACCCGGCGGGCCAACGGGAGGTTCGCCGGTCCCGTGAACCGCCCCGTGCCGCACATCGGGCGCGCCCGCTGCCGAGGTGGAGGACCGCCCTCTATCCGAGCGCACGGCCCGGGCCATTCGGAGGTCAGACCGCCCGTTGGTCCGCCGGGCGCCTCGCCTCGCGGGTCGGCCCGTCTTGGTCCGCCGGGCGCCTCGCCTCGCGG
>JAJXTS010000231.1 GCA_021783595.1 Chloroflexota bacterium | reverse complement strand
CGCCCCTGCCCACCACCTCGCACAGCTCGTGTGTCTTCTCGCGGATCGCGGACACCGGGCCCGTCTTCAGCAGGGACGTGGGCATGCCGCCCAGGATCGGCATGATCCCGTCGAGCACCTCCTTCGCCCTCGCCAGGTTGGTGGACTGGAAGGCGCCGGCAGTCTTGCCGGGCGGGAGCTCGGCGAGGTACTCGAGGCGCTGGTCCCAGACGCCCTCGTAGAACACGTACGGGGTGATCCCGCCGTCGATGAGCCGGAGCAGCATGTCCTTGAGCTGCGGCCAGTAGAACCGCTCGAACATCTTGACGGACATGAAGCCGTCTGACCCGCGGTGGAGCGGGATCGACGTGTAGCTCAGCCCCGTCAGCTCCTTGAAGTGGACCGCGTGCTCGACCTGGATCCGGATCGCCTTCTCCTCCGCCGCGAGCAGCGGCTCCGGCCGCTGGCGCAGGTCGAGCATGATCCCCTTCATCGCCCGCATCGTGTCGGACATGAAGTCGAACGGCGCCTCGATCAGGCTGCCGCGCCACGGCACCGGCGGGATGCCCATCGCCTCCAGCGCGTCCGTGGCCCGCGATGACCAGGCGCCGAAGTCGCGCCACCGCCGTGCCGCCTCGGCGAGCGCCTCGAAGGCGCGCACGACGTCGTCGTCGCCCAGCAGCCCGACGCTCGGCAGGTGGTAGTAGCCGAAGTTCCACATGCCCATCGGAGGCAGCTTCGCGAGGCCCTCGAGCTCGCTGAACGCGCGCGGCAGGTAGGTCCGGATCGCGAAGTCCGACGGGTCGAAGTTGAACGCGTCGTAGTCCTCGGGCTTCATGAACTCGTGTTCGACG
Source organism: Chloroflexota bacterium (assembly GCA_021783595.1). Lineage (GTDB taxonomy): Bacteria > Chloroflexota > Limnocylindria > Limnocylindrales > CSP1-4 > CAIXZV01. The sequence goes on along the minus strand of JAJXTS010000231.1, from coordinate 2,304 downwards.
AACTGGAACGAGCCCCGCTCGTCGAACCCGTAGCCGGGCCACTTGGTCATCCGGTCGCCGAGCGCCTGGCTGGGACCCGGGTGCCCCTTGCTGGCCGACATCGTCTCGGGCTGGAACCGCCGGGCGGCCGCGAGGGCGGGCGCTGGTCCGTCGAGGAGCTCACCGAGCTCAAGTGGGTGACGATCCGCAAGGGGCGGCAGGCCTACCCGTTCTGAAGGCGCGGCCCCGGCCGACCCGGGGCCGCCACGGGCCATCGCGCCGCAGGCGCCCGCCCCGGGTCGGGCAGGCGCCGACGGCCCGCCCTCAGTACGCGCCGAACTCCAGGCTGGCGTCGAGCCAGGCCGCGAAGTTCGCCTCCTGGGAGTGGTCGAGGACCGCTCCCGGCGCCATGAAGTAGCCGCCGCCCGACTTGCAGGTCGCCATCAGCTGCTGCACGTAGTCGCGCATCGACGCCGGCGTGCCGGTCTGGAACAGCGACGCCGGAACGTTGCCGCCGATCGCCGCCCACGGGCCGAAGAACTTCTTCGCCTCGGCCATGTTCGTCTGGTCGAACGTCCACGCGGTGGTGCCCCTGGGCAGGCTCGCCTCCGCGATGCGCGCGAGCCGCGAGTTGTAGCCGCCCTCGACGAACATCGCCGGCACCACGCCCTCGGCCACGATGCCGCGGATGGTCGCCTCCAGGCTCGGCCAGTAGAACTTGGCGAAGTCCGCGTCGGACATGAAGCCGTCGGCGCCCTTGTGGAGCGGTATGAACGCGAACGGCACGCCCGCGCTGGCCGCCGCGTCCACGGCCATCTTGACCGCGAGCGGCGTGAGCGCCTCGCAGGCCGCCAGCACCTTCTTCGGCCGGCGGAACAGGTCCATCATCACCGAGCGCGTGCCGCGCAGGGTGTCGCCCAGGAAGTCGAACGGCGCCTTGGAGAAGCCGCCGAGCGTCATCGGCATGCCCTGCCCGAAGACCGCGTAGCCGATGGTCTGGCCGATCTGGCCCATGTACTCCATGGTCAGCCGGCTCGCCTCGAGCAGCGTCTGGAGCGCCTCGGTGACCGCCGGCGCCGCCATCCCGGCGAAGAAGAACGGCACGAACGGCAGCTCGCTGGTGCCGAGCAGCACGGGGATGCCCGACAGCCCCGACAGCCCGGGCATGACCCGCGGCAGGTAGTGCCGGAGGAGCCACCCGTCGGGGTTGGCGATGAGCGCGTCGTACTCGTCGGCGCCCATGTACTCGCCCTCGACGAACTGGAAGCCCTGGTGGGCCTTGAGCTGGTTTCCCGGCCAGCGGTAGAGCTGGTACTTGAGGATGTCGTAGACGGGGCCGGGCTCGAAGTTGGACGCCGGGTAGTACTCGAGCTGGGGGAACCGGGTGAAGAACTCGATCGTGGCGGCCGCGGCCTTGGGGTAGTCGTAGAAGTACTCGCTCAGGCTGGTGCCGGTGAGGTGCTGCTGCAGGTCGCCGGTGAACGCGGTGGTGGGCACGCGGTCGGGCACGCGGCAGCGGATCACGTCGGCGTAGCGCTGGGCGCGGGCGCGGTACCTGTCCGCCGCCTCGGGCGTGGCGAACGGCTTGCCCTCGGTGGACACCCAGTCGGCGAGGCGCGCCTCGAGCTTCTGCTCGGGCGTCAGGGAGGCGAAGTTCTCAGGCAGCATCGGTGGGTCCTTCAGCGTCGGGGATCGGTCTTGCGGGCGGGCCGGGCGTCAGGCCCAGCCGCGCGCGAGCGCGATCGCGGCCATGGCGTCCTTGCCGTACGCGTCGGCGCCGGTGTACTCGCGGACCTTGTCGTCCACCTGGCCGCCCCCGATCATCACGTGGATGCTCGGGTCCAGCGCCCGCAGCAGGGCGACCGTCTCCTTCATCGGCTCGTAGGCCAGCGTGAGGAACCCGGACAGCCCGACGATCTTGGCGCCGGTCTCACGGGCCACCTCCACGAACCGCTCGGGCGGCACGTCCACGCCGAGGTCGGTGACCTCGAAGCCGTTGACGTCGAGCATGAACGCCACGATGTCCTTGGCGATGTCGTGGATGTCACCCGCGACGGTGCCGATCACCAGCCGGCCGATCTTCGCCTGGGCCTGGCCGGCGGCCGCCATGCGCGGCTTCACCCGGTCGGCGATCTGGGACAGGATGTCCCCGGCGAAGATCAGCTCGGGGATGAAGCACTCGCCCAGCTCGAACCGCCGCCCGACGACCTCCATCGCGGACTTGCAGTCATCGAGGATCTCCGCCGGGGGCACGCCCTGGTCGAGCAGCCGCTCGGCGAGCGGGACCGCCGTCTCCTCGTCCATCTCGGTGATCGCGTCGATGAG
>JAJXTS010000230.1 GCA_021783595.1 Chloroflexota bacterium | reverse complement strand
TTCGCGGACGGGCGCGCCGCGCTCGCCCTGGCCGAGGCCGCCAACGAGAGCGTCGCGACCGGCCGGGTCGTCAAGCTCGGCTGATCCCCTCGCCCGCCCGAGCGGCCGGTCCCGCGATCCGACGGGGCCGGCCGTTCCGATTCGCGGAGCCTCGCAGGGGCCGCCGCCGCCGGCCGACGGGGGCCCGGCCGCTCTCCCTACGACCGCGCCAGCTCCCGTCGGACGCGGTCGGCCACCCGCTCCGGCGTCAGGCCGTGGCGGTCGAGCAGCCAGGCGTTGGGCGCCGACTCGCCCCACGCGTCCTCGATGCCGATGCGCGCCACGCGCCGCGGCTCGTGCGAGGTGACGACCTCGGCCACGAGGCCGCCGAGGCCGCCGAGCACGGTGTGCTCCTCGGTGGTGACCACCAGCGGAACCGCGGCCGCGGCCTCGGCGAGGGCCGACTCGTCCACCGGCTTGAGGCTGGGCACGTGCACCACCCCCGCGCCGATCCCCTCCGCCGCGAGCAGGTCGGCCGCCGCCAGGGTCCGCGCGGTCTGCTGGCCCGTCGAGACCAGCAGCAGGTCGGCCCCGTCCCGGAGCCGGATGACGCGCCCGGGCTGGAACGCGTAGTCCGGTCCGAAGACGTCCGGGCCCGCCTCGCGGCCGAGGCGCACGTACACCGGGCCGGGGGTCGCGGTCGCCCAGCGCACCACCGCGGCGCACTCGGCCGCGTCGGCGGGCGCGAGCACCGTCATCGACGGCATCGCCCGCATGATCGCGAGGTCCTCGATGTCGATGTGGGTCATGCCGGAGAAGCCGAGCTGCAGGCCCGAGTAGGCCGCCCCGATCTTCACGTTGGCGCGGGTCTGGGCGACCGACATCCGCACCTGGTCTACCGCCCGGTGGGTGAAGAACACCGTGAACGACGACAGCCAGGGCACGAAGCCGAGCGAGGCGAGCCCGACCGCGGTGCCCACCATCCCCTGCTCGGCGATCCCCATCTCCAGGAACCGGTCGGGAAACGCCCGGGCGAACTTCTCCGCCTTGGTGGAGGTGGCGAGATCGGCGTCGAGGACGAGGATGTCGGGGTTCGTGGCGGCCAGCTCGATGAGCGTGTCCGCCCAGATGTCACGCTGCGGGGCGCTCACGATGCCTCCTCCGCCATCTCGGCGCGCGCCGCCGCAACCTCGGCGTCCGTGGCCGCGCGCGCGTGCCAGGCAATCGACCCCTCGGTGAAGCTGAACCCGCGGCCCTTCACCGTGCGGGCCACGATCGCGGTGGGGATCCCCGTTGGCGCGAGCGAGCGCGCCGTCTCGCAGGCGTCGACGATCTGCCCGAAGTCATGCCCGTCGATCTCGAGGACGCGCCAGCCAAAGGCCTCCAGGGGCGCCCGGGCCTGGACGTCCCCGAACGGATCGCGCCGGTCGCCCCGGTGCTCCTCGCCAGCCCGAAGCGGCCAGCCGTACTGCTGCAGCCCGTTGTGGTCCAGGATGACCGTCAGGTTGCCCAGCCGCTCCTTGGCGGCGACCTGGACGCTCTCCCAGACCTGCCCCTCCTGCATCTCGCCGTCACCGAGCATCACCCAGGTGTGGAAGCCGCGGCCGCGGAGACGCGCGCCGAGGGCGATCCCGACGCCCACGGAGATCCCCTGCCCCAGCGATCCAGTCGAGGCGTCGAGGGCTGGCAGCCGCGTCATGTCGGGGTGTCCCTGCAGGCGGGAGCCCGGCTGGTCGAACGTCCGCAGCTCGTCGACCGGGAAGTAGCCCGCCAGCGCGAGCGCCACGTACAGCCCGACCGCGGAGTGGCCCTTGGACAGGACGAATCGGTCCCGATCGGGCCAGTCGGGTTCGGCCGGCCGCACGCGCATCACCCGCGCGTACAGCGCCACCAGCAGGTCCATGGCGGACAGCGGCCCGCCGACGTGGCCGGCGCCCGCGGCGTTGGTGGTCTCGAGCACGAGCAGTCGGCCACGACGGGCGAGAGCCGCGAGGTCGGCGTGCGGATCGGGGCCCGGCTGGTCGGGCTGGGCAGGCGGCGGAAGGGTCATGTGCGGGCTCCTGCGGGCTCCGTGGGGCGCGACGGCGGGCTGTGCCCCATCTTTCCAGATCCGGGCGCACAATGCAATCGATTACATCCGAATTGGCACGGTGCCCCGTGGCCGCGGGCCGGGGCCAGCCCGCGCGCCGTCACGCGCGCCCCGGAACCCGCGCCCCGGAACCCGCGCGCCGGAACCCGCGCGCCGTCACGCCTTGACGCTGTGGCCCTGTGTCCCGTAGGCTGTGAAAACGATTACTCTCGCTGCGTGCCCGGACGGTAGGGCGTGGCCGGGAGCACGGGAGACGCCAGGGGAACGCGACATGCGGCGAGCACGGCAGGCGGCGAGGAGTCTGGCCCGTCGGGGCCCTGCGGGCGTCGGCACCGGGCCGGAGGAGCCAGCGTGAGCGAGCGAGGCGCACCCGCCACGATCCGTGACGTCGCGAGGCGCGCAGGCGTCTCCACCGCCACCGTGAGCCGGGTGCTGGCCGGCATCGGCAACCCGAAGGCGGAGACCGCCAACGCGGTCATGGCCGCCGTGGAGGCCCTGGACTACCGCCCGTCGGCGGTCGCCCGCTCGCTCCGCATGCGGCGGACGGGCACGATCGGGCTGATCGTCACCGACATCCAGAACCCCTTCTTCCCCGAGCTCGTGCAGGCGGCTGACGACGCGGCCCGCCGAGTGGGCTACTCGATCCTGCTGGGCTCGGCCGCGTTCGACGAGCGGCGGGCGGTCCACTACCTCGACCTCATGGCGGACCGCCGCGTGGACGGAATGATCGTGGCGTCGAGCCAGGTGTCGGACGAGAGCTGGCGCTGGCTGGCTGCGGCGCCGGTGCCCGTCGTGGTGGTCAACGCCGAGCCCGCCAACGTCCCGATCACCGTGATCGCCAGCGACAACCGGGGCGGGATGCGGGCGGTCGCCGAGCACCTGATCTCGCTTGGCCACCGGCAGATGGCCTACATCCGCGGCGACGTGGGCATCACGGCGGACCTGCCCCGCATCGAGGGCTTCCGCGCGGCGTGTCGCGACGCGGGCATCCCCGATTCCGATCTCGTCGAGCTGCGGGGCGACGCGCTGTTCGAGGGCGGCGAGCGAGCCGTTGGGGAGCTGCTCGCGTCCGGCAGCCACGT
>JAJXTS010000052.1 GCA_021783595.1 Chloroflexota bacterium | reverse complement strand
CTCTAGAGACCTCATAGCAGTAGCGGAGCGCCCGGCACGGACGAGAGCGACCAGCCCCGCTCGAGGAGCGACCCGTCGTACGCCGACCTCCGGCGCGAGGTCGAGCGCCTGCGAGCCGAGAACACGCAACTGCGCGGCCTGGTCGGAACACAGGACTCCGACCCCGGGCCGCGCGTCCCGTCCCCGCCCGTCGCGGCGCCGGCCCGGCCGACCCTGTTCGAGGAGCCTGCGCCGCCCCTCCCGGGCGTGGACGCGCGCTCCTCGCCTGAGGACAAGGTCGCCATCTTCCGCACACTGTTCGCGGGCCGCGAGGACGTCTACGCAACTCGCTGGGAGAGCTCGCGCGCCTCCAAATCGGGCTGGAGCCCGGCCCTCGTCGGCGGGCCCGCCAACGCCAGGAGGCCCGACCGCGCGTACCTCCCCCTGACGGATGCTGTGATCGAGGCGCACCTCTCAGGCCGCCTCCACGTCGGGCTGTACCCGCTCCTCCGGGACGACTCCTGCCGGCTGCTGGCGTGCGACTTCGACGGGGCGGGCTGGCCGCTCGACGCGCGGGCGTACCTCGACGCAGCGCGGGCGACGGGCTTCGACGGCGCGCTCGAGCGGTCCCGCTCGGGCGACGGCGCGCACGTCTGGATCTTCTTCACCGGGCCCGTGCCCGCGTCTTCGGCGCGTCGGATCGGGGCGCACTTGCTGCGCGAGGCGATGACCGTCCGCGCGGAGATCGACCTCGTGAGCTACGACCGCCTCTTCCCCGCCCAGGACTTCGTGCCGAAGGGCTCGTTCGGCAACCTGATCGCCCTGCCGCTCCAGGGCCGGTGCCGGCGCGGGGGAACGACGGTGTTCCTCGACGACTCGCTCGACCCGTTCTCCGACCAGTGGGGCTTCCTGTCAGGCCTCCGCCGCACGCCGCCCGAGGTCGCCAGGTCGCTGGCGGAGCAGCTGCGCGACGTCCCGGCCGGGCCGCTGGAGCCTTCGTATCGGCGTCCGTTCCGCGGCGAGGCCGCGAAACCGCCCCCCTCGGTCGCTGCCGTGGCGGCCGCCATGCTCGAGGTCGACCGCATCGGGCTGCCGCCGGCCCTGGTGTCGTCTCTCAAGCACTTGGCCTCGCTCCACAACCCCGAGTACTACGAGAAGGAGCGCCTCCGCTTCTCGACTTGGGACACCCCGCGGCTCATCCGCTGCTACGAGGAGACGGTCGATCGGCTCCTGCTGCCGCGCGGCCTGCGAGAGCCCGCGGCATCGCTGGTCGAGCAGGCCGGCAGCCACCTCGAGGTCCGCGTCCCACCGGTCGACGCAGCGACCATCGGCGTCGAGCTCCGCTCCAGCCTGGCGGCGGAGCAGCGAGCGGCACTCGACCGCCTCCGCGGCCGCGACCTGTCCGTTCTCGTCGCGCCTCCGGGCGCCGGGAAGACCGTCGTGGCGTGCGCCGTCGTCGCCGACCGCTCGGTCGCCACGCTCGTGCTGGTGGACCGGCAGCCCCTCCTCGAGCAGTGGCGCGACCGGCTCGGGGAGCACCTCGGCCTCGGGCGCCGGCAGATCGGGACTCTGGGCGGCGGGTCCGGCCGCCTGAAGGGGACGGTCGACATCGCGATGGTCCAGTCGCTGGCCCGGCGCGACGACGTCGGGGGTCTGACCGCCCGGTACGGGCTCGTGATCGTCGACGAGTGCCATCACGTCCCCGCCGTGACGTTCGAGCGGGTCGTCCGGCAGATACCGGCGCCTGCGTGGCTCGGGCTGACGGCGACGCCGTACCGCCGCGACGGGCTGGAGGGGATCATCACCATGTACTGCGGGCCGGTCCGCGCTCGCATGGGCACGTCGCCCCGGGAGGCCACCGTCCCGATCGAGCGCAGCCTGATCGTCCACGAGACGGCGCACGGCGGCCTAGTCGGCGAAGAGAGGGGACCGGGCTCGTCGATCCAGTCGGTGTTCCGCGGGCTTGTCGACGACGAGTTCCGAACCCGGCAGGTCTGCGCGGACGTCGCGGCCGCGTCGCGGGCCGGGCGCAACTGCTTGGTCCTCTCGCAATGGAAGGAGCACGTGCGCCGCCTCGAGGCAGAACTCGGCGCCGTTGGCGTGGAGTCCGCCGTCCTCGTCGGGGACGTGGGCAGGAGGGAGCGCCGGGAGGTGATCCATCGCATCTCGGAGGCGCGTCCTAGCGCTGGCGTGGTGCTCATCGCGACGGGGAGCCTGCTGGGGGAGGGCTTCGACTGCCCGCCGCTCGACGCGCTGTTCGTCGCCTTCCCGATCGCGTTCCGCGGCCGGATCGTCCAGTACGTCGGACGCGTCCTCCGGCCAATGGAGGGGAAGGACCGCATCGAGGTCCACGACTACGTCGACGCGAACGTCCCGGTGCTCGCGCGGATGCTGACGAAGCGTCTGGCCGCATATGCAAGCCTCGGCTTCGACGTCCGGGGGATCGGCGGCCGGCGGCGGTGACGCGACTGGCGAGTGTCAGCCACTCGCCGAAGTGACCAAGGCAGGGTGTCCCGGACTGTTGCGCGACACTATAACTATCGCGATTCCAGTTCAGCGCCCAAGCACGGAGCACACCGCTGGCGAGGTCAGGACTTCCCAAGCAGAATGTCGCGGGTTCGAATCCCGTCTCCCGCTCCACTTCCCTCTTCTGCACAGATCCTCACTGGATTCGTGTATCGGGGTGGCTTGGAACGCCCGATTCGGGCCGAGATCCCCTCCCGAGACATTCTGCCCAGGGGTCCGCTGAGCGTGCGGGGACATTCTGCCCACGGTTTCGGGGCGCTGGCGGTCCCGCAGCCGGCGGGCGCGCGCGGCGGCCAGGGGACCAGCGGCGCGGGCCGGCGAGGACCCCCCCCCCATGGCCGCCCACCACTCCCCCGACCGCCCCCCGGCGCCCCTGTGGGACGCGTCCCTCGACCTCGCAGACCTGTTCGAGGACTTCCTCGCGCCTCGGCGTCGGTCGTGTCCGACGGGACCGGCGGCAAGTACCGCTACGACTTCCGCCAGCTGCTCGACTGGATGGCCGGCGCCGGCGTCGAGCGGCCGCGTGCGGGACGCCTCGACCCCGTCGTCGAGCGCCGCGCAGATCCGGCTGACCTCGCTGCGGCTCATCGAGGCGATCCCGAGGGCCTCGACGGGGTCCTCGACGCGCCGCGTGCTGACGCCGGCGACGTGCGCCTCCGACACGACCGCGAGCAGGGCCGGCTCCACGCGCCGGCGGGGCTCGAGGAGCGAGGGGAGGCACGACCCGTCGCGGACGCGGGGGACGGCCGGGCCGATCGTACCGGCCCGGGTGTCCCGGCGCCGTTCGCGGCACCCGTTGCGGTGGGTGAGGCGCGCCTCCGGGTTCCGCCCCCCGCGGGGCGCCCCCGTGAGCTCGGTGACCTCCGCCTCCATCACGGCCCGGGCGAGGACGCGGACGCCCTCGCGGAGGGAGTCGGCGTCGCCCTCGCTGATCGCCTTGCGGACCGTCTCGAGCACGGCCATCCTGTCGTCGGCCATCGTGGTGTCCCCTCGGTGTCGCCGGTTGCAGATCCAACGACGCGAGGACGACGCGGCGGCCGCTCTCGTTCACGGCCCCGCTGTTACACCACTATGGGGACACGACCCACCAGTGACGGCGCACCAGCCCTCGACGCCCGGCCCGCGGACCGGGCAGACTCCGCGCACGACCAAGCGGGCTCATGGCCCGATGGTGACCCACCGCCGTGACGGCTCGGGTGTCGCGGTGGCGTCGCCGAGGTGCGCCCGCCTCACTGCCCTCACCCCGCGAGCCGCTCGATCTCCTCGACGGTCCGGTCCAACTCGTCGATCAGTTCGGGCACGTGGTCGGGGTTCGCCCGGTACGCGTCGACGAGCGCGCGGTAGTACCAGAGTGTCCCGTCCTTGCCCTTGCTGAAGCGCGTGAACACCTCGTCGCCGACGGCCCGCTGGTCGGCCAGGATGGAGCGCGCGTTGTGGAGCTTGTCGGACGCCGAGACGAGGAGGACCGGCGCGCAGGCCCCGGCGATGTGGTCGACGTAGGCCCGCTTGCGATCGAGCCAGTCGCCCTTCTCCCCCGCCGGCCCCGGCACGCCGTCGGTGCACGCCTCCACGATGTGGAGGACGTCCGGGCCGAACCAGGCGACCGTCTGGCGCGCCCGCTTCGTCGGCCGCACGTCCTCGATCGCGTCGTGGAGCAGGGCCGCGATCGCCTCCGTCTCCCCGGCGCCGTGGTCGAGCGCGATGGCGCAGGTTCCCAGCAGGTGCGTGAGGTAGGCCACGCGGGTCCCCTTGCGGGTCTGACTGGCATGCATCACGGCCGCGGCCTGGAGGGCGATGACCAGGCGCTCGGAGTAGAGCCATGGCTGCTCGGGCACCGGGATGCCCTCGATCGGGAGCGCGAGTCGGTCCGTCATCGGGTCACGTCCTCCGGTCGTGAGCGGTTGGCGACGCCATCCTGCGGCCTGGGCGGCAACGGCGCCCAGTCTTGAGGGTTGACAACCTTATCTGCATCATGCATAACTGCATCATACATCTAAGTTAGAGGGAGGTGCGCGGTGACGGACGGCCCCGAGGACGTCGACGACCTCGAGTTCCTCGCCTCCTACGACGCCGGCCTCTGGGAGCACCCGTCGGTGGCCGTGGACGTCGTGCTGCTGACCGTGGCCCGGGACGCCCTCCGAACCCTGCTGGTCCGCCGGGACAGCCAGCCGCAGAAGGGCCGCTGGTCGGTGCCGGGCGGCTTCGTCGGCGTGGACGAGTCGCTCGACGATGCGGCCGAGCGCGTCCTGCGGACGAAGGCGGGCCTCGACGCCGTGTTCACCGAGCAGCTCTACACGTTCGGCGAGCCCGGGCGCGACCCGCGGACGCGCGTGATCAGCGTCGCCTACTACGCCCTGGTCGAGCCCGACCGCCTGGAGCGCGCGGCGGCGGCGCCGACCGGACGCACCCTCGCGCTGGCCGAGGTCGCCGTCGAGGCGAACGGCCGCCTCCGCTCGGTCGAGGCGCGCACCGCGGACGGCTCCGCCCTGCCCCTGGCCTTCGACCACGATTCGATCCTCGCGACGGCCGTCGAGCGCATCCGAGGCAAGCTCGACTACGCGCCGATCGGCTTCGAGCTGCTGCCCGACACCTTCACGCTGCTCGAGCTCCGGCGCGTCCACGAGGCGATCCTGGGGCGGCCGCTCAACAAGGACTCGTTCCGGCGCACGGTCATCACGCGCGGCCTCGTCGAGGCGACGGGTGAGCGCGCGACGGGCCTCGGCCACCGCCCGCCGGAGCTGTACCGGTTCACGCGGCCCACGGGCACGGCCAGCTGACCGCGCGCCGCGTCCCGACACCACGACCTCCCCGGGTGCCGTCCCCGCCCGCCAGCCCGAAGGGGATGACGCCATGACCGACTATCCGACCCTCGACGACCACTCCGGGACCGTCCGGCTCGCGTCGCGCCTCGCCGGCGCCGTGTGGGGCCTCCTCGTCGGCGACGCCGTGGGCGTCCCGTACGAGTTCGGGCTACCGCGGCCGGCCGACGAGGTCCGCTTCGGCGAGCCTGGCGGGCCGTGGCGCCAGCCGGCGGGCACTTGGAGCGACGACGGCGCGCTCACGCTCGCGCTCCTCGACTCGCTGCTCCACGGCGGGCCTGACGGCGGGCCGGCGTTCGACCTCGACGACCAGGGCCGCCGCTTCCGCGCCTGGCGCGACCGCGGCGCCTACACCCCCGACGGCGACGGCCGGTTCGACGTCGGCGCGACCACGTTCCGGGCGCTGCAGCGCCTGGACGAAGGGGCGGCCGCGGCCGACGCGGGCCCCGCCGGCGAGGACTCGTGCGGCAACGGCTCGCTGATGCGGGTGCTGCCGCTCGCGCTCGTGCACCGGGACGATGAGCCCGCGCAGCTCATCGGGCGGGCGCACCTCGCGTCGCGCGTCACGCACGGGCATCCCCGCTGCCAGGCCGCGTGCGCCGTGTACTGCCTGGCGGTCGTCGGTCTGCTACGCGGCCTGGAGCCAGAGGCGGCCCTGGCGTCGGCGCTCGCCGAGTGCGAGCGGGTATACGCGTCCGAACCCGGGCTCGAGAACCACGCCGGGGCGCTCGCGGAGCTCCGGGGCTTCGGCGGCCGCTCGGGCGGCGGCTTCGTGCTCGACTCGTTCTGGTCGGCCTGGGACGCCTTCGCCGGCGCGGCCGACTACGCCGACGCGGTCCGCCGGGCGGTCGCCTACGGCAACGACACCGACACGACGGCGGCGATCGCGGGCGGCCTCGCCGGAGCGCGCTGGGGCTGGGACGGGATCCCGCTCGACTGGCGGCGCGGGATGCGCGGGCGCGAGGTCGCCACGCCGCTGGTGGACGGGCTCGTGGCGACGGCGGGCGCGCGGACCTCGACCCTGAGCCCGCTGCGCGTCGACCTGCTCGACCTCAGCGGGACCAGTCTCGACGGCACGGGCAGGGTCGGGATCACCTTCCTGCCCGGCAAGAAGCGCGACGGGCACTCGGGTGCGCACTGGCGCGACCTCGACGCGGACCTGGCGACGCTGCACGGCCTCGGGGTCGACGCGCTCTTCCTCTTGGTCGAGGACCACGAGCTCGCCTGGTGCCGCGTGGCGGAGCTGCCGGCCGTGATGGCGGCGCAGGGGCCGGAGCTCGTCCGGTTCCCCGTCCACGACCCGGAGACGCCGCTCGACCCCGTCGCGTACCGCCGGGCCGTGGTCGGCCTCGTGGACCGCGTCCGCGCCGGCGGGTTCGTCGCGATCGCGTGCCGGGGCGGGATCGACCGCTCGGGCATGACCGCGGCGTGCGTCTACCGCGAGCTCGGCCTCGGCTTCGACGAGGCGGTCCGGCGCACGCAGGCGGCGCGCCACGGCTCGATCACGAGGGCGGGCGAGCAGGCGCTGGTCCGCGCCTGGCCGCCGGCTGAGCCGCTGTGACAGCCGAGGTGGCACGACCCGCGAATACGGTGGCGGCAGTGAAAGGCAGGACGCAGTGAGCAACCAGGAAGAACAGCAGGCGAGGGTCGCGCTCGGCGACGCCATCCGGACGATCCGCCCGCTCGTGACGATGTCCCGGGAGGGGCTCGTCGTCACGGCGCTGGAGTGGGGCGGGGCCCGCGAGGCCGCCTACGAGACGGCCGCCGCGGCGGCCCGGGCGGGCGACCTCGAGCTGCGGGAGCAGGGCTCGGGCACCGTGCCCGCGATCGAAGCGCTGACCAAGGCGAAGCCGGTGGTGATCTTCGCCGGCGACACGGTCGTGGGCGCCAAGCAGAACCGGATCATCAACATCACCGTGTGGCTGCCGCCCGCGGCCGTCACGGCCATTCCGGTCTCCTGCCTCGAGCTCGGCCGCTGGAACCAGGGCTCGCGGTTCCAGGCGGACCGCAAGGTGGACTACGGGCTCCGGGCGATGATGAGCGACCAGATGGCCGAGGTCGCCGCGATGGAGGTGGGCCCGCACCCCCAGGCGGGGCCGCAGGCGCCGCGGCGCTCGCACGCCGCGGACCAAGGCCGCGTATGGGCCGAGATCGCCGCCAAGGAGGCGCGCTACGGCGAGCGGTCGCGGACCGCCGCCCTCCACGACCTCTACGCGCGCGAGGCGATCGACACCGCCGAGCTCGCCCGTGCGTTCCCCTGCCCCGCCGGAGCGGCGGGCGTCGCGGTCGGCATCGGGGGCCGGCTGGTGGCGGTCGAGCTGTTCGATGCGCCGACAACCCTCGCCGAGCAGTGGCCGCGCCTCGTGGAGGCCGCCGCGTCGGCCCACGCGGACCACCGCCGAGCCGTCGCCGCCGGCTACGCGCCGCGTGAGCAGCACCGCTACCCGGACGAGGGCGCCCTCGGGCGCCTGCTCCAGCGCGCCGCCTTGGCGGCCGCGGACGCGATCGTCGGCCCGTCCGTCGGCGAGGGGCTCGACATCCGCCTGGCCGGCCACAGGGTCCGCGGCGGGGCGCTCGTCGTCGGCGGGCGACCCGTGCACCTCGAGCTGTTCCGCGTTCCGGACTGACTTCACCACGCGCCGCTCTGCGTGGGGCCACTTGGGAAGGGCGGCACCAGTGGCCTCGGGAAGGCAGCATGGGCGCCGTCGTGCGCCGCTCCTCGCGACCGCCTCGTTGGCCCGGGGCGCCGCGAGCGCTGCTTGCCGCCAAATTGGGGCTTGACCGCCGCTGCAACATCGATGATCATTGCCACCTGTCCGGAGTTGCCGGATACCATCACCCATATCCGGCCAAGCCCTCGGAACTCCTCCTTCTCGCCCCAAGCGGGTCACCAGGAAACCCGCTCGAACGGCCGGACGAAGGAGTTTTTTGTGACCATGGATCGCACCCTGACCTGCAGCGACTGCCGGTCTGAGTTCACCTTCACCGCCAGCGAGCAGGACTTCTACGCGCAGAAGGGCTTCTCGGAGCCCCGTCGCTGCCCCTCCTGCCGGGCCGCCAAGAAGGCCGCCCGTGATGGCGGCTCCTCCTACGGCGGCGGCTCGTCCTACGGCACCGGCACCTCTTACGGCGCTGGCTCGTCGTACGGCGGCGGCTCGTCCTACGGCGGCGGTTCCAGCCGCTCCTCCTACAGCTCGGGCCCGCGTGAGATGTTCACGGCGACCTGCTCGAGCTGCGGCCGCGAGGCCAAGGTTCCGTTCAACCCGACCAGCGGCAAGCCCGTCTACTGCTCGGACTGCTTCCGCAACCGGTAACAGCCAGCACCTGACAGCGGCCCCGGGCTCAACCCCGGGGCCGTTTTCGATTCCCGGGCCGGCAGCGGCGCGACTGGCGCCTCGGGCGTGCCCGGCGCGCATCCGCCCCGGCCTCGGACGCCGGCGCGCTGCGGGCCGGCTCAGCCCAGCTGCGGCGATCCCGGAGTCTCGGCCCGGTGGCGGCCCGGCCTACTCCTCGAGGTAGTCCTTGAGCTTGCGGCTGCGCGACGGGTGGCGGAGCTTGCGCAGCGCCTTGGCCTCGATCTGGCGGATCCGCTCGCGGGTGACGTTGAACTCGCTGCCCACCTCCTCGAGCGTCCGGGCACGCCCGTCGAGGAACCCGAACCGGAGCTGGAGCACACGGCGCTCCCGCCCGGTCAGCGAGTCGAGGACGGCCGCCACGTGCTCCTTGAGCAGCTGGTGCGAGGCCGCCTCGGCCGGGGCCAGCGCGCTGCGGTCCTCGATGAAGTCGCCGATGGTCGCCTCGGCGTCCTCGCCCACCGGCGTGTCGAGCGAGATCGCCTGCCGGCCTGCGCGGATGATCTCCCGGACCCTGTCCGGGGACACGTCCGCCTTCGTCGCCAGGGTCATCGCCTCGGCGAGCTCCTCGATCGTGGGCTCGCGGCCCAGGTCCTGCGCAAGCTGCCGGGTCACCCTGCCGAGGCGGTTGACGGCCTCCACCATGTGGGCCGGGATCCGGATGGTGCGGGCCTGGTCGGCGATGGCCCGCGTCATGGCCTGGCGGATCCACCACGTGGCGTAGGTGGAGAACTTGAACCCGCGCTCGTAGTCGAACTTCTCGACCGCCCGGATGAGGCCGATGTTGCCCTCCTGGACGATGGCGAGGAAGCTCATGCCTCGGCCGAAGTAGCGCTTCGCGATGGACACCACCAGCCGCAGGTTGGCCACCGTCAGCTGCTCGCGCGCGTCGCGGCCCATCCTGACGAGCTCGCCGTCGCGCTCGCGCGCCCGGATGCCGACGGGGACGGCCGGGTCGTATCCGAGACGTCGCAGGAACTCGGCGTCATGGCCGCCCTCGATCCAGCGCCGCATGGCCGGGAAGGCGACCCCGTCGCGGGTCCAGTCGTAGACGGCGCGCAGGGCGGGGTTGTCGCGGCACTCGAGGTCGCCGTTGTGCACGGCGAGATAGGCGTAGTCGAGCAGGGCGAGGAACGCCTCCGGCGTGCGCGCCCGGTTGTAGGCGGCCACCAGGCGGCGGGCCTCCCGGCGGGCCGGGGCGGTCTGGGGCGACGCGGCGTCCGCCGCCTGCCCGAGCTCCGCGAACCCGGGGGACGCGACCAGCAGGTTGCCGGCGGCGTCGTTGCCGACGGCGTGGCCGACCATCGCGGCGGCCTCCGGGCCGAACGGCAGGCGGTGCTGGGGCTTGGCCGTCCGCGTCCGGGCCTCGGTCCCGTGGAGCGTCCACTCGCGCAGGGAGACCATGCCCCTCCAGGGCGCCAGGGCCACTTCCTCGCCCAGCTCGATGGCCTTGGCGAGGACGACCTCCTCCTCGGCACTGAGCAGGGCGATCCTGCCGATCTCGTTCATGTAGAGGCGGACCGAGTCGTCGATGGCAGGCTCGGTCGCCGGCACCCGCTCGAGGTCCTCGGGCGGCTCCGCGAGGTCCTGGGCCGTGGGCTCGCGAAGGGCGTCGAGGGGCAAGGTGGCGGGCTCGCCCAAGTCGCCCGAGTCGTCCCGGTCGGCCGAGGCCCCGGGGTCGCCCGGCCGAGGGCGGGCCGGAGCGTCGCGGAGGGCGACGCGGCTTCCGGTGGCCACTGCCGTGGCATCGGGCGGGAGAGACACCGACAGCGGGGTTGACGCCTCTCGAGTGATCGCGGTCCTCCCGGCGACGGCCGACTGGCCGCGGGCCCCTACTCTACCCCCATCCGCACGTCGCCCCGGGCCGTGCCGGGGCCCGCGCCGTCACCCGCGGGACCCGGCGACCCTCGCCGCGCGGGTCCTTTCCGAAGATGGGGTATACTCCGCCTCTTCGTGCTCGACGGGCGCTCCGGTCTGCGTCCGCGGCTTGCGCCGCCAGATCCCGATCCACTTGACGCCCTGACCGGGCCCCGCACTCGCGGGAGGGCCCTCAGGAGCGCACCGCTTCATGACCTTCGACAGCCTCGGGCTGGCGCCCGACTACCTGCGCGCCGTCGCCGACGAGGGCTATACCGAGCCCACGCCCGTCCAGCGCCAGGCCATCCCGCTCGTCCTCGCCGGCCGCGACCTGCTCGCCGCCGCCCAGACGGGCACCGGCAAGACCGCCGCGTTCGTCCTGCCCATCCTCCAGCTCCTCGCCGACTCCGACCCGCAGGCCGGCGTCGCGCGATCGGTCCACGCGAAGCCCGTCCGGCCGCCGGTCCGCGCCCTGGTGCTCACGCCCACCCGCGAGCTCGCGCTCCAGGTGGAGGAGAGCGTCCGCACGTACGGGCGCCACCGCCCGACGCGCTCGGTGGCGATCTACGGCGGGGTGGGGTTCAGCCCCCAGGCGAGCGCTCTGCGCAAGGGCGCGCCCATCGTGGTTGCAACACCCGGCCGGCTGCTGGACCATGTGGGGCAGCAGACCATCGACCTCTCCCGCGTGGAGATCCTCGTGCTCGACGAGGCGGACAGGATGCTCGACATGGGCTTCATCCGCGACATCCGGCGCGTGCTGGCGTTGCTGCCGACGCGCCGCCAGAGCCTGCTGTTCTCGGCCACCTTCTCCGACGACATCCGCAAGCTGGCCGAGGGCCTGCTCGTGGACCCGGCCACGGTGGACGTGGCGCCGCGCAACACGGCCGCGGAGCTGGTGGACCAGCTGGTGATCCCCGTGGACCGCGAGCGCAAGCGGGACCTCCTCGTGCACCTGGTGGGGTCCGGGCGGATCTCGCAGGCGCTGGTGTTCACGCGGACCAAGCACGGGGCCAACCGCCTGGCCGAGCAGCTCGGTCGCGACGGGATCCCCGCCGCTGCGATCCACGGCAACAAGAGCCAGGGCCAGCGCATCCGCGCCCTGGACGACTTCAAGGCGGGGCGCGTCGGGATCCTCGTCGCGACCGACATCGCGGCGCGGGGGATCGACATCGAGGCGCTGCCGCATGTCGTGAACTACGAGCTGCCGATGGTGGCCTCGGACTACGTCCACCGAATCGGGCGCACGGGCCGCGCCGGCGTGGGCGGCCGGGCGATCTCACTCGTCTGCGTGGACGAGGCCGAACTCCTGCGCGACATCCAGCGGCTGCTGCAGCGGCCGATCGCGTCGGAGCTCGTGGCCGGCTTCGAACCCGACCGCTCCGTACGGGCCGAGCCGCTCCGGGCCGTGCCCACCCGCGACCGTGGCGGCGCCAGGGGCTCCGCCACCCCTGGCCGGCGGCGAACGGGCACGCCGACGGGAGGCAGGGGTCCTGTCGCGCCGGGCATCGGCGCCGGCCGCGGGCCAGCCGTCCGGCAGCATCCCATTGCCCTTCCCGGCGAGCGACTTCGCCGCTCGGGAGGACCTGCCCACGCAACCCCCCATGCCGCAGGAGCCGGCGCCAACGCGAGGACGAGACCGTGACCAAGCATTCGCCGCACGAGCGCGCGCAGCGCGCCGCCGAGACCGAGCGGACCAAGCACATCGAGGCGGCGTGGTATGCCGCCATCCCCTCCGAGACGGCGAGGGCCTTCGAGCGCGAGGTTGAGGCCGCGCGTGCCCGGGGGCCGGTGGCGCCGCCGGCGAACCAGGCGCCCGGCACGCTTCCCAACCCGCCGCGCCCTGGCCGCGAGCCCAAGCCGCCCAAGGTCGAGCGGCGCACCGGCCGCGGGGGCCGTTCATGACGAAGAAGCGGCGGCCGAACTACCCGCCGCCCCGCAGCTCCAAGGGCCCCGCGCCCGTTCCCGTGCCCCGAGTCACGCCGCCGACCGTCGCGGTGATCAACCGCGAGGCCAGCACCGGGCGGGCGGGCATCGAGGTGGGCCTACACGTGACCATCTTGGGCACGGGCCTGTATGCCGGCGAAACGGCCGTGGTCGAGTCGATCGCGGGCGGCGTGATCCCGGCCGCGAATGTCCGCACCACCGCCGGACGGACGCGCCGGGTCCGCACCATCGACCTCGCGCCGGCCCCTCGGTCCGCGCCGGCCGCCGGGAGGGCGCCCAGCTCCGACACGCCGGCCTCAGAGGGTTAAGGCTCCGGGGCCCGCTGGCCCAACGCGATCGGCGGGCACGGTCCCTTGGAGTGAGCCGCGCGATCGGCGGGGGCCGCCCCGCGGGCTCGTGGCACCACGCGCCCCGGCCCGGCCCAGCCTGGTTCGCCGGCCCATGCGACGGCGCCTGACCTCCGTCGGCGGCTGCCCCTGGGCGACGCGCCGCACCAAGGCGCCACGCCCGCAGCGCGCTTGACGTAGCGGGTGTGGCGAGTGAGAATGAGTCGCGTTCTCACCAGAACCGCCCCGGAGCTCCTCGTGACCAACAACCTGCTGCCCCTTCTGGGCACGGCCTTCCTCCTCGGCGCGCTGCACGGCGTCACGCCCGACGAGCACACTTGGCCCATCACCCTCTCGTACGCGATCGGCGGCGCGTCGGGGCGGCGCGGGCTCCAGGCCGGCGTCCTCTTCAGTGCCGCCTTCACGGTCCAGAGGGCGATCGCGTCGGAGCTCGCGTACCTCGCCCTGGCGCCACTGCTGGCGTCCGGCACGTTCAACAGCGTGGTGGACCTGGTGGTGGGGATCGTGATGGCGGTCAGCGGCGCGTACATCCTGCGCCTCGGCCGAGAGCTCCACCTCACCGAGTGGTTCGAGCGCCTGCTCCACCGCGGGTTCCACCTGCAGGGCGGCGAGGTGGCCTACCAGACCCTGGACACGGGCGGCGCGCCGATCCCCGTGCGGATGACGCTGATCCACGGCTTCGTGGCCGGCTGGGGCACCGGCGCGTTCGCCGTGATCATCTACACCGTCCTGGCACCTGCCATGCCCAACGCCGCCCTGGCGTTCCTGCCGGGGCTGCTGTTCGGCCTGGGCACCATGCTGGTGCAGGGCCTGGCGGGCCTGCTCATCGGGGCGTGGATGCACCGGCGCGGCTACGGCGAGGCGGTCATGAACTACGTGGCCCGCGAGGTTTCCGGTCGAACCCTGCTGGGCGGCGGGCTGCTGTTCGCCGTCTGGGGGTCCGTGCAGCTCTTCGCGCCGGCCCTCGCAGGACCGCTCGACACCGGCCTGCCCACCGGGATCGGCATCCCCAACCTAGACTTCATCAACGCCGGCCTGGTGCTGGTGGTGGTGATCGTGGCCGGGATCGCCGTCTCCAGCTTCGTGCGGGCCGTCCGCCGCGCCCGCACGGTCTGCCCTCCCGAGTGCTTCCCGGAGGCGACGCCCACTCGGTGACGCGCCGGGGCCCCGGACGCCCTTCCCTTGGCCAGCCCCCCCCGGCGCGCCGATGCTGGCACGCGCGCCGTTGCGCCCCGGGCCCGAGGCCCGGCCGTTGCGCCCGGGCCTCGCGTTGCGCCCGGGCCTGCGCCCGGCGCCCGGGCCCG
>JAJXTS010000051.1 GCA_021783595.1 Chloroflexota bacterium | reverse complement strand
GCCCGGGGCCGCCGCGCCGCCCCGCCGCCGCCGCGCCGCCGCCGCGCAGCTACGCCTCGTCCACGTCCCAGGTGCCGATGGCATGGGCGATGCCGGCCGCGCTGAGCGCGGCGGCGATATCGGCGGACGGGATGGCGCCCTCGCGCAGGACCGACGGCCACTCGAGCGTGCAGTCCACGACGGTCGAGGCCGGGCCGCCGCGGACCGGG
Source organism: Chloroflexota bacterium (assembly GCA_021783595.1). Taxonomy (GTDB): domain Bacteria; phylum Chloroflexota; class Limnocylindria; order Limnocylindrales; family CSP1-4; genus CAIXZV01. The sequence continues at coordinate 13,979 of JAJXTS010000051.1, read as the reverse complement.
CCGCCGTCCAGCACGAGCGCCAGCGAGTCGCCCAGCCGCTCGAGGATCTCGGCCGCGTCGCGCGCGTCGGGCTCGCCGGACCGGTTGGCGGACGTGGTGGGCAGCGGGCCGAGGGCCGCGGCGAGCGCCCGAGGGGCCGGGTGGTCGGGCACGCGGACGCCGATGGTGGGGGCGCCGCCAGCCAGCACGCGCGGCAGGCGAGCCTCGGGGCGCACCGGGAGGACGAGGGTGAGGCCGCCAGGCCAGAACCGGGTCGCCAGGGCCGCAGCAGCCGGCGACACGACGCCCAATTCGCCAGCCTGGGCCGCGTCGGCCAGGAGCACGGCCACGGCTTTCTCGGGCGGGCGCCCCTTGGCGGCGAACAGGCGCTCGATGGCGTCCGGCAGCGCCATGTCCGCGGCGATGCCGTAGACCGTGTCCGTGGGCACCGCGACGATGCCACCGGCGCGAAGCAGCTCGACGGCCTCGGCGCGCGCGGCGGCGCTGTCGGGGAGGATCCGCGCGCTCACGCGTCGCGTCCGTCGTCGGGCGCGCCGGGACCCTCGGACGCGGACCCTCGCGCCGACGCGCCTGGCCCGGCCGCGGACTCGAGCCCGGCCGAGGCCAGCCTCTCCGCGTTTGCCGCCGCCTCGCGCGGAGGGGCCAGCACGAGCTGCTCGATCAGCTGCGCCGCCCCCTCGTCGGCCACCGGGGGGGCGAGGTAGCGCGCGACGCGCCGCACCTCGGCCACGGCCGTGGGCATGGCCGCGCCGTGGCCCGCGTCGCCGATCATCTCGGCGTCGTTGAGCGAGTCGCCGATCGCCATCACCGCGCCCATGGGGATCTCCCCCTCGTGCGCCAGCCAGGCCACGGCGCGCCCCTTGGAGACGCCGGGCGCCACGAACTCCAGGAACCGCGGGTGCGACACCGTCACGTCCGCCCGGCCCGCGAAGTGGCGGCGCGCCTCCGCCACCAGCTCCATCGGCCGCCCGGGATCGCCCACCGCGATGACCTTGCTCACCGGGTGCGTCACGGCAGCCGCCAGGTCCCGCACGATGCGGGCGTCGGTGCCCACGTAGGCCGAGTAGTCGGCGAACGACGGGTCGCCCTCCCAGACGACGATCCGCTCCAGGTCGTTGAGGTGCGGGTCGAGCCCGCGGGCACGGCACCAGGCGATCGCCTCGCGGGTCGCCGCCGCCGGCAGCGGCGCGTGGTGGAGGACGCGGCCCACTCGGCCCCGCGCGTGCGCGCTGGCGGGCAGCGGCGCCTGGGGGCGCGTGGGCATCGCCCGGATCACGGCGCCCTGGTGCCCGATGAGCGGCATGTCCAGTCCCAGCAGGCTCGCGAACACGACGGCCGAGCTGGGCATCCGCCCGGTGGCCAGCGACACGCGGACGCCGCGCCTCACCGCCTCCCCGACCGCCGAGCGCGTCCGGGGCCCGATCTGCAGGTCCTCGCCCACGAGCGTCCCGTCGATGTCCAGCACCACCATCCGGACGGGGAAGGCAGGCTCGGGGCGCGCCGCGGGCCGGTAGTCCGGGATCACCGGCGGTCCCCCGCCGCGGCCCCCGGCCGAGGCCCCACGCGGGCCAGCCGCGGCAGGCCGGCGAGGTCCGCCTGCACGCTGCACCGCCAGCCGGGGAGCTGGTGCGCCGCCGCCTCGACGATGGCGTCGCCCTGGTCCGCGCCGATCTCGAGCAGCGCGACCCCGTCGGGCGTCAGTGCGTCCGGCAGGCGGTCCAGCAGCCTCCGCACGAGGTCCAGCCCGTCGGGTCCCCCGTCGAGCGCGGTCCGCGGCTCGAACGAGAGGTCGCGCGCGAGACCGTCGAGCTGGGCCGTCGCGACGTAGGGCAGGTTGGCGCAGACCACCGCGAACCGAGGGTCCACGACCGGCGGCAGCAGGTCCGCCTCCACGAACACCAGCCGGTCCGCGAGGCCGTGGCCCACGGCGTTCTCGCGGGCGAGCTGCAGCGCGTCCGCGGACACGTCGGCGGCCACGACGACGACGTGCTCGGCCATGCGCCGGGCCCGGAGCGCCGCGAGGAGCGCGATGGCGATCGCCCCCGAGCCGGTGCCGACGTCCGCCACGCGGATGGCCGGGGCGCCGGCGGGCCGCGACGGGGCGGCCAGCCGGGCCGTCACCTCGGCCAGGGCCGCGTCCACCAGCAGCTCGGTCTCCGGGCGCGGGATCAGGGCGCGGGGGTCGGTGGCGATGGCCAGGCCGTGGAACTCGCGGAAGCCGCGGATGTAGGCCACCGGCTCGCCGGCCTCGCGGCGCGCGACCTCGGCGGCGAACTGCGCCCGCGCCCCGGCCCCCACGGGCGCCTCCGGGTGGGCGATCACGCCGATCCGGTCCACGCCCAGCACGTGGCCGAGCAGCAGCTCCGCGTCCAGCCGCGGCGAGCCGGACCCCGTCGCGTCCAGCCGCGCGGCGGCCTCGGCGACCAGCGCCGCCACGCCGCCCGCGATCGCGGGCACGCTGCCCGAGGTGTCGGCCACGGCCTACCCGTCCGACTCCGTGAGCGCCTGCAGCCGGTCGGCCTGGTCGGCCATCTGGAGCGCGTCGATGAGCGGGTCGATCTGGCCCTCGAGCACCGCCGGCACGTTGTGGATGGTCACGCCGATGCGGTGGTCCGTCACCCGGTTGTCGGGGAAGTTGTAGGTGCGGATCTTCTCGGAGCGCTCGCCGCCGCCCACCATCAGCTTGCGCTCGGCGCTCTGGGCCGTGCGCTGCTTGCTCAGCTCCAGGTCGTACAGCCGCGAGCGCAGGACGCTCATCGCCTTGGCCTTGTTCTTGTGCTGGCTCTTCTCGTCCTGGATCTCCACGACGAGGCCGCTGGGGATGTGCGTGATGCGGACCGCGGAGTCCGTGGTGTTGACGGACTGGCCGCCCGGGCCGGACGAGCGCTTGACCTCGATCCGCAGGTCGCGCTCCTCGTCGATGTCGATCTCGATGTCGTCCACCTCGGGCAGCACGATGACCGTGGCGGTGGACGTGTGGATCCGCCCGGACGACTCGGTGGCGGGCACGCGCTGGACGCGGTGGACACCGCCCTCGAACTTGAGCCGACTGTAGGCGCCGTCGCCGGCGACCTCGAGGATGGCCTCCTTGATGCCGCCGATGCCGGTCTCGTTGAGGCTCATGAGGTCGGTGGCGAACTTGTGCTCCTGCGCGTAGCGCGTGTACATGCGCAGCAGCTCGGACGCGAACAGCGCCGCCTCCTCGCCGCCGGCGCCGGCCCGGATCTCCACGATGACGTTGCGGTCGTCGTTGGGGTCGCGCGGGAGGAGGGACACCTTGAGGTCGTCGAGCAGCTGCACCTCGCGGGCCTCGAGCTCGGCGATCTCCTCGCGGGCGAGCGCGCGGAGGTCTTCGTCGGATTCGTCGTCGCGCATCTCGCGGGCGCCGGCGAGCTGGTCGCGGACCTCGTGCAGGACGCGGTACGCGGCGACCACGGGCTCGAGGCGGGCGAGCTCGCGGCCCAGGCGGCGGAGCTGGCTCGGATCGCCCAGGACCTCGGGGGTGCCGAGCTGGCGCGTGACGTCCTCGTACTGGGCGGCGAGGCCGGCGAGCTTGGCGTCGAGGTTGACTTCGGCAGGCATGGGTTCGGCCGGTCTCGGGCTGCGGGGTCAGGCGTCGGGGCTGCCGGGCTCGCCCGCCGGCCGTTCGTCGGCGGCGGCGCGGGCTTTCGCGGCCGTCACGCCGGGGGCCGGCATCGGGTCGCGCGGGAGGTCCAGGCCGCCTGCGGGGACGGACTCGCCGTCGGCGCGCAGGGCCTCCTCCACGGCCACGATCGCGACCTCGATCATGTCGTCGGTGGGCTGCTTGGTGGTGATCATCTGGACCAGGATCCCGGGCGACATCAGCGCGCGGACGATGGGGTTGGAGCGGTGCCTGGCGCCGATGCGCAGCAGCTCGTAGCCCACCGAGGCGATGACCGGGATCAGCAGGATCCGGCTGGCGACCATCACCACCGGCGTCTGGCGGCCGACCAGGCTGAACGCCACGATCGACAGCAGCACCACGACGACCAGGAACTCCGTGCCGCAGCGCGGGTGGGCGGTGGGGTACTTGCGGATGGCCTCGGGGCGGAGCGGGTCGCCGTGCTCGAGCGCGTGGATCGTCATGTGCTCGGCGCCGTGGTAGGCGAACACGCGGCTGATGTCCGGGGTGCGGGCGAGGAGCGCGAGGTAGCCCAGGAACAGCGCCACGCGGACCAGGCCCTCCACCACCTGCTGGACGAGGCCGTTGCTGTTGCCGCCCGCGGCGAACGTGGCCACGCCGAGGGGGAGCAGGAAGAACAGGCCGAGGCCCAGCACCGCGGTGATGAGGAGCATCAGCGCCATGCCCCCCTTGCCCAGCTCGACGCCCTCGTCCTCCACCTGGAGGTTGGCTGAGCGCATCAGCCAGCGCGTGCCCACGACCAGCGTCTCGTACAGGATCACCAGGCCGCGCACGAACGGCCATCGGGAGACGGGGTTCCTGTGGAACCCGGTGTCGAGGCGCTCGGCCTCCCAGACGATGCGGCCGTCGGGGTGCCGCAGGGCGACGGCGATGGCGTCGCGGCCGCGCATCATCACGCCTTCGATGAGCGCCTGGCCGCCATAGGCGAAGTTGGGCATCGGCCCAGTCTACCGGGTGAGGGGTCGCCGACCCGTCCCGACGGCCCGACGGACGCGCCTGCGGCCCCCGGGGGGCCCGGAACCCGCCTCAGCCCGCGGCCCGCGGCGTCGCGGGCCCAAGCTCCTCGGCGATCGCCTTGCGCACGTTGTCGACCATCTCGGACCAGGCGATCGCGCCCTTCGCCGCCGTCGCCAGGGTGGCCTTGTACAGCACCCCGGACTGCGACATGAAGTCGTCCGGGATCGGCACGACGTCGTAGAAGGGGTGGCGCGGCGCGGCGTCGTCCACGGCCCGGTCCATCAGCACGAGGTCCGGGCGCAGGTGCAGCAGGAGCGAGGTCTCCAGGACGGCGGCGTGCTCAACGTCCCAGCCCGGGAACTGGTCCCCGAACAGCGCGTCCATGGCGGGCGCGGACAGCTCGGCGAAGGCGGCCTCGATGACCATGATCCGGGCGCCGGTGTTGCCGGTCCGCTCGTTCGCGAGCCAGGCGGCCTCGTACAGGAAGTTCGAGTTCTCGAAGTGCCAGTTGAGGAGCACCAGCCTCCGGAAGCCGTGGCGGATGAACTCGACCAGCACGTCCTCCACGACCGCCATGAGCGTGCGCGCGCTCACGGAGGTGGTCCCGACCCACCGCTGCCCGCCGCCGCTGAGCGGACGCGACCGGTAGCCGTACACGATCGGGGGCGCGACCAGCATGTCCAGCGGCTCCGCCATCGCCAGCGCCATCTCGGCCGGGATCAGGGAGTCCGTGCACAGCGGCAGGTGCGGGCCGTGCTGCTCGGTCGATCCGACCGGCAGGATCACGCCCGCGCCGCGGGCGGCCGCGTCACCGATCTCGGGCATCGTCAGGTCGGCGAAGGTTCGCGGGCGAGCGTTCATCTGGGGGCGACTCCGCTTGTCTGGGTCGGGGCTACAGACGGAGGGTGTCATGCCCGGCACGCCCTGCGAAGCGTAGAAGCGCACAGGAACAGGGGCGCCGACATGTGCGGTCCTCTACCCACGCCGGAGGCCCGGCCGGCGCCCGGCGCACCCGGCCCGACCCGCCGTGCCGCCAGCAGGCAGCCGGCCGCTGCCCGGATCGCGGTACGCTGCGCGACATGCCGATGACCGTGCGCGAGCTCGTGTCCGACCAGCGCCTGCGCCTCGATCTCCTGGTCGCCGGCGATCAGGACCGGGCCATCCGGTGGGTCCACTCGAGCGAGATGCCCGAGCCGGGCCGCTACCTCACGGGCTCCGAGGTGGTGCTCACGGCCGGCGTGTGGTTCATGGCCGGCACCAGCCCCGAGACCTGGGTCGCGAGCCTCGTGCAGGCTCGCGCGGCCGCGGTCGGGTTCGGCCTGACGCCGCTGCTGCCCAGCGTGCCCGCGGCTCTCGTGGACGCGTGCCGGGCACGCGGCCTGGCGCTGTTCCGACTGCCCGTTGACATGGCGTTCGTCGCGGTGGCCGAGGCGTTCGTGGCGCGCTACGTGGCGGACCACGAGCGGCCGCTGCGCGACGCCGTCCGGCGCAACCAGCAGCTCATCGCCACGATCGCGGACGGGGTCGGGATCGACGGCGTCCTGGCGATCCTGCGCCAGCACCGGACGGGCAGCATGTTCGTCGCGAGCCGGGTGCGGGGGCTGCTGGCCTGGAACGGCGAGCGGCCGTCCGACGAGCTCGTTGCCCGGGCGCTGGCGGAGGCGGGCGCCCAGGGGCGCCAGAACCCGTCCCGGACGGTCGAGGCGCGGGCGGTGGTGGGGGCGGCCGGCTCCGGGACCTACCTGTTCCTCGAGCGCTCGGCCGCGCCGGAGCCGCTTGACGCCCGCATGGCCGTGGACCAGGCCCTGCCCTACATCGGGCTCGAGCTGCAGCGCGTGGTGGCCCTGCGCGAGACCGAGCGCCGCATCGCGGCGGAACTGTTCGACCTGGTGATGGCCGGGCCGACGATGGTTCCCGCCACCGCCTCGCGACTGGCAACCCTCCACTTCGGCGCCGACGACCCGCTGCTGGGCTTCGTGGCCGTGGTCGACGCGAGCGGCGGGGCGCTGGACCACATCGAGGCGATCCTGGCGGCCGAGGGCCTGCGCGGCGTCGCGGCGGTCAAGGGCACCGAGGTCTGGGGCCTGGCCCGCTGGGAGCGGACGCTGGACGAGGCGCGGGTGCTCGCGACCCGCCTCCTCGAGGCCTCGGGCCCGGAGGGCTACATCGGGCTCGGCCGACCGGTGACCGGCGCCGAGCACCTGCACGAGAGCCTCTCCGAGGCCCAGCGCGCCTGTCGCCTGGCCAGTCAGCGGCGACGCGAGCGGGTCGCGACCTACGCGGAGGTCGGCACGTACCAGCTCCTGCTCGCGCTCCACGACGAGGAGACGCTCGACACCTTCAAGGGCGCCGTTCTTGGCCCCGTGATCGAGTACGACAAGCGGCGGGGAACCGAGCTGCTCCAGACCCTCGAGCGCTTCCTCAGCTCAGGCGGCGAGTACGCGTCCACCGCGAAGGAGCTGAACATCCACGTGAACACGCTGCGGCTGCGCCTGGCCCGGGTGGAGTCGCTCACGGGCCGGCGCCTGGACCGCGGTGACGACCGCATCGACCTGCACCTCGCGCTTCGCATCGGACGCTGAGTCGGCCGGCAAGCAGGTACGGGCGCCAGCCCCGGAGGGGTGCTGGCGCCCGCACTGGGACGAAGTGGGCGAGTTTCGGGCCGCTAGACGATGGGCGACGGGGCAGCGGCTGCCGCCGGGGCCGCGGGTGCGGCGGTTGCCCCCTTGGGGAAGCCGAGGATCCGCTCGCGGGCGGCGCCGCGGGCGAACACGGCGGTGAGCGCGACGTAGACGACGGCCGCGAGGATCCAGGCCTCCACCGGCGGGACGCCGATGATGCCGAAGCTGGCGAGGGGGCTGCCGTCCTGGCCGGGGAGGATCCCGCTGCCGTAGCTGCCGTAGGCGATGCCCACGAGCAGCGCCACGATGGCGGGCCAGTTGGCGAAGGCCGCCTGGTCCCACGCCGGGACGTGGGCGAGGTCTCGGTTGACGCCCAGGAGCCTCGGCAGCAGCAGCTGGTCCGTGTACATGAGCACGGTGGCCGTCGGGACCGTGACGGCGAGGAACGTCGCCGCGCGGAAGAAGTTGCCGGCCGCGTCCTGCGGGATCCACCAGGCCATGATGCCGCCGCCGATGGCGAGGATCAGGGCGGTGTAGATGCGCTTCCACTTGATCCAGCCGCCGAGCAGGTTCTGGCCGGCGTTCAGCGACTCGTAGTAGTTGGCGTCGTTGACAGCGATCTCGGTGGGCGTCGCGAGGATGACCGCGATCAGGCCGAACCCGCCCAGCGACACCATCACGGCCTCGCTGACCACCTTGGAGAAGTCAGCGCTCTGGATGCGGGCCGAGAGCATCCAGCCGGCCATGGGGAACAGCACGACGCCGACCAGGAGGCCGAGGGCCAGGGGAGGCACCACCGACCGCAGCTGGGGCTTGGCGTACCGGAACAAGTCTGGCTCGTTGCCGTAGGTGGCGAACCCGATCGCGGCGACGACGCCGGTGATGATGGACGGCGCCGTCGTCCCGGGCATCGTCGAGTCGAGGACCGCGGGCGTGGTGGAGGTGAAGGTCTTGAACACCACCCAGATCACCCAGACCAGGATGAGCGGGCTCGCGACCCACCGGGCGAACGCGGCGATGCCGGTGAACCCCAGGATGTTGTTGGTGATGCCCAGCACGGCGACGGCGATCGCGATCGGGATCATCGGGCCCCAGCCGAGGAGCCCGTTCCAGATCGAGGCCAGGACGTTGGCCTGGTAGCCCACCCAGCCGAGCGGGGTCAGCAGGACCAGCATCGATACGATGATCGAGCCCAGCCGGCCGAAGATGCTGCGGCTCATCAGGGCGTGGGTCTGGCCGCGCTTGGCGCCGAGGTAGGCCGCGGGGACCGCGTACAGGAAGTACGCGCCGCCGGCGATCAGGCAGATCAGCTCGACCTGGCTGAACGAGTAGCCGAGCGCGTACAGCTCGGAGCCCAGCGACATGTAGGCGAAGCCTGCGTAGAGCGTCAGCCACAGCGGAACGTGGTGGGTCCACGTCCCTCGGCGGACGTTCGCGGGCACGATTCCGTCGCGGCTCGACGAATAGTCGTGCCGGATCTCGGCAACGAGCTCCGAGGCCCCACCGGGGGTCTCCTCGCTCTCCAGTTCCTCGAGTAGTCCGGGGCCGTGGCCCTGCGGCGGCATCCCCATCGACGTGTTCACTCCTGCTGGACGACGGCGACCGATCTCGATTTCCCCGGGGCCCCGGGAGACCCTCCCGTCCCCCGGAGTTGGGCCCCGCCCGCCCCCGCGCCGGCTCCAGGCGCGGGGACGGAGGGCGGCATGCGCGGCCCGCTCGGAGCCGCCGGTCAGATGACGTTGTGCGCCGGGCCGTACGGGAACTTGGTGATGTCCTCGGCCCCGTCCTCCGTGATCACGAGGATGTCGTGCTCACGGTAGCCGCCGGCGCCGGGCTGGCCCTCCGGGATCGTGATCATGGGCTCCATGGACACGACCATGCCAGGCTGGAGCACCGTCTCGATGTCCTCCCGGAGCTCCAGACCCGCCTCGCGGCCGTAGTAGTGCGAGAGCACGCCGAACGAGTGGCCGTAGCCGAACGTGCGGTGCTGGAGCACGCCGTAGCCGCGGAAGATCTCGTTGAGCGACTTGGCGATGTCGCCACAGACCGCGCCCGGCTTGATCAGCTTGAGCCCGGCCTCGTGGACCTCGACGTTAATGTTCCAGTAGCGCAGCGACGCCTCGTCCACGTGGTCCACGAACAGGGTTCGCTCGAGCGCCGTGTAGTAGCCGCCGATCATCGGGAAGCAGTTGAGCGACAGGATGTCGCCCGACTCGAGCTTGCGCGAGGTGACGGGGTTGTGGGCGCCGTCCGTGTTGATCCCGGACTGGAACCAGACCCAGGTGTCCATCAGCTCGGCGTGCGGGTACAGCTTCGCGATGTTGCGGACCATCGCCTGGGTGCCGGCCAGGGCGACCTCGTACTCCGGGACGCCGGCACGGATGGCGTCGCGGATGGCGAAGCCGCCGACGTCGGCCGTCGCCGCGCCGTTCCGGATCAGGGCGATCTCCTCGGCCGACTTGACCATCCGCAGGCGCATGATGCCCGCGCTGATGTCCACCAGCTCCACGCCCGGCAGGAAGGCCTCGAGCTTGGCCCGGTTCTGGACCGTGAGGTGGTCGAGCTCGACGCCGAGCCGCCGCACCGAGGTGGGGACCACCTTGCGGACCGCGCGGAAGTAGTTGTCGCGCTGCCAGTCGGTGTAGACGAGGTTCTCGCCGTACGTCCGTCGCCACGGCTGGCCGTAGTCGATGTTGGCCGAGATCGAGGTCTGGTTGTCGCCGGTCACCACCAGGCCGTAGAACCGGCCGAAGTGGGTGAACAGGAAGTCGGCGTAGTAGTCGATGTTCTGGTAGCTGGTCAGCAGGGCCGCGTCGACGTCCACCTCGCCCATGAGGCGGCGGAGCTTGGCGAGACGGGTCTCCATCTCCGCGTCGGAGAACATGGGCTTGACCGGCTCGCCGTTCGGCAAAGTGATCAGGGACGGGCGGTCGTCGACTTCGGTGGTCATCGCTTCCTCCATGCGGCCCACACCAACTGGGCTGCGATCGGCGGAGTATGGACGCGGGGCCGAACGGGCCGAAACTGGAGCAACCGCCATGATCTGACGGACCGGACTGGAGCAGTCTCCACGGTGGCGCGAGAGGCTGGTGCGGCGGCCCAACCGTTGCCAGGAATCCGCAGAGGGGCGGCGGTGCCCGGCTGCCGGCCCCGGCGGGCCACCCGCCTCCGGCCGCCGGGCCCGCTGGGGCGCTCCGGCGCGTTCCGTCGCATACTCGGGCCGATGCGACTGGAGCTCACCAAGCGGGGCGACTACGCGGTGCGCGCGATGCTCGCCCTGACGCGCGCCGCGGGGACCGGCCTGCTCTCCGCCCGGCGAATCTCGGTCGCGATGGGCATCCCGGTGCGGTTCCTGCCCCAGGTGCTGGCCGACCTGCAGCACGCGGGCCTGGTGGAGGCGGCCGCCGGCCGGGCGGGCGGCTACCGGCTGGCCCGGGACCCGGCCACGGTGTCGCTGCTCGAGGTGATCGAGGCCGTGGAGGCCGACTCCCGGCATCCCTCGTGCGTCCTGAGGGGCGGCCCGTGCGGCGAGGACGGCCACTGCGACGTGCACGGGGTGTTCTCCGAGGGGCGGGAGGCGCTGCTGAGCCGGTTTGCCCGCACGTCCCTCGCAGACCTCGCTCGGCACGAGCCCGCGGCCTAGGCGGCAGCCGCGGCCGACGGCTGCGGCCGGGCTCGCCGCTGGTCGGCGGCGCGTCGGCTAGGTGACGCTGGCGGCGGCGAGGGCCGCGATCTCCCCGGGCGTGTAGCCCAGCTCGGCGAGGATCTCCGCGGTGTGCTCGCCCAGGAGCGGCGGCGCGGTGCGGATGGTGGCTGGCGTCTCCGCGAGGTGGAACGGGATCCCCACCTGCCTGAGCACGCCCAGCACGGGGTGCTCCACCTCGACGGTCATGCCCCGGGCCTGCGCCTGCGGCTGCGCGAAGGCGGCGACGACGTCGTTGATCGGGCCGGCGGGGATCTCCGCCGCGTCCATCTCGGCCAGCCAGTGCGCCGAGGTGCCGACGAGGAAGCGTTGCGCGAGGGTGGCCCGCAGGACGGCCCGGTTCTCCACGCGGGCCCCGTTGGTGGCGAAGCGCGGGTCGGCCACGAGCTCGGGGACGCCCAGGCTGGCGCACACCCGCGGCCACTGGCGCTCCGAGCCCACGGCGATGGCGATCTCCCCGTCCGCGGTCCGGAACGTCTCGTACGGGACGATGTTGGGGTGGGCGTTGCCCAGCCGGCGCGGCGCCCGGCCGCTCACGAACGCGTTCTGCGCCTGGTTGACGAGGACCGCCAGGGTGGACTCCAGCAGCGACACGTCGATCCGCTGGCCCGGGGCCGTCCCCCTGGCCCGGCCGAGCAGCGCGGCGACGATGCTGATCGTGGCGAACAGCGCGGTGACGACGTCGCTGATGGCCACGCCCACCTTGGTCGGGCCGCCGCCCTCGGCGTCCGGGGCACCGGTGATCGACATGAGGCCGCTCGTCGCCTGGATCACGAAGTCGTAGCCCGGCTTCGCGGCATCCGGCCCGGTGGGCCCGAAGCCGCTGATCGCGAGGTGGACGAGGTCAGGGTTGAGCGCCTTGAGCACGTCGTCACCGAAGCCGAGGCCCGCCAGCCCGCCGACGCGGAAGTTCTCCACGAACACGTCGCTGGTGCGGAGCAGGCGCCGCAGGACCTCCTTGCCCTCGGCCGTCTTGAGGTCCAGCCGGATGGAGCGCTTGTTGCGGTTCATGGCCAGGAAGTAGGCCGCGGTGCGGGTCCCGTCCTCCTCGCTGCCCACCCAGGGCGGGCCCCAGATCCGCGTGCCGTCCCCCTCCGGCGGCTCCACCTTGATCACGTCGGCGCCGAGGTCGGCCAACAGCATCGTGCAGTAGGGGCCGGCCAGCACCGCCGAGCAGTCGGCGATGCGGATGCCGGCGAGCGGGCCGGGGCGGGGAACCGGGGCGGGAGAAGTCGCGGGATCGGGCGCCGCTGGGTGGACGGCGCGGGCGGCGGGGTCGGTCATCGCGACGATGGTAGCGAGGCGGGCGGGCGCGGCCCGGGCGTCGCGTCTGGTGGCCTCGCGCGGCAGGCGCGGCGGCCGGCCTCCCGGGGAGGCGTCAGACCCCGGCCGCCGGCTCCTCGGGCACCGTGATGTCCACGACCTCGGCGCCGGTGGCGCGGATCAGGTCGGCCGGCGCGAGGTGCACGTTGAGGCCGCGCGCGCCACCGCCGACGGCAACCATCTCGAGCGCCGCCGCCGACGCGTCGAGGATCACCGGCCACGCCCGTCGCGCGCCGAGCGGCGTGATCGCGCCGCGCTCGTACCCGGTCTCGGCCCTCGCCTCCTCCTTGTCCGGCAGCGACATGCGGTTCGTGCCCAGGTGCGCCCGCAGTTTCGGCCAGTCGAAGCGTCGGCCACCCGGCACCAGCACGAACAGGTAGTCGTCGGCGGCGCGGCGGACCAGGATCGAGCGCAGCAGCGAGCCCAGAGGGATGCCCTGGAGCCGAGCGCTCTCCTCCGGCGAGCCGGGGATCGCGGTCTGGATCGCCCGGAAGGCGATGCCGGCGGCGGTCAGGACGGCGGTGGCGGGGGTTGACGGGGCTTCGGGATCCGCGGACTGGCTCATCGGCGAATCGTAGCGCCCGGCGCTAGGATGCCCCGCATGACCGAGCCGACGTCCCAGGCGGCAGCCCGCCGCCTCACCCTCATGACCACGCACGCCCACCCCGACGACGAGACGATCGGCACGGGCGGCACGATGGCGATGGCGGTCCGCGCCGGCCACCGCGTGGTGCTGGTGACCTGCACCCGGGGCGAGCAGGGCGAGATCGTCGTCCCGGAGATGGACACGCCCGACAACCACCGGCGCCTGGGCGAGATCCGCATGGGCGAGCTCGAGGCGGCGATGCATGCCCTGGGCGTCACCGAATGGGACAACCTCGGCTACCGCGACTCGGACATGATGGGCCGCCCCGGCAACCGCGACCCGCGCACGTTCTGGGAGGCCAGCCCCGACGAGGCGATCGGCCGGATGACCTGGATGGTCCGCCGGTACCGCCCCGACGTGGTGACCACGTACAACGAGTTCGGCGGGTACGGGCACCCCGACCACATCCGCACCCACGTCGTGGCGCACGGCGCGTTCGAGCGGGCCGGCGACCCGGCGTGGTACCCGGAGCAGCTCGCCCCCGAGCACGGCGGCACGGGACTGCCCGAGGCCGAGGGCGGGCTGGCGCCGTGGGCGCCCGCGAAGCTGTACGAGCAGGCGATCCCCCGCTCGGTCCGGGTCGCGCTCAACGAGCGGCTGGCGGACATCGGCGAGCGGTCCTTCTGGATGCCGCCGGAGGACGCCACGCCCGAGCAGCTGGCCGAGTTCGAGGCGTTCGCGGCCAGGATGCTCGTCCCCGACGAGACGATCACCGCCTGGGTGGACGTCAGCGAGGCGCTCGACGCCCGGTGGCTGGCGTTCAAGGCGCACGTGACGCAGATCAGCGACCAGAACCCGTTCGTGCGGTTCGGGCGGGAGTCGTGGGGCGACTTCTGGTCGAAGGAGGCATACATCCTCGTCCGGTCGCGGGTCGCTGCGCCGGAGCGCGAGACGGACCTGTTCGAGGGCCTCGCCGAGTTGGAGCCCGGACCGCACGGCTGGGGCTGAGTCCCCGCTCACGTCGCGCCCATCGGCCGGGGCGCGGGCTGTGAGTCGCGGCCGGGCGGCGAGGCGCGGCCGTGGGCCGTCGCCGGTGCGCCGCCGCTGCGGCGCCGCCCGGCCGGT
>JAJXTS010000229.1 GCA_021783595.1 Chloroflexota bacterium | reverse complement strand
GACCTCGCCCCAGCGCAGGGTCGCCGCCTCGCCGGCCGGGTCGCGCGGGCCGGCGTCGAGGGCGCGCGCGACGTCGGCGACCCGCCCGGGCCCAATCCCCGCGACCCAGCCCGGCAGGTCAAGCGCAAGTCGATCCGCCAGCGGGCCCGACGCCCCCGAGGCGGTCCCCGCGAGGTGGCCGGCCATCGGCACCGCGGTCACGCCCCGCGCCGCGAGCAGGTCGGGCGCCTCGCGCGCCAGGGCCGCCAGGACGATCGCGACGACGGCCTCGAGCGCCTCGGCGTCCCCGGACCGGAGCGCACGGGCGAGGTCGTGCAGGGCCGAGGGCTCGCCCCGGGGGAAGCTCGCTCCGGCGATGACGGGCGGCGTCAACCCGTCGCGCCCGGCCGGGGCCGGCGCCGCCCCCGCTCGCGCGTCACGCGACGTACGCGATCGTCTGCGGCCCCTCGGGCAGCACCGCGCCGCGCGCCCCCGCACCGGCGCCGGCCAGCGCCTCGGCGAGCGCCGCGGACACGTCGCCGACGGGGCGCATCCACGCCATCCGGAGCTCGTCGTCGGTCACCCCGGGGGTCTTGGCCAGCACCAGGGCGCGCTCGCAGATCGTCGCCTGCACCTGGACCTGCCATTGGTCCCGCTCGCGGATCTCGCCCCGGGCGAGCCGGTCGAGGAAGTCGCGCGGGCCCGCCGAGCCAGCCAGCAGCTCGGCGTACCGGCCGTGGGCGGGCAGGCCGTCCTCGCAGGCAGCCGCCAGGATCACGGTGCCGCCGTCGCGCACGATCCCGGCCGCCGCCTTGAGGCCCTTCACGCACTGGTACAGGTTCTGGTCGAGCGGGTAGCCGGAGTTCGTCGTGACCACGACGTCATAGGGCTCCGACACCCGCACCATCGCGGTCTCGCGGACGTGCGCGCAGGCCGCCGCGTGCTCGTCGGCCAGCGCGCCCGAGAACACCGCGGCGATCGACTTGTCCGTGGCGAGCGCAACGTCGAGCGCGAACGTGACGCCCGCCCGAGCCGCGATCGCCCGGATCGGATCGTGGACCGGGTTGCCGTCCACCACGCCCCACGTGGCCCGGGCGTCGCCGATGCGCGGCTCGCTGTGCAGCTCCCCGATGGTCTCGAGGGCCGCGAGGCCGGGCGCGACCATCTTGGGCCCGCCCGAGAAGCCGGCGAAGAAGTGCGGCTCGACGAAGCCGAGGGTGATCCGCGCGTCGGCCCCCAGGAAGGCCCGGTCCACGAGCGCCGGCACGCCCGAGCCGGGCACGGTGCCGAGCGGCGCGTGGGCGGCAGGGTCGTCAGCGTCGTGCTGGACCAGCTCGCAGGCCGCGAGCACCTCCGGGCCGAACATGGTGTCGAGCTCGCCCGGCGTGCACGCGCGGTGGCTGCCCGTGGCCACGACGAGGCGGACGCGACGGCCCGGCAGCTCGTCGAGGAGCACCGGCAGGACGGTTCGGCCGGGGAACGGCCGCGTCACGTCGCACACGCTCACGGCCACGGTGGCCCCACGCGGGACCAGCTCGTCCAGCGGGGCGCCGAAGGCAGGCTGGCGCATCGCCCGGCGCAGCGCGCCCACCGGGTCCGCCAGCCCCGCAGCGGAGCGGGGGCGGAGCACGTCCACGCCCTCGGGGACGGTGAGGTCAAGACCGGTGCGGCCGAAGTCGAGGCGGACGGTCCGGGTCATCGGCACAGCGTCGGCCCTCGGCCGGCGGGCGTCAAACCGGCGACGTTTTGCGCGGTCGCGCGGTGGCCGCCGGTCACGAGACCGGGGGTCAGCCCCTCGCGAAGTGCAGCTGGAGCTCCATCGTGCCGTGGTCATCCACCGCCAGGACGATCAGCGCCTGCGGCGGGACGATCCCGTAGTCCGCGAAGCTGATCGGCAGCGAGCCGACCACGGTCACCACGCCGCCCGTCAGCTTTGCCTGCAGCGGCACGGACACGGCGCGTGTCACCCCGTGGAGCGTCAGGCTGCCCTGGGCCGTGACGAGGAACGCCTGGCCGTCCGCCGGGACGCCCGGCAGCGGGATCGGCTCGGCCAGGACGAACGTCGCGGTCGGGAACTGGTCCGTCTGGAGGGCCTGCTGGCGGAGCTGGGCGTCCCGGGGCGGGCGGTCGCTCTGGAGCGCGGTCAGGTCGGCGGTGACCGTCGCGGCGGTGACGGCGCCACCCGCCACGGTGAGGGTGCCGGAGACCTTGGGCGTGCGGCCGACCGCCGTGGTCGAGCCCACCTGCGCAAGCGTCTCGTTGACGCGGTAGCCGACGAAGCTGTCGCTGAAGTCCGAGAACGAGCCGATCGAGGTGTCGACCTTCCAGGTGCCGTCAAGCGAGCCGGCCGACCCGGCGCCCCCGGACGACGGGGAAGGTGCGGCGCTCTGCAGCGAGACCGCGGCCGGGGCCGAGCCGCTGAGCATGTAGGCGGCCCCGGCGACGCCGAGCACGACGGCGGCGACCACGACGACGAGGAGGAACGGCAGCCGCGAGCGACTGCCCGAGGTGCGGGACGCAGACATTGCCTTGAGCTCCCATTCGCTGGCACGAGGCGTGTCCGCCTCATCATGATCGCCCCGCCCCCTGCCTGCCCGCGGGACGCCGGCGGGTGCGGCGCGGGTCGAGCGCCCGATCGGCGGGCGGATCCCGCCGGACCGCGGTGCGACACGCGCGACCGGGGCGCGCTATCGTCCGCGGGCCGGCGCGGCTGCCGGCAGGCAGCAGGGAGACGGCCGATGGCGTCGGGGTTCACGGGGTTCCGGCACGAGGCGCTCGACTTCCTCATCGAGCTCGGGCTCAACAACGACCGGGCGTGGTTCGGGCCGCGCAGGGGCGAGTACGAGGCGCTGCTCAAGGCGCCGCTCGAGGCGCTCTGCGTGACGCTCGGGGAGGAGCTCGCCCGGCGCGGGATCCCCATGCGCGCCGACGAGCGCTCGCCGTTCCGGATCTACCGCGACGTGCGGTTCAGCCGCGACAAGGCCCCCTACAAGACGAACCTCGGGGCGAGCTTCCCGTGGAGCGGGGAGGGCGGCGGCGTCGGCGGCAACCTCCACATCGCCCCCGGTGAGTCGTCGGTCGGCGGCGGCATGTACCACCCGTCGCCGGCACGCCTGGCGGCATGGCGGAACGCGGTCGTGCGGGACCGCGCGGGGGTCCATGCCGCCGTCGGCGACGCGGCGTTCAGGGCGGCCTTCGAGACCGTCCGCGCGGAGTCCAGCCTCAA
>JAJXTS010000228.1 GCA_021783595.1 Chloroflexota bacterium | reverse complement strand
GCCCACCCTGCGACCTGCTCGCGATGCGCGGACCAGGCCGCCCAGACCCCGCGGACGTAGGCACCGGTCGCGGCGTCGCGCTCGGGCTCCGGGGCATCGAGCGCCGCCGGCACGGGGTCGAACGGGCGGCCCTCGGCGCCGCGCAGCCAGGCGCGCGCGTTCTCGCCCAGCGAGGGCACGTGGTAGCCGCCCTCGGCCAGGATCACCAGCCTGCGGCCGAGCGCGGCCACCCGGCGGCCGGCCTCGTGGAACGCGTCGGTGGTGAGGGCGAAGTCGCCGATCGGGTCCAGGCGGTAGGTGTCCAGGCCCAGCGAGACCACCACGACCGACCCCTCCTCGGCCGAGATCCGGTGGAGCGCGAGATCCAGCGCGTCGAGGAACTGCCCGCTGGTGCAGCCCGCCGGCTGGGGCAGGTTGAGGGTGTAGCCCTCGCCGAGCCCCTCCCCCACCTCGTCCTCCCACCCGAGCACGTACGGGTACGCGCGATCGGGGTGCGCGTGGATGGAGGCGTACAGCACGTCGGCGCGCCGCCAGAAGATCTGCTCGGTGCCGTTGCCGTGGTGGTAGTCCACGTCGAGGATCGCGACGGGCTCGCCGGTGCGCCGGGCGATCTCCTGGGCGGCGATCGCGGCGTTGTTGAAGTAGCAGAACCCGCCGTACATGGACCGCGCGGCGTGGTGTCCGGGCGGCCGGCACAGGCCGTAGGCGGCCGTCTCCCCGCCGTCGAGGACCAGGTCCACCGCGGTCAGGGCGGTGTCCACGGCCGCGCGGGCGGCGGCGTACGTCCCCGCGACGATGGGCGTCGAGGTGTCGAAGGCCCAGTAGCCGGGCCGGCCGTCCGGGGCCGGGGTCTCGTGGCGGAAGCGCCCGGCCATGCCCTCGGTCATCCCCGCGGCCATGATCGCCTCGGGCGTCAGGTGGTCGTAGGGGTGGCCGCTCGCCCGGGCGGCCGGCCACGCCTCCTCGAGGAAGCGCAGGAGTCCCGCGTCGTGGACCGCGAGGATCGGCCCGGGGCCGTGCTCGGCGGGCTCGGTGACGGTGAACCCGCCGTCCGCGAGCAGCGTCGCGCGGATGCGCTCCGCACGGGCCGCCACCTCGTTGGCCGGGACGCGCTCGCCGAGCACCGTCTGCTTCGTGATGTCGTGGCCGAGGTGGAGGGGCGAGTAGACGACGCGCATGGGCTGGGCTCTCCGGGGCCTTGGGGGGCGGCGGGTCGATCCTACCGGCCCGCGGGCCTGACGTGGGCGGGAGCCGGGGCGCGCCCGATTGCGGGTACGATCGGAGCGTCATGGCCAAGCAGCGTCGCGGCTCCCGGTCCGCGCCCCACCGCCCTAGGCACGCGTCCCACGTGGGCTTCGACCGCCTGGTGGACCGAGCGATCGCGTCCATCCCCGCGCCCTTCCGCGCGGCGCTCGACGGCGTGGCCGTGGTCATCGCGGACGAGCCCTCGCCGGAGCAGCTCCGCGAGAACGGCCTCCGTGCCGACGACACGCTCTACGGCCTGTACGAGGGCGTCCCGCTCGACGAGTGGGGCGGCAGCTGGGCGCCGGTGCCCACGCGGATCGTGATCTTCCGGCTGCCGCTCGAGGAGGACTTCCCCCACCCGGTCGATCTCGCCGACGAGGTGCGGATCACGCTGCTCCACGAGCTGGCGCACCACCTCGGGATCGAGGACGAGGACCGCCTGCGCGAGCTGGGGATCGACTAGCCAGCGCGAGACGCCGGCCCCAGCGGCGCGGCCGCGGCCAGGAGCTCGCCCAGCCGGTCCACGGCCACGTTGCCGCCGGACAGCACCACGCACACGCGGTCGCCCTCGCGCAGGGGCACGGCGCCGGTGAGGACGGCGGCCAGCGCCGCGGCGCCCGCCGGCTCCACGACCTGCTTGAGGCGCTCGACCGAGAACCGCACGCCGGCGAGGATCGCCTCGTCCCGCAGGACCACGACGTCCTCGGCGTACCGGCGGGCGATCGAGGTGGCCAGGCGCCCGGCCGACGGGGCGTTGAGCCCGTCGGCGACGCTGTGCGGCGTGATCGGCACGGGCTCGCCCGCCGCGATGGCCTGGCGGAGCGCGTCCGAGCCCTCCGGCTCCACGCCGAACACGCGAATGCGAGGCCGGCTCTCGCGGAGCGCGACGAGCATGCCGCCCAGCAGTCCGCCGCCGCCCACCGCCGCCACCACGACGTCCACGTCCGGCAGGTCCTCGAGGATCTCGAGGCCGCAGGAGCCGTTGCCGAGCAGGACCTCCGGGTCGTCGTAGGGGTGCACGAGGGTCAGCCCGCGCTCCTCGCGGAGGCGGCTCGCGTGCTCGAGCGACTCCCCAACGTGCCGGCCGCGCAGGACCACGTCGGCGCCATAGCCCAGGCAGGCCGCCACCTTGCCCGCGTCCGCCCCCTCCGGCATCACGACCGTCATCGGCACGCCGGCCTCGCGCGCGGCCCAGGCGTAGGCCTGGCCGGCGTTGCCGGCCGAGATCGTGACGGCGCCGCGCCGGCGCTGGTCGGCCGTGAGCGACGCGATGCGCGCGAGGGCCGCGCGCGGCTTGAACGACCCGGTCTTCTGGAGGTGCTCCGCCTTGAGGTACAGCTGGCCGTCCGCCAGCCGGGCGCCGCGCGCCGCCCCGGCCACGCGCGCCGCCGTCGCCGAAGAGAGCACCTGCGTGCGGTGGATGCGGCCGTCGAGCAGCCGCCGGGTGGCCTGGATCGCAGCGAGGGTGATCGGCGCGTCGCTCACGCTGCGAGTATGCGGGCCGCGCGGACGCGGCGTCGGACGGTGGGCGCGTCGCCTGTCGAAAGTACTTGCGTTTTTGCGCAATTGATGAGACAGTGTGCCCATGCTCGACAGCCTGACCACCGAAGACGAGCGCGCCCGCTCCGCGGCCGTCGCTCGCGCCCTCGGTGACCCCAAGCGCCTGTGCGTCCTCGAATCCCTCGCCTCGGGCGAGGTGTCCGTGGGCGACCTGGCGATCCGGGTCGCGTGCCAGGTCCCGAACATGAGCCAGCACCTCGCGGTTCTGCGCTCGGCCGGGCTCGTCACGGCTCGCCGGGACGGGAACACCGTCTACTACCGCCTCTCGGACCCCAAGGTCCTCGAGGCGTGCCAGCTTCTCATGTCCATCGCCCGCTGAGGGCACCGTCCCGCCCTCGCGGGAAGAAAGGAGCCGCCACATGGCGGATATCAAGCACGCCACGGACGCGACCTTCGAGGCGCT
>JAJXTS010000227.1 GCA_021783595.1 Chloroflexota bacterium | reverse complement strand
ACCGGGTTGTGCCCGAGCGCGGTGCCCACGGCGCGCACCGCGCCCGGGCGGCCGATCTCCGCGGCGATCCAGCCGTACGGCCGGATCTCGCCATAGGGGATCTCGAGCGCTTTCCCCCAGACCGCCACCTCGAACGGCGTGCGCCCGCGGAGGTCGAGCGGCAGGGGCGCCAGGCGGTCGCCGGCCAGGCGTCGCGAGATGGCGGACGCCAGCCCGCGCGGCAGGGCGTGGCCGAGGACCGCTCGTCGCCCGAAGCGCGCGGCGTGCTCGGCCGCGGCCGCCGGGCCGTCCACGGCCTCGGCCACCGACACCACGCCGCGGCCGTTCCACGCCACCCAGAGCGTCCCGATCGCCGTGACGAGCGGGGCCACGCGGTCCGCCAGCCCGACCTCGACCAGGACGTCGTCGGCGAGCGCGGCCGGGGACGTGACGGCGAGCCCCGTGAGCTGGGCGCGGTCGGTCATGGCGTCACCTCCTCGAGCCCGGCGTCCCTCGCCGCCGCCCGCAACATCGCGAGCCCGCGGTGGACCTGGGCCTTCACCGTTCCCTCCGGACGACCGAGGGCCTCGGCGACCTCCGCGTAGGAGAGGTCGCTGACATGGCGCAGGACGACCGGCACCCGGTACCGCTCGGGGAGGGCCCCGAGGAGCGCCGCCAGGCGCTCGCGGTCGTCCGAGGCCTCCGCCTGCGCCGCCGGGCCGTCGCGCCTCGGGGCCGCCGGCTCCCGCCCCGCGGCCGTCGCCACGTCAAGCGGCGTCGTGTCCCGAGCGGCCCGACGCACCCGGTTCCGGCACAGGTTCACCGTGATCGTGGCGAGCCACGGCCGGAGCCGCAGGTCGCGGATGCGTTCGGGCTCGTAGCCGGCCAGCGCTCGGTACGCGCGCACCAGCGCGTCCTGCGCAACCTCCTCCGCGTCGTGCGGGTTGCCCAGCACGCGCAGCGCGATCGAGTAGCACCGGTCGGCGTGCGTCCGGACGAGGGGCTCGAAGGCGGCGTCGAGGTCCAGGGCCAGGGCGAGGGCGAGGGTCTGGTCGTCCATCACGAGGGAGAACACGCCCGGCGGCGGTGCGGTTGCGTCGGACCGGACCGCAACCGCCACCCGGCCACGACCGGGCGGCATGCCGGGACCCCATCGTCGCATGCCACAATGCGCCCATGCGCCTCGACGACCGCTTCGAAGACCTCCTCGGCAGCCTCCGCGGCTTCTACCGGACGTGGTACGTGTTCACCGGGCTCGAGCTCGGCCTGTTCGACGCGCTCCGCGACGCCGGGACGGCGGGCCTCACCGCGGCCGAGCTCGCGGCGAGGACGGGGGTCGAGCCCGCGCTGGCGGGCCGCTGGGCGTGGGGCGCGGACGCGTTCGATCTCGTGGAGACCGCGGACGGCCGCATCCGGGTCCTGGGCGACGTCGGCACGGTCCTGCTCGACGCGGACCGGCCCGAGTTCCTCGGCGGGCAGTTCCAGTTCGCGGCCGTCGGCAGCCTCGACTACGACCGCCTGCCGGACGTCTTCCGGACGGGCAGGCCGGCGCTCGCACGGCCCGACCGGTACCGCGTCGCGATCGAGCGGCTCACCGTCCAGGATGTCGCGGTCTTCTTCCAGGAGGTCCTGGGCGCCCTGCCGCAGATCGTGGCGGACCTGCGCTCCGGCGCGAGGGTCATCGACGTCCACTCGGGCGGCGGCCGCTGGCTGATCGCGATGGCGCGCCGGTTCCCCGGTCTCGCGCTCACGGGCATCGAGTTCGAGCCCGACTCGGTCGCCCGCGCGCTGGCGAACATCGCCGAGGCGGGGCTCGCGGGCGAGATCGGCGTCGAGCAGGGGTCGATGCTCGCGATCGGCCACGTCGCGGAGGCCGACCTCGTGTACTTCCAGTACGCGCTCCACCAGCTGCCCGACCCGGTCGGGACGCTGCGCTCCGCGTGGGCGGCGGTTCGCCCCGGCGGCTGGCTCGTCGCGCTCGACTGGTACCTGCCAACCGCCCCGGACGAGCTGCGCTCGGCGCACGGCGAGCTGATCGCCGGCGTGCAGCTGGACGAGGTGGTCCAGGGCACGCGCCTGGTCACCGCCACGGAGGCGCTGGGCTGGTTCGCCGCCGCGGGCCTGCCGCGGCCCGAGCTCGTGGACCTGCCGTCGGGCGCGAGCGCGATCGTCGTCCACCTGGGCTGAGCGCCGGCCCGCACGGCGGTCCGGCGGGCGCCCCCCGGCCCCGTGGCGGGTAAGGTGGCGAGGTGACCCGGCTCCTCGAGATCGACGCCGCCACGATGACGGCGATCGAGCGCCACGAGATCCACGCGCATGCCATCCCGTCGCGCGAGGCGCGCGACCTGGGCGACGCCCTGCTGCTCCACGACCCCCGCGACGGCAGCCCGTTCTGGAACCGTCTCCAGGCCGTCCGCTGGCCGGAGGACCCCGCCGCGTTCGACCGCCGCCTGACGGAGGCCCTGGCCCTGTTCGCGATCCTGGGCCGCCAGCCCCACGTCTGGCCGTCGCCGGTGCACGCGGGGCCGTCCGACCTGGCGCTGCGCCTCCAGGGCAACGGCTTCGTGGACATCGGCGGCGGCCACGTGATGGTCCTCGCGCATCCCGGCGCGGCGGCGCCGGTGCGGCCGGGCGAGCCGGCGGCGGGTGTCGAGGTCTCCGTCATCGGCGGGCCGCAGGACGTCGCGCCGGGTGTCCTGGGCGAGGTCGGGGCGGTGCTCGCCGGGGCCTTCGGGGCGCCGCCGGGGCGGGCGGACGAGCTGGCCCGTGACCTCGCGCGCGCCCTGCCGGACCCGCGGGTGCTGGTTGCGCTCGTCCGGGCGGACGGGGTGGCGGCCTCGGCCGCCAAGGCGACGACCTTCGGCGGCTGGATCTACCTGTCGTCGATCGGCACGCTGCCCGGGTATCGCGGTCGTGGGCTGGCGGCGCTGGCCACCCGTCAGGCCATCGCCTCGTCGCGCGAGGTGGCGCCCGGCACCCCGTACCTGGGCGTGTTCAGCGGCAACACGGCGGCGTTCCGCCTCTACGAGCGGCTCGGGTTCCGCTCGGTGGGGGAGTCGCCGGACCTGCTGCTCGAATGAGCGGGCCTGCCGACTCCCGGATGCCGGCAGCCGTCGCCGCGGCGACGGCCCGCTGGGCGCGCCTCACCTGGCAGGCGGCCGACCCGGCGCGGCTGGCGGAGCGCCTCGCGGCGCGTCTGGGCCTGCAGCCGGAGGCGCTCGCGACCGGCGCCTGGCGGCTGGACC
>JAJXTS010000002.1 GCA_021783595.1 Chloroflexota bacterium | reverse complement strand
GGCGCCCAGCCCCCGGGACCGCCCACGGCGGCGCCGCCGCCGACGGCCCCGCCGACGCCGGTCGCTACGGCCCCGCCGACGGCCGTCCCCACGCCGGGCCCGTCCGCGTCGGCCCTGGGGGCCGCCTGGCGGCGTCTCACCTGACGCCCGGCGGCCGGACCCGGGCGGCGGAAGGGGCGTCTCAGACCCCTCTCAGCAAATCGGCCATATGATCGCCCCGCGGGTCCCGGCGAGGAGGCCGGGCTCCCGCGCGTGACCGAGTCCACAATCGTTCCTGGAGACAGCGCATGTCGGATCGCGTTTCCGGGCGCCCGCGCCGGGTCAGCCTGACCTCGCGGATCGCCCTCGCCTTCGGTGTTCTCGCCCTCGTCGCCGGCCCAGCGGCCCCGATCGTCGGTGCTGCCGGGGCCCTCTCGATCTCGACGCCCTATCCGTCCATCGTCGGCGAGCCCGGCTCCACTGCCACCTTCAAGCTGACCCTGGCCGCCACGCCCGCCGCGACGGTGAGCCTGTCCGCGGACGGCGTGCCGTCGGGCTGGGCCTCCCGCTTCCGCGGCAACGGCACGGTCATCGACAGCGTGTACGTCGCCAACAGCAGCCCCACGGCCACCACCGTCCCGGACGTCGAGTTCTCGGTGGACATCCCCTCCAACGCGGCCGCCGGCACGAGCACCATGACGGTGCACGCCAACGCGGGGACGATCCAGCAGTCGCTCCAGCTCTCCGTCCGCGTCGAGTCCGCCGCGTCGGGCTCCGTCGCGCTGACGGCGGACTTCCCGCAGCAGAAGGGCACCTCCAGCTCGACGTTCACCTACAGCCTGACGCTCAAGAACGACACGCCCACCCAGGCGTCCTACTCGTTCAACGTCCAGGGCCCCAACGGGTGGACCACCACGATCAAGAACGCCAGCTCGGACACCGCCACCAATGTCCAGGTGCCCGCGGGCTCCACTGGCAGCCTGACGGTGTCGGTGACGCCTGACCCCAACGCGACGGCGGGCGACTACCCCGTGGTCGCGACGGTGTCCGGCGGCGGCAAGACGGCCCAGGTCAACCTGACGGTGACGATCACCGGCAGCTACTCAGTCTCCGTGTCCACCCCCGACCAGGTGCTCTCGACCACGGCCAACGCCGGCACGGAGAAGGACTTCGTCATCACCGCCACCAACACCGGCACCGCGCCGATCACCAAGGTCCAGCCCTCCGCGACCGCGCCCACGGGCTGGACGGTGACCTTCGACCCCGCCTCGGTGGCGTCCCTCGCCGCCGGATCCTCGAACAACGTCCAGAGCTTCACCGCCAAGATCACCCCCTCGAGCGACGCCATCGCCGGCGACTACATCGTGACGATGAAGGTTGCCGGGGCCGAGGCCAGCGGCTCGGTGGACATCAGGGTGCGCGTCGAGACGCCGCAGTACTGGTGGATCGCCGGCGTCGTGCTGCTCCTGGCGGTGTTCGTCGGGCTCGGCTGGGTCTTCCGGACCTACGGGCGGCGGTAGCCCCATGACCGAGGACCGGACGAACCCGTCCGAGCCGCGGCGCGGGCTGCAGCGTCGTCGGCCGAGGCCGACCGCGGGCCTGAGCGCGAGGCCGCGGCCTGCCGCCGAGCCCGCACCGGCTCGGGCTCCGCACGACCCCGACGACCCGGAGGCCGGCTTCGCGGACCAGACCGAGGCCACGGTCCGGCCGTGGGACGTGGAGGCTTCCCCGTCTCCGGAGGACAGGCCCAAGCGCCGCCGCCGCACCGTGGCAGAGCTGCTGGCCGACGTCCCCGAGGACTCGGTCATCGTCGCGCGGCGACTGACCAAGCAGTACGGCGACTTCACCGCGGTGGACCGCCTGGACCTGACCATCCGCAGGGGCGAGGTGTTCGGCCTGCTCGGGCCCAACGGGGCGGGCAAGACGACCACCGTGCTCATGCTGCTCGGCCTGACGGAGCCCACCCGCGGCGTGGTCCGCGTGCTGGGCCTGGACCCCACGCGCGAGCCGCTCGCGGTCAAGCGCCAGGTGGGCTACCTCCCCGACAACGTGGGCTTCTACGGCGGCCTGACCGGCCGCGAGAACCTGCGGTACACCGCCCGCCTCAACGGGATCCCGCGCAGGCGGGCGGACGACCGGATCGACGAGCTGCTCGCCGAGGTGCGACTCGGGGACGCCGCCGACAAGAAGGCCGAGACGTACTCGCGCGGCATGCGGCAGCGGCTCGGCATCGCGGATGCGCTCGTGAAGAGCCCGTCGGTGCTCATCCTCGACGAGCCCACGATCGCGATCGACCCGGCCGGCGTGGAGGAGCTCCTCGCGCTGCTCCGGCGCCTCGTGGCGGAGCACAGCCTCACGGTCCTGCTCTCGTCGCACATCCTGGGCCAGGTGCAGTCGCTGTGCGACCGGGTGGGCTTCTTCTCGGCCGGCCGGCTGGTGGCCGCCGGGCCGCTGGACGAGCTCATGGGCGGCGCCGAGGCCATCGTCGAGCTCGAGGTGGCCGTTGCCGGACCCGCCGAGGGGATCGACCGGGTCGCGCTGTCCGTGCCCGGCGTGACGTCCGTGGTGCCGGACCCCCACCTCGACCACATCCGCATCGTGACCGCGAGCCACGACGTCGCCGCCCCGCTGGCGACGGCCCTCGCGGACGCGCACCTCCCGCTGACGCACCTGCGCCGAAGGGGCACCGACCTGATGGAGCTGTACCGCCGCTACGTGCCGGAGGGAATCGATGGCCGCCCCCACTGAGACCACCGGCAGCCCCGCCAGCCCCGCGCGCAAGTCCCGCGCCGACTCCCGGCGCTCCGAGAGGGCGCCCTCGGGCGGCTGGCGGACCATCGCCGCCAAGGAGCTCGCGGATCACATCTCGAGCTGGCGGTT
This sequence comes from Chloroflexota bacterium, assembly GCA_021783595.1. GTDB lineage: Bacteria > Chloroflexota > Limnocylindria > Limnocylindrales > CSP1-4 > CAIXZV01. The sequence continues at coordinate 52,759 of JAJXTS010000002.1, read as the reverse complement.
CATCGTCCTGCTGTTCGTGATCGCCCTGCTGTCGGTCCTGCCGATGTACTTCTCGGCGTCGGACGTGCAGGCGCAGGCGGTCGCCGCATCCGGGAACCCGCTGGCCTTCCTGGCGCTGTTCACCCACGGCTCCGCCTCGTTCGGCAGCGTGCCCATGATCACGCTGGTGACGCTCCTGGTGCCGCTGGTGGGGATCTCGTTCGGCTTCGACGGGATCAACTCCGAGCGGAGCCAGGGCACCCTGTCGCGGCTGCTGGCGCAGCCGGTCCACCGCGACGACGTGGTCAACGGCAAGTTCGCCGCCGGCATCTTCGTCATCGCGATCATGATCCTGTCGCTGGTCGTGCTGGTGACCGCGATCGGCATCCTGCGGCTGGGGATCATCCCCCAGGCGGAGGACCTCGCCCGCGTCCTCGTGTGGGCGATCGCCACCGTGCTGTACGCGTCGTTCTGGCTCGCGTTCGCGCTCCTGCTGTCCACGATCATCCGCAGCGCGGCCACCGCGGCGCTGGTCGGCTTCGGATCCTGGCTGGCGATCACCATGGTCGGCGGGTTCGTCCTGCCGGCCATCGCGTCGTTCCTGTTCCCGATCGACACCACCGCCTCGATCGGGGCGCAGTTCGGCGCGGCCACGGCCCAGAACCTGCTCCTGCGCGTGTCGCCGGCGCAGCTCTACACGGACATCCTCCAGGCGATCATGGACCCGCGCACCAACGCGATCATGATCAGCAACCTGGGTCAGGCCACCAGCAGCCAGCAGCAGATCCCGACGCTGCTCTCGCTGGACCAGAGCGTCCTGCTGGTGTGGCCGCAGTTCGTGGCGCTGGTGGCGCTGACGGTGCTGCTGTTCGCGATCGCCTACGTCATGTTCCTCCGCCAGGAGGTTCGCGCCTAGGCCGAGGCGGGGCCCCCGCGCCGCCCCGACCCCGCGCCGCCGGCGCCCCACACCCCGGGCACTCCCCTGCCCTATCCGGGCCAGCGCAGTACGCTCGACGCCGTCGGCGACCGCCGGCGGCGTTCGTGTTCGCGCTGGCCTCCCGGCCGCGACCGGCCCGGCCCGACCGGGTGACGACGCGCGCGACAGATCCGCCGGCGCCGCTCGCGCGAACCTGGGTCATACCGCACTGCGAGCGTCCCATGACCGACCGACCTGTCTTCACCGACCCCGAGCCCCTGCCGACCGCCCCCGAGCCCGTCACGCCGCCGGGTGACGCACCCCCCGACCGCGCCCCCTCGCAGGGACGCCGGGCGCTCCTCGTCCGCGCCGGGGCGGTGGGGGCCGCCGTGGCTGTCGGCGCGCTCGCGGGGAGGGCGCTCCTGGCCGGCGGGTCGGGCAGCAACGCGGCGACGGGAGGCACTGGCGACGCGGGCGGGGCGAGCGCCAGCGGGAGCACGGCCCGGGTCGCCATCCCGCAGGCCGTGGACCCCGTCCCGACGCCCGGTCCGGACGCCTCGCTGGACGTGCCCGGCATCACGCCCGTCGTCACCCCCGACGCCCAGTTCTTCCGGCTCGACACGAGGTACTTCCCGCCCTCGGTGGACGTCACGACCTGGTCCCTCCGCGTGTTCGGGATGGTGGCCAAGGAAGTGCGGCTCACGTTCGAGGAGCTGGTCCAGCTCCCGCTCGTCGAGCAGTACGTGACCCTGGCCTGCGTCTCCGACGAGGTGGGCGGCAACCTCGTCGGCAACGCCAAGTGGACTGGCGCGCGCCTGGCGGACGTCCTCGCCATGGCCGGGGTCCAGGCTGGCGCCACGCAGATCGTGGGGCGGTCGGTGGACGGCTTCACGGCAGGCTTCCCCACCGCGTGGATCACGGACCCGGCGCACCCGCGCGAGGCGCTGATCGCCGTCGAGATGAACGACCTCCCGCTCCCCGTGGACCACGGCTTCCCGGCCCGCCTCATCGTGCCGGGCCTGTACGGGTACGTGTCGGCCACCAAGTGGCTGTCCGAGATCGAGCTCACCACGCTCGAGGCGTTCGACGCCTACTGGGTGCCGCTCGGGTGGGCCAAGGAGGCGCCGGTCCTCACCCAGTCGCGGATCGACGTGCCGCCGAACGAGGCCAGCCTGACCGTCGGGCCGGTCGCGGTCGCGGGCGTCGCGTGGGCTCCGGATCGCGGGATCTCGAGGGTCGAGGTGAGCATCGACCAGGACCCGTGGCGGCCCGCCACGCTCGCAACGGAGATCTCGCCCGCCACCTGGGTCCAGTGGACGTGGCTCTGGCAGGCGACCCCGGGCCGGCACACGATCGAGGTCCGCGCCACCGACGGCACTGGTGTGGTGCAGACCGACCGGGTCACGCCGCCCGTGCCCGATGGGGCCAGGGGCCACCACACCATCGTGGTCCACGTCGGGTGACGACGGCGCCCGGCCCGCCGCTCCAGCCCGTCGCGGTCGCGCCGGGCCGAGTTCCGGTACCCTCGAACGCCTGATGCCCCGACGACGCCATCTCTTCGACGACCCCGACCGCTTCGTCCCCGGCACGGTCGGCGCGCCCGGCAACCGCACCTTCTTCCTGCAGGCCCGCGAGGGGGCGCGGATCGTGTCCGTGTCGCTCGAGAAGGTGCAGGTGGCCGCGCTCGCCCAGCGGCTGGTGGACCTGCTCGAGGAGATCGAGAGGCGGGGCATCTCCGAGGCGGCCGAGATCGCGGGTGAGGTCGGCGACACCGCCCCGCTGGACGAGCCGCTCAACGAGGCGTTCCGCGTCGGCACCCTGACCCTCGGCTGGGACACCGGCGACGAGGTGGTGATCCTCGAGGCGAGCGAGCTGACTGAGGACGAGGACGAGGAAGAGGACGACGAGGCCAGCGAGGACGGGCCGGACCTGTTCCGCGTCCGGTTCGAGCCGGCGGAGGCGCGCCGGTTCGTCGCCCGTGCGCTGCGCGTGCTCGCCGCCGGGCGGCCGCCGTGCCCGGTCTGCGGCCAGCCGCTGGACCCGCAGGGCCACCTCTGCCCGCGCCGGAACGGCCACCTGCTCAACTGAGGGGCGGGGCCGATGGCCGACGGGCGCGACGCAGGGCTCGAGGCGGAGGTGGCGGACGAGCTCGGCGATGAGGCGGAGGCCGAGCAGGAGGAGACGGCCACCACCATCGAGTCGCTCGGCCTGCCCATGCCGGTGCTGCCGCCGGGCGAGGCGCTGGCGCTCCTGGCGGACGGCGAGCTCGAGCTGATCGGCCGGCTCTGGGTGTCGTCCAACAACGCGCTGCTCGGCGTCGTCCGCGGCGGCGGGGTCGAGGCGGCCGTGATCTGCAAGCCGGTCGCCGGGGAGCGGCCGCTGCGCGACTTCCCGGATGGGACCCTCGCCCGGCGCGAGGTGGCGGCGTTCGCCGTGTCGCAGGCCAGCGGCTGGGGGATCGTCCCGCCCACGGTCCTGCGCGCCACCGAGCTCGGCGAGGGCATGCTCCAGCTGTGGGTCCGCACCGACCCGGACGCCGACCCGGTCGAGCTCGTCAACGGGGCTGACCCGCGCCTGCGGCGGATCGCAGCTTTCGACGCCGCGGTCAACAACACCGACCGCAAGGCCGGCCACCTGCTCCCCGTCCCGGGCGGCCACGTCTACGGCGTGGACCACGGCGTCACGTTCTCGCCCGTGCCCAAGCTGCGGACCGTCCTGTGGGCGTGGCGCGGCGAGCCGTTCCTGCCGGAGGAGTCGGAGGTGCTGCGCCTGCTCCGCGCAGGGATCGACGGCGAGCTCGGTGCCACCCTGCACGGCCTCCTCGACCCGATCGAGGTGGCCGCGACGGCCCGTCGGCTCGACCGGCTCCTGGCCGGCGGCGCGTTCCCCCAGCCGTCCCCGAACTGGCCCGCCGTCCCCTGGCCGCCCGTCTGAGCGGTCGGGGCGCCGGGTCTCGGCCCGGACGAGCTCCGCGTCCGTCCCGGCGGCCTGCTCCCGCGTCGGCCCGATCGCCTCGCCGGGCACCCTCAGCACCTCGGACACGGCATCGGCGCTCAGCCCCACGCGATTGCCGTCGGTCTCGCAGCCGACGATCCGCGAGCCCGGGCCGGGGGGAGGCGAACATGCCCAGGAGACTGGCGCGCAAGTTCAGACGCAAGGCCGATCCCTTTCTGCCCCCGCGGGCGACGACCCCACTCGGGGCGGCGGCTCGTGGCCCCGGCTGCCCAAGTCGAGTGCGGCCGCGCCCGCCGGGTGGCACGATGGGCGAATGCGAAGCTGGAACGGCTGGGGCGAGGAGGGGGACGCCACCGCCGTGGGCGCGGGCGGGCGCCGCCTGCTGGCGGCGGCCATCGGCCGGGGAACGCCGCCCCGCGAGGCGACCCTCGGGGAGGTCGTGGCGAGCGTGCCGCCCTCGCGCCTCGCCGCCTCGGCCGAGCTGCGCCTGACCACCGATCCCGAGGCCCGCGTCCGGCGCGCCCGCGGCCAGAGCCTCCCGGACCTCGCGTCGCTGCGGTACGGCCGGCTGGACGCCGTCCCGGACGCGGTTGCCCGCCCGGCCGAGACCGCCGACATCCGGGCGCTGCTCGACCACGCGCGCCGGGTCGGAGCGAGGCTGATCCCCTTCGGCGGGGGCACCAGCGTCGTGGGCGGCGTGAGCGCCCGCCCCAGCGCAGACCCCCTGATCACCGTGGACCTCGGCGGGCTGGCCGGCGTGCGGGCGGTGGACGAGCGCAGCGGCCTCGTCACCGTGCTGGCCGGCACCACCGGCCCGGCCCTCGCCACCCTGCTCGCGGGCCACGCGCTCACGGTGGCGCACGAGCCGCAGAGCTGGGAGCTGGCCACGGTGGGGGGCTGGGTGGCCGCCCGCGGGTCCGGCCTCAAGAGTCTGGGCGCCGGGCGCATCGAGCAGCTGTTCGCCGGCGGCACGCTCGAGGCCCCGGCCGGAACGCTCGTGATGCCGCCGTTCCCGGCTTCGGCTGCCGGCCCCGACCTGCGCCAGCTGGTGCTCGGCTCGGAGGGGCGCCTGGGTTTCCTGACCGATGTGGTCCTCCGCGCGGCGCCCCACCCCGAGGTTGAGCGGCTGGACGCCTGGGCACTCCCCGCCTGGCCCGACGCCATCGACGCCGTCCGGGCGCTGGTGCAGGCGCGGGCGGGCCTGTCGCTCCTGCGCCTGTCCACGGCTCAGGAGACGCGCACGCTCCTCGCCTTCGGCGCCAAGCCCGCCCAGGCCCGCGCCCTGACCGCCTACGTCCGCGCCCGGCGCCGGCCCGCCGAGTGGGTCCTCGTCCTCGCGGGCGTCGCCGGGCGCCGCCGGACGGCCCGTGCCGCCCGCGCCGAGGCGGGGGCCATCATGGGCGCCCACGGCGGCCTCCGCCTGCCGGCGCTCGCCGGGGCGTGGTCGCGCACCCGCTTCCGGTCGCCTTACCTGCGCAACGCGCTGTGGTCGGCCGGGTACGCGTCGGACACCCTCGAGACCGCCACCGACTGGGCCCACGTCCCCGGGCTGCTCGCGGGCCTGGAGGACGCGCTTCGCCGCGCCCTCGCCCCGTGGCACGAGCGCGCGCACGTGTTCACGCACCTCTCGCACCTCTACCCGTCGGGGTCGAGCCTGTACGTCACCTACATCTTCCGGCTCGCGGCCGACCCCGACGAGACGATGGCCCGCTGGCGCGCGCTCAAGGCAGCGGCCAGCGAGGCGATCGTCGCGGGCGGCGGCACGATCACCCACCACCACGGTGTGGGCGTGGACCACGCGCCGTATCTCGCCGCCGAGAAAGGCCCGCTCGGCATGGCCGCGCTCGAGGCGGTCGTGCGCACCTTCGACCCCGACGGGATCATGAACCCCGGCGTGCTCCTCGGCGGCCCGGGGTGAGCGCGGCCGATCAGGTCCTCGCGCTCGACGTCGGCACGCAGAGCGTGCGGGCGCTCGTGTTCGACCCCGCCGGCAACCTCCTCGCGCGCGCCAAGGTCCCCATCGAGGCCTGTGCCCCCGGGCCGCCCGGCGCCTGCGAGCAGGACGCGGACCTCTACTGGCGCGCGCTCGGCGAGGCGACCCGTGCGCTCTGGGCGCAGCCCGGCGTGGCCAAGGACGCGCTCGCTGGCGTGGCGCTCACGACCCAGCGCGGGACGGTGGTCCCCACCGACGGTGCGGGCGAGCCCCTCCGCCGCGCCATCGTCTGGCTCGACCGCCGGCGGGCCGAGGGCCTGCCGCGGATCGGCGGCACGTGGGGCCTCGCCTTCCGGGCGATGCGGGCCACGGGGACCGTGGCGACCTTCCGGGCCGAGGCCGAGGCCAACGTCCTCGCCCAGCAGGAACCCGAGCTGTGGTCGCGGGTCGAGCACTACCTGCTGCTGTCCGGGTTCCTCGTCCACCGGCTGACGGGCCGCTTCGCGGACAGTGTCGCCGCGCAGGTCGGCTACCTCCCGTTCGACTACAAGGCGCTCCGCTGGGCCGTCCCCGACGACTGGAGGTGGCTCGCCGTGCCGGTCCGGGACGCGTGGCTGCCGGAGCTGGTCCGGCCCGGGGAGGTGATCGGCCAGATCACGCCCGCCGCCGCCGAGGCGACCGGCATCCCCGCGGGCCTCCCGCTTCTCGCCGCCGCGGGCGACAAGGCGTGCGAGGTGCTGGGCTCGGGCGCGCTCGACCCGCACGTCGGTGCGGTCTCGCTGGGCACCACCGCCACGTTCAACACCACGCACCCGCGCTACATCGAGGTCCTCCCGCTGGTGCCGCCCTACCCCGCGGCCGTGCCGGGCCAGTACAGCCTCGAGGTCCAGGTCTACCGCGGGTTCTGGATGATCGAGTGGTTCAAGCGGGAGTTCGGTGCCGCCGAGGTTGCCCGCGCCCGCGAGCTGGGCGTGGACGCCGAGTCGCTGCTCGACGAACTGGTCGCCGCCACGCCGCCGGGGTCGATGGGCCTGGTCCTGCAGCCGTACTGGTCGCCGGGCGTGCGCGTCCCGGGCCCGGAGGCCAAGGGCGCGGTGATCGGCTGGGGCGACGTCCACACGCGCGCCCACCTCTACCGGGCGATCCTCGAGGGCCTCGCCTACGCCCTGCGCGAGGGCAAGGAGCGGAGCGAGCGGCGCACGAGGGCGCGCGTCACGGAGATCCGCGTGTCCGGCGGCGGCAGCCAGAGCCCGGCGGCCGTGGGGCTGATCGCCGACGTCTTCGGGCTGCCGGCCAAACGGCCCCACACCCACGAGACGAGCGGCCTCGGCGCGGCGATCGACGCGGCGGTTGGCCTCCGGATCCACCCCTCGTTCGAGGCGGCGGTGGCCGCCATGACCCGCGTGGCCGAGACCCGCGACCCGGACCCGGCCGCCCATGCCGTCTACGAGGAGCTCTACCGTACCGTGTACCTGCCGCTCTACGACCGGCTGCAGCCGCTCTACCGGGAGATCCGGCGCATCACCGGGTATCCGCCCGAGGCCTAGCGGCGGCGGGTGGTGCCGCCCGGCCAGACCGGGGCCGCCCGATCGGGCACAGGCATTTGACAGGAACGCCTGTTCACAGCATGCTCTCCGTATCGCCCGATGGATTGCGGCCTCTCGGCCATCGACCAAGATCGCGAGCACGCGCCGCACCGGGCCTCACTGAACGCCGCTCCGGCCTCCGAATGCCACGGCCGTTGGAGCGGCAGGGGCTGACCGTCACAATCCCGACGGAGCCCGGAAAGGAACATTCCTCAATGCTCACCCGAGCCTCAACGAACGCAGCGGCATGCCGCGCGTCCTCGATGCGGCGGATGCGGCGTCGCGCCGCCCACGCCACTCGGCCGTACTGCGCCACCAACGGCTGCACCAGCTTCCTCGTCGTGGACGAGACGGCCGGCATCGCGCACTGCGAGATCTGCGGCTACACCCGCAAGCTCAACTAGCCCGCCCCACCGTGGACCGGCCGTCGGGCCCGATCCACGCCCTTCCGCCCTGCGCGACGCGGTTGCCCTTCCCCGGCGGTGCCTCCGACAATCCCGCGGCGTCCCCGCCACACGGCCCCGACCCGCGAAGGAGCGACATGACCGCCCACCGCACCCTCGACCGCGCCCGCCTCGGGCGGCTCATGGCGTCCGAGCTGGCGGCCTTCGAGCAGGCGAACCCGCGCTCCCGCGTCCTCTACCAGCAGGCCCAGGGCTCGATGCTCGACGGCGTGCCGATGAACTGGATGGTCAAGTGGGCGGGCGCCTTCCCCCTGTTCGTCGAGTCGGCGTCCGGCGCCCACTTCCGCGACGTGGACGGCCACGACTACTTGGACCTGTGCCTGGGCGACACCGGCGCGATGGCGGGCCACGGGCCCAGCGCGACGGTCGAGGCGGTCACGGCCCAGCTGCGCCGCGGCATCACGCACATGCTGCCCACCGAAGACGCCATCGTCGCGGCAGACGAGCTGCGCCGCCGCTTCGGTCCCCGGTTCTGGCAGTTCACGCTCACCGCCACCGACGCCAACCGGTTCACCATCCGGCTCGCCCGCCACATCACGGGCCGCCCCAAGATCGTGGTCCACAACCACTGCTACCACGGCTCGGTGGACGAGACGTTCGCGGTCATCGGGGCCGACGGGGAGGCGGTCTCCCGGCGCGGCAACATCGGCCGTCCCGTGGACCTCGGCGCCACGACGCGCGTCGTGGAGATCAACGACCTCGACGGGCTCGGGCGCGAGCTGGCCCATGGCGACGTGGCCGCCTGCCTGTTCGAGCCCGCGCTCACCAACGTCGGCATCGTCCTGCCCGAGCCCGGCTACCACGAGGGCGTCCGGGAGCTCACCCGCAGGTACGGGACGCTGCTCGTCAACGACGAGACCCACACGATCTGCGCGGGGCCCGGCGGCTACACCGGCGCGCACGGCCTGCGGCCGGATTTCGTGACCATCGGCAAGACGATCGGCGGGGGGATCCCGGCGGCGGCGTACGGGTTCACGGAGGAGGTTGGCGACCGGATCCGGCGCGCCATCGACCGCGAGGACTCCGACGTGGGCGGGATCGGCGGCACGCTGGCGGGGAACGCCCTGTCGCTGGCCGCGGTCCGCGCGACGCTGACCGAGGTGCTGACGGACGAGGCGTTCGCCAGGATGGTCCCGCTGGCCGAGCGCTTCGAGGCCGGCGTGAACGAGGTCCTGCGCGCCCGCGACGTCCCGTGGCACGTCACGCGCCTGGGCGCCCGCGCCGAGTACCACTTCATCAGCCGGCCGGCCAGGAACGGCACGGAGCTCCACGACGCCGCCGACCCGGAGCTGGAGCGTTTCCTGCACCTGTGGGCGATGAACCGGGGCGTGCTGATGACGCCATTCCACAACATGGCCCTGATGTCCCCGGCCACGACCGCCGCGGACGTGGACCGCCACACCGCGGTGTTCGCCGAGGCCGTCGAGGCGCTGTTCGGGTAGGCCCCCGACGGGCGGATCGCGACGCGGGCTCGCCGCCGGCCACCAGCCGCCACTCGCCCAGCGCGTGACCAGGTTCGGCCCCGTCCGCCCAGCGGGTGACCCGGTTCGACTCCCGGCCGCCACTCGCCCAGCGGGTGAAGACAAGCGCCCGACGGTCAGGCCGACCGCTGGGCGGCTCGCCTGAACGCCGCCGCGGGCGGACCACCCACCAGGCGGGCGGGGCGAACGCCGCGCCGTTCCGTTCAGCCGCCGGGCGAGTTGGCGCCGGGCGAGTTGGCGCCGGGCGGCCAGCATCAGGCGGGCCAGGGCGCCGGGCGACTGCCCGTTACCGGCGGACTCCGCCCGGAGCCCCCGCCCGGTGCCACCAGCGACGCTCGCGGACCAGCTCGCCCGCGATCTCATCGGTGAGCTCGTCGCCGGGCACGAAGCCTCGCGCCGCGTAGAAGGGCTCCGCCAGCCCGTTCCCGAGCAGCACGTCCGCGGCGAGGTCGCGGTCCGGGTAGGCGCTCCTGACCGCCCGCACGAGCGCCGTGCCGAGCCCGCGACCGCGCACCGACGGCAACGTGTAGACGGCGACCAGCTGGACGTGGTCGGGGTGTGCCGCGACCTCGGCGAACGCCTCGACCGTCTCGGGCAGGCCGGTCGGGCCCGCCACGAGCACGTCGTGCCGCTCGATCCGAATGCCGATGCGCTCCTCGGCGTAGGCGGCGGCCAGGTACCGCTCGATCGTCTCGTCGCCCAGGCGCCCGGCGTAGGTCGCCCGCCAGGCCCTCGCCGCAACCTCGCGGATCGCAGCGGCGTCCGCGGGCACTGCGGCCCTGACCCAGTGGCGGGGCTCGGCGCTCATGTCCACAGACCGAGTCTAGTGGCGCGGCCGGGACCGCGTCGTCGCGGGACCGCGGCCCCGCGGCGCGGACGCGGGCAGCGCGCGCCCCGGTCCGCCGCTACGCGCCCAGCTCGCCCGCCACCCAGGCGGCCAGAACGCGCGCGCACGCCTCCACCTGGGCCAGCGGCACGCGCTCGTCCGCGCCGTGGGCGAGGCGCACGTCGCCCGGGCCGTACACCACGCACGGCGTGTCGCCGACGTTGACGAACAGGCGCATGTCGCACCCGTACGGCACGCCGATCCGCGGCGGCCGGGCGCCGATCACCGCCGCGGCCACCGTGGCGAGCCCCTCCGGCAGCGGGTGGTCCGCCGCCACGCGCGCGGAGCCGAACCGCGCCCCGGTGATGGCCACGGCCGCGGGGTGCTCCCGCAGGAACTCGTCCGCCTCGCAGGCCGCCGCGACGCACGCCCGCAGCTCGCCCTCGGCCTCCTCGGTGGTCTGGCCCAGCCGCACGCCGTATCGGCCCTCGGCAACGACGCGGTCCATGACCGTGCTCGCCCACTCGCCGCCGGCCACCTTGCCGACCATCGAGGGGTACGGCATGCCAAGCGCGGTCATGAGCGGCTCGGTCTCCGCGGCGTTGCGGCGCGCCTCGTCCGCCTCGAGCGCGGCGACCAGCGTCTGGAGGTTCGCCAGCGCCGACACGCCCTCCAGCCGACGGCTGGCGTGGGCCGCGCGGCCGGGCACGGTGAGCTCGAAGGTGATCGCCCCGGCGTGGGCCACCACGAGCTCCAGGTTGGTGGGCTCGGCGATGATCGCCATGTCCCCGGTGGCGCCCGCCCGGATGGCCGCCAGCGTGCCCTGCCCGCCGTCCTCCTCGGAGGGGACGAGCGCGACCAGCAGCTCGCCGTCGAGGCGCTCGAGCACCCCCGCGTCGCCCAGGGCCCGCACGGCGCCCAGGATGGACGCCACGCCGCCCTTCATGTCGCACGCGCCGCGGCCGTGCAGCTCCCCGTCCACCACCTCGCCCGAGAACGGGTGCCGCGCCCACGTGGCCTGGTCGCCCGCGGGCACGACGTCGATGTGCCCGGACAGGACCAGCCGCCGCCCGCCAGGCCGGCCGACACGGCCGATCACCACCGACAGGCTGGACCGCGGAACCTCCTCGCCGGGCCAGGCCGGGTCGGCTCGGATGTCCGCCGGGTTGGGCGTGAACACCTCCACGTCCATGCCCAGCGCCTCGAGCCGATCGGCGAGGCTGGCGGCGATCGCGTCCTCGTCGCCGGTCACGCTGGGCTGCCTGACCAGCGCCGCCAGGTCCGACTCGAGCCGGGCCGGGTCCACCGCGTCGGCGGCGGCGCGGGCCGCGGGCGAGAGCTCGCCGGGAGTGGCCATGCGCGTCACCCCCGGAGCAGCGGCCGCGTCAGGCAGGTCACGCCGCCCGACCCGTTCTCGCCCACCTCGCGCAGCGGCACGGCGTGGACCTCGACCCCGGCCGCCTCCATGCGCCGACGCGTGACGGGGTTGCCGTCCGCCACCACCACGACGCCCGGGCGCACCGCGAGCACGTTGCAGCCGAGCGTCGGGTACTCCTCCTCCGGCACCTCGATCAGGCGGACGCCGAGGTCGCCGAGCAGTTCGTACAGCCCGGCGGGCAGGAGCGGCAGGAACACGACCGCGGCGTCCTCCGCAACGGGCGAGATCACCGACAGCAGGTGCACGAGCTCCGCCGGGCCCCTCCAGTAGGGCACGTCGAAGATGCGCGCGTCGCCGCCCACGATGGCCGCGAGCTGGCGGGCCCCCTCGTCGTTGGTGCGCAGCGTCCGCCCGACCACCAGCAGGTCCGGCCGGAGCCAGAAGGTGTCGCCGCCCTCCACCGTGCCGCGCCCGGTGATCCGGCCCAGGGTCGGGATGCCGCGAGCCGTCGTCCAGGCCTCCAGGACCGCGGGCTCGCCCCGGCGGTTCGGCTTGCCCGGCGCCAGGGGGATGGCGCCGCCGTCGGCGACGACCATCGGGTCGAACACGTAGACGAGGTCGGGATCGTCGGTCTCCGCGCCCAGCTCGTGCACCCGCACGCCGAGGCGGCCCAGCGCCTCGACGAGGCCGTCGTGCTCGCGTCGGGCACCGTCGAGGTCCACCGGGCGCAGGAACCCCACCGCAGGGTCGTCGAAGGCGCGGCCGAACGCCGGCCCCGGGGCCTTCACGAGAACCTCGCGGAGCGGTGCGGTCATGGACTGGGCGCCGAAGGCGCGAGCGGGCGTCGTCATGGCGGCAGGATACGCGGCCGCCGCGGCAGGCGGCATCGCGTGACCGGAGCGCGGGCCGACGCGCGCGGACGGTCCGCGGCGCCCCCGTCAGCCCGCGGCGATCTCGCGCAGCTCGCCCAGCAGGCGGTCCACCTCGTCGGCCGTGTTGTAGTGCGTGAGGCCGATCCGCAGGACGCCCTGCGGCTCCAGCCCCAGGGCCTCGACCGGGCCCGCCGCGTAGAAGTCGCCCCACCAGGTGGCGATCCCCCGGTCCCCGAGCGTCGTGGCCGCGGCCTCGGGCGTGGTCCGGGCGAAGGTGATCGCAGCGGTCGGCGTGCGCTCCGCCATGCGCGCCCGGTCCGTGATGCCCCAGACGCGCACGCCGGGGATCGCCTCGAGACCGTCGAGCAGACGCCCGAACAGCCCGAGCTCGTAGGCGCGGATGGCCGCCATGCCCGCATGCGCATCGCGGCGGCGCCCGGCCGCCAGGTGCGCGAATCCCTCGGCGAACGGCGCCCCGTAGGCGCGGCCCACCTCGGCGATGTACTCGACGGCAGCGCGGGCGCCCGCGTGCCCCTCGAAGTTGCCCGTCCCGGTCTCGAACCGGTCGTGCGCGACCCGCAGCTTGTACGTCGGCAACGCCTCGAGCGCGTCGCGGCGACCGTACAGCACGCCCACGTGCGGGCCGAAGAACTTGTACGCGGAGCACGCCAGGAAGTCGGTCCCCACGGCCTGCACGTCGATGGGCAGGTGCGGTGCCGCGTGGACCGCGTCCACGTAGGTCAGCGCGCCCGCCTCGTGGGCCCGGCGGACCAGCTCGGCCACCGGGTTGATGGTGCCGAACGCGTTGGACGCCCAGCCGAACGCCACCAGCTTCGGGCGTCCGTGCAGGAGCTTGTCGAACGCCTCGATGTCGAGCGTCACGTCGTCGGGGCGGATCGGCACCGTGCGGACGGTGACGCCCCGGTCGGCCGCCGCCGAGCGCCACGGCCCCACGTTGGCCTCGTGGTCCAGCCCGGACACCACGATCTCGTCGCCGGGCGCCAGCGCCGCGGTCACCGAGCGAGCCACGTGCATGGTGAGGGTGGTCATGTTCGCCCCGAGCTTGATCTCCTCGGGGTCCCCCGCGTTCAGGAGGTCGGCCAGGGCGGCGTGGGCGTCGGCCACAATCGCGTCGCTGCGCCGAGAGGTGAGGAACGTGCCCTCGTGGTTGGCGTTGGACTCGCGGTAGTAGCGGGACACAGCCTCGATCACGGCGTCCGGGACCTGCGTCCCGCCCGGGCCGTCGAACAGCGCGACGGGCCGGCCGTCCTGCTCGATCGAGAGCGCGGGGAAGCGCGTGCGGAGGGCGGCGGCGTCGAAGGCGGGCATCGGCTGGGCACCTCGGGTGGCGGGTCTCGGGCCCGATCCTAGCGCGAGCCGGGTCGGGATGGGGGCCGAGGTCGGCCCGGCGCGGGCCCGGGCACAGAGAGAGCGCCCCGGCACGGGACGGTGCCGGGGCGCTCTGGGACGCTGCTGGCGCCTGCCCGCCGGGGGCGGCGGTCAGGGTCGCGGCATGGGGCTGGCCCGCCAGGGGGCGGCGGGGCAGCCGTTTCAGGCGGCGGCCTCCTCGACGGCCAAGTCGATCTCGATCTTGATGTCCTTGCCGACGAGCCAGCCGCCGGTCTCCATGGCCACGTTCCAGGTCAGGCCGAAGTCCTCGCGGTTGATCTTGGAGGTGGCGTGGAAGCCGGCCCGGCTGGCGCCCGCCATCGACTTGTAGAACCCGAGGAACTCGACGTCGAAGGTCACCGGGCGGGTGACGCTCTTGATGGTGAGGTCGCCCGTCACCGCGTAGTCGTCGCCACCCTTGGCCACGACCTTGGTCGATGCGAACTTCATCGTCGGGAAGTTGTCGGCGTCGAAGAAGTCCGCCGAGCGGAGGTGGCCGTCGCGCTGGTCCACGCCGGTGTCGATGGACGCGGTCTCGACCGTGAAGGCGCCGTGCGACGAGGTGAGGTCGTCGGCGTCGATCTCGATCGAGCCGGCCGCCACGTTGAACTTGCCGCGGACGGTGGTGACCATCATGTGCTTGGTGGAGAAGGCGACGTCACTGTGGGTGGCGTCGAGGTTGAAGGTGCGGGCGGCCATGGCGAAGGAGGTCTCCTGTGCGGCTTGGACGCCGCTGTCGTTGTTTGACGTTGCAACCATATCCGCATCTAGTTGCATTGTCAACCATGAGCTCGCTGGTGTACCGTACGTGCCATGACGTCCCAGACCACCACCCCAACCGAGGCCGCGGCGCCCGCCCGACGCGCGGCGCCGGACGATTCGCAGCTGGGCGCGTGGCGTGCCTTCCTGCAGACGCACGCTCGCCTCCTCCACCGCCTGGACGAGGAACTCCAGGCTGCCCACGGCCTGTCGCTGGCCGAGTACGACGCGTTGCTGCAGCTGGCCGCCGCCCCTGACCGCCGGCTGCGGATGAGCGTGCTCGCGGACCGGGTCCTGCTCTCGCGCAGCGGCATCACGCGACTGGTGGACCGGCTGGTCGCCGACGGCATGGTGCAGCGATACCCCTGCTCCAGCGACGCGCGCGGCTCCATGGCCGTGATCACCGCGCAGGGCGTCAACCGGCTGCGCACCGCGTCGCGTACCCACCTCGACGGCGTGCGCCGCTTCTTCCTGGACGTGGTGTCGGCGGACGAGCAGGACGTGATCGAGCAGGCGCTCCAGCGCGTGTCGGACGGCCTTGTCGGCAGGCTCGGCGAGGACGGCGCCTGCCCCAGCATGGCAGACGCCTGACGGGCGACCCGAGGGCCCGCGGGCGCGTGCTGGCGGGGACCAGCGGCTTCGCGTACGCGGGCTGGTCGCCTCGCTTTTACCCCGCAGGCCTCCGGTCGCGCGACTACCTCGCCCACTACGGGACCCGCCTCCCGGCCTGCGAGCTCAACGGCACCTTCTACGCCCGGCCCACGGCGGAGCGTCTGGGCGCCTGGGCCGGCGCGGTCCCGGACGGGTTCCGTTTCGTCGTCAAGGCCCAGCGGGGCGGCACGCTGCGGGCGCTGCGCGCTGATCCCCCGGCGTCCGTGGCCTGGCTGACCGAGCACCTCCCCGCGCTGGGCGACCGACTCGGCGCGGTGCTGTTCCGCATCCCGCGCGAGGTGCCCCGCGACGACGCCCGGCTGGCCGCGGTGCTCGCCGCCTGGCCGGCCGCGGTGCCGCTCGTGGTGGAGGCGCAGGACGCGTCCTGGCACGTGGACGAGACGTTCGCCGCGCTGCGCGATGCCGGCGCGGTGCTGTGCGCCACGGACCGCGACGACCAGGAGGCCCCGCCCGACATCCGGCGCACGGGTCCGTTCCTGTACCTGCGGCTGCGCCGGCGGGACGACGACGACGGCGCGCTGGACGCGTGGGCGCGCCGCCTCGTCCCGTTCCTCGACGACGGCCTCGACGCGTACGTCATGTTCCGCCACGACGAGGACGGCACGAGCGCGCTGCGCGCCGAGGCGTTCGCGGCGCGCGTGGAGCGGCTACGCGACGGCGGGTGAGCGCCGGCCGGCAGGCCGCAGGTACAGCCGCAGCACCACCGCCAGGTACACCGCCCACGCCGACACCATGACCGCCTCCGGGCGGTCGGTGTAGCCGAGCAGCGCGCGCAGGAGCTGGCCGGCCACGAGCCCGGGGCCCACCGGCGCGCCGGCCGCCGCCTCGATCGGGAGGACGCGGCTCAGGTCGAACACGGTCGCCGTCCCCACCCCGACCCAGCCGATCTCCACGAGCTCGTGCAGGGCCGAGGCGAGCAGGCCGGCCGCGATGAGCACGAGCGCGATCCCCGTCCAGCGGAAGAACCGCGCCAGGTTGACCCGCGCCGCGCCGCGGTACATCGCCAGGCCGAGCGCACCCGCCAGCGCGAGACCGAGCAGCGCCCCGGCGAGCACCCACTCGGCGCCGGCCCGCGCGGACGCCGCCTGCCCCGCCAGGAACAGCGCCGACTCGAGGCCCTCGCGGATCACCGCGACGAACGCGAGCGCCGCCAGGCCGTTCGCCGACCCGTCGGCCAGGGCGCGCCCGAGCGCCTGGTGGAGATCGTCACGGATGCCCGACGCGGTGCGGCGCATCCAGAACAGCATCCAGGTGACCACGGCGCAGGCGAGCAGCATCGCGGCCGCCTCGAACGCCTGCTCGTACGGCGGCGGCAGCTCCCCCACCGTGACGAACAGGGCGAGGCCGGTGACGAGGCTCGCGGCGCCTGCGCTGGCCACGCCCAGCCAGACCCGGCCGAAGGCTGACCGGTTCCCGGTCCGGGCGAGGTACGAGAGGATGATCGAGACGATGAGCGCGGCCTCCACGCCCTCGCGGAGGCCGGTCACCAGACCGGACGTGAGCAACCCTATATCCAAGGCGGTGACTCCCAGCGGGGACGCGACTGGCAGACCGATCCGGTGTCGGAGGAGCGCGACCGCGGGATGCTAGGCAAGGTCGCGGCGGTCGTCAAGGCGTCCCGGCCCGGGCGTCCCGGCCCGGGCTCCCGCGGGCGGTGCCACCCCGGCACGGTCCGGGCCGCGGTCGATTGACACGCGGCTGTAACGGGGACCGCGACGGCCGGAGGTCACAGGCCCGCGTCGGGGTCGTACCGTGGCGGTGCATGTCCCGGCGATCGGGCCTGTGACGGGGCCGGGTCGCGCATGTCGCGCCGCACGGCCCGGTTCCCCTCGCGAGTCGTGCGGCGCGACGATTCCCCGGGCAGCCGCTCAGGCGTACAGCGAGCCCCGCGACTCCGGGTCGAGGCCGAGGTCGCGGATCGCCCGGGCGGCCGCGGCCGGGTCGTAGTCGCCGCTGCGGGCCAGGCCGGAGATCGCCGCGGCCGCGATCGACGGCGGGTCCACGTCGAAGTGGCGGCGCAGGGCCTCGCGCGTGTCGCTGCGGCCGTACCCGTCAGTCCCGAGCGTGATGTAGGGCGCCCGGATCCACGGCGCCACCAGGTCGGGCAGCGTGCGGATCCAGTCCGAGGCGGCCACGATCGGCCCGCCCTCGGGTCCCAGAACCCGGGCTACATACGGCACGCGCTCGGGCTGGTCGGGGTGCAGGCGGTTCCAGCGGTCTGCGCCAAGCGCCTCGTGCCGAAGCTGCTGGAACGAGGTGGCGGAGTAGACCTCCGCGGCAATCCCGAACCGCTGGGCGAGGAGGTCTCGGGCCGCGATGACCTGGGGCAGGACCGAGCCGGAGCCCACGAGACGCACCCGGCCCTTCGCGCCGTCCGCGATCTCCGGCGCCGCCGCGAAGCGGTAGAGGCCCCGGATGATCCCCGCGTCCGCGCCCTCGGGCTTGGGCGGCTGCGCGTAGTTCTCGTTGTAGACGGTGACGTAGTAGAAGACGTCCTCGCCGTCGCGGTACATGCGCGTGACGCCGTCGCGGATCACCGCGGCCAGCTCGTACGCGAACGCCGGGTCGTAGGCCCGGACCACCGGCACCGTGGACGCCAGCACCTGCGTGTGGCCGTCGTCATGCTGGAGCCCCTCGCCCGCCAGCGTCGTCCGGCCCGCCGTGGCGCCGATCATGAACCCGCGCCCGCGCTGGTCGCCGAAGGCCCATGCCTGGTCGCCGGTCCGCTGGAACCCGAACATCGAGTAGAAGATGTAGAACGGGATCATCGCCACGCCGTGGGTGGCGTACGAGGTGCCGGCGGCCTGGAGGCTGGCCATCGAGCCCGCCTCGTTGATCCCCTCCTCCAGCACCTGGCCGTCCATCGACTCGCGGTAGGACAGGATCAGGTCCGAGTCCACCGGCGTGTACTGCTGGCCGTGGGCCGCGTAGATGCCCACCTCCTTGAACAGCGGGTCGAGGCCGAACGTCCGCGCCTCGTCCGGGACGATGGGCACGATTCGCTTGCCGAGGCCCGGATCGCGGATGAGGTTGCGAAGCAGCCGGGCGAGCACCATCGTGGTGGACACCTCGGTGCTGCTGCCGGCCTCGAACTCCGCGTCCACCGCGGGCTCGGGCGCGGGCAGCGCGGCCGCGCGCACGACGCGCCGGGGCAGCGAGCCACCGAGCGTCGCGCGCCGCTCGATCATGTACGCCACCTCGGGCGACCCGGAGCCCGGGTGGAAGTACGGGTAGTCGTGGAGCTGCTCGTCTGGGATCGGCAGCTCCAGGCGGTCGCGGAAGACGCGCAGCTCGTCCTCGCGCATCTTCTTGGCCTGGTGCGTGTAGTTGCGCGACTCGATGCCCTTGCCCAGCGTCCAGCCCTTGACCGTCTTGGCGATGATCACCGTGGGCGCGCCCCGGAACTCGGTGGCGGCGCGGTACGCGGCGTAGACCTTGCGGTAGTCGTGGCCGCCGCGGCGCAGGTGCTCGATGTCCGAATCCGAGAGGTGCGCCACCAGGCGCTGGAGCCGCGGGTCCGGCCCGAAGAAGTGCTCCCGGACGTACAGGCCCGTGGACGTGGAGTACTTCTGGAACTCGCCGTCGAGCGTGCTGTTCATCTTCTCGACCAGCACGCCGTCCACGTCGCGCGCCAGCAGCTCGTCCCACTCGCGGCCCCAGATCACCTTGATCACGTTCCAGCCCGCGCCGCGGAACAGGCCCTCCAGCTCCTGGATGACCTTGCCGTTGCCGCGGACCGGCCCGTCGAGCCGCTGGAGGTTCGCGTTGATCACGAAGGTCAGGTTGTCGAGGCCCTCGCGAGCCGCCAGCGAGATGCCGCTGATCGCCTCGGGCTCGTCCATCTCGCCGTCGCCCAGGTACGCCCAGACGCGCTGCTGGCTCGTGTCCTTCAGGCCGCGGTTGTGCAGGTAGCGGTTGAAGCGCGCCTGGTAGATCGCCGCCAGCGGGCCGAGGCCCATCGAGACCGTGGGGAACTCCCAGAAGTCCGGCATCAGGCGCGGGTGCGGATACGACGACAGCCCTCGGCCGACGGTCTCGCGCCGGTAGTGGTCGAGGTCATCCTCGGACAGGCGGCCCTCCAGGAACGCGCGGGCGTAGATGCCGGGAGCGGCATGGCCCTGGAAGAACACCTGGTCGCCGCCACCCGGGTGGTCCTTGCCCCGGAAGAAGTGGTTGAACCCCACCTCGTACAGCGTCGCCGCCGAGGCGTAGGTGGACATGTGCCCGCCGATGCCCGGGAAGCGGGTGTTGGCCCGCAGCACCATCGCAACCGCGTTCCAGCGGATCAGCCGGCGGATGCGCAGCTCCAGGGCCTCGTCGCCGGGGAAGTACGGCTCCTGCTCGGGGCTGATCGTGTTGATGTAGCGCGTCTGCGTCAGGCTGGGCAGGCCCACCTGGCGCTGGCGGGCACGCTTGAGCAGCTTGTACATCAGGAAGCGGGCGCGGAGCTCGCCCTCCTGGTCGACGACCTGGTCCAGGGAGGCGAGCCACTCCTCGGTCTCGCCCTCGTCGATGTCGGGCAACTGGTGTTTGAAGTCGTCGAAGTACATGCAGGCTCCGGTGGACGCGACGGACCGCTGCGGGGTCGTTGGGCGGGCTACAGCGTAGTACCGATCCCGGAGGGGCGTTGGTGGCGGGCTGGCGTCCTGACTGTCGCGCAGCCGGCGGGGCCGCACGTGCGATCGCCGCCGGTCGATGTGCTGCCTCGGGAGCCGCAGTCGGCCCCGATCCGGGAGCGCTGGGCCCGGCGAACCGGCCGAGTGCGTTCTCGCAGGCGACGCCGTTCGGGCAGCTCGACGCGAGATGCGGCCCGCGCGGGCGCCGAAGGTGGCTCCCCGCGCGCCAGGCTGACCGCTCGGCGGGCACGTGCGGCGGAGCGCCCGCCCGGCGGGAATCAGGGTCGGCCCCCGGCCCCCGGCACCCTCGGGCCCCGGCCCCCTCGGCCACCGGCCCCCCGCCCCCTCGGCCATTTCGAGACTCAACGGTTCCGTCATGCGCCGCCCCGGCCGGATCGGGTCCGGTCCGTTGCGCCGCGCGCCGTGCCGCGGGACGGGCGCGACCCGTTGCGGCCGCGAGCGCGCGGCCGCGCAACCGTTGAGTCCCGAAATGGACGACCCGGCCGCGAGCGCGCCGGCCCCTCGCCGCGCCGAGCCGCCACGCCGCCTGCGCGTCGCACCGAACCCCGGCATCATGGAGCCAGGGGGGACGGCACTCCCTTGACGAGGTGGCGAGATGAGTACCCGGACGCTCGTGCTCGTTGCTGACGACGAGCCTCGGATCACCAAGCTCGTCTCCATCGCCCTGACCGACGAGGGGTTCCGGGTCATCAGCGCCGCCACCGGGGAGGAGGCGCTCGCCCGCGCCGAGGAGATCCGCCCCGACATCGTCCTGCTCGACATCGTCCTGCCCGATCTCGACGGCATCGAGGTCATGCGCCGCCTCCGCGAGCGGCGCCCCGTGCCGGTCATCCTGCTCACGGCCAAGGGCTCCGCCACCGACAAGGCCAAGGGGCTGGACCTGGGCGCCGACGACTACATCGCCAAGCCCTTCCACCCCGACGAGCTGGCGGCGCGGGTCCGGGCGGTGATCCGCCGGGCAACGGGGTTCCAGCCGGGGGCGGGCGTCATCCGCTTCGACGACGTCGAGATCGACCTGGAGCGCCGGACGGTCACCCGGGCGGGTGAGCTGGTGGCGCTGTCGCGAACCGAGTGGCTGCTGCTGCAGCACCTCGCCGCCAATGCCGGCAAGGTCGTCCTCCACACCGAGCTGCTGACCAAGGTCTGGGGCCCGGAGTACCGGGACGACCTCCAGTACCTGCGGGTCTGGGTGTCGCGGGTCCGGCGCAAGCTGGGCGCGAAGCCGGGCGAGGCCGGCCGAATCCGCACCTTCCAGGGGATCGGCTACCTGCTCGACGTGGAGCCGCAGCCGCCGGCGGTGGACGAGCCGCCACCCGCTCGGGACGGGCCCCGGACGCGCGGCGCAACCGTTGGGGCCTAGCGGGCCGGACGGCCGAGCCGACCCGCGCCACCCGCGACGCAGGGCGCGCGGCTCGCCGCTGCGCGCGGGGCGCGACGGACGGCGCGGGTCGCGGTACGGTAGCGCCATGATGCGCTACGGTCCCGGCGTCGCACTCATCGTCGTGGACATGCAGAACGACTTCGCGGATCCGCGCGGCACGTTGGCGGTGGCGGGCGCAGCAGACGTCCTGCCCGTCGTCAATGCCCAGATCGCGCAGGCGCGGGCCGGGCGGGCGCTCGTGGTCTACTCCCAGGACTGGCACCCTCGCCACACCCCGCACTTCGCGAGCGACGGCGGCGCCTGGCCCGACCACTGCGTGGCCGACACGTGGGGCGCGGAGCTCTGCCCCGGCCTGGACTGCCCGACAGGCTCGCCGCTGATCCGCAAGGGAACCAACGGCGAGGACGGGTACTCGGCATTCACCATGCGGGACCCGGGCACCGGCGCCACGGTGCCGACCCCGCTCGAGATGCTCCTCCACGAGGCGGGCGTGGAGCAGGTGGTGATCGTCGGGCTGGCCACGGACTACTGCGTCCGGCACACGGCCCTCGACGCGGTCCGCCTCGGCCACCGGACCACGGTGCTGGCGGACGGCGTGGCCGCCGTCAACGTGCACCCGGGCGACGGCGATCAGGCGCTCATGGAGCTGCGCGCGGCCGGCGTCACGGTTGTCGCCGGCCAGGGTGCCTGAGGGTCGCCACGGTGCTCCGACGGATCCTCGCCCTCGGCCTGGTCGGGCTCCCGGCCGCGCTGGCCGCCGACCGGCTCCTCGCCCGCGGCCGCGGCGCCCCCGGGCCGATGCGCATGCTCGCGGTGGTGGACGCGCCCATCGACGCTGTGTGGGCCGCCGTCGCGGACGTGCCGTTCCAGGTGGAGTGGATGACCGAGATGCAGGCGCTCCGCCTCGACCCGCCCGGGCGCGCCCACGTGGGCCAGCGCGGCGAGGCCACGGTCCGGATCCTGGGCCTCTCGGTCACCGACCCGGTCGAGGTGGTCGAGCTCGACCCGCCGCACCGCTACGCCATCCGCCACCTGGGCCTGTTCAAGGGTGGCGGCGTCATCACGCTCGAGTCGGGGGCGGACGGCACCACCACGACACTGCGCTGGGAGGAGACGCTGGTCGCGCCGCTACTCCCCCACCTCGCCGCGGCGATGCAGGCGACGGTGCTCCGCGCCATCTTCCAGGCGGACCTCGAGCGGCTCAAGCGGCTGGTCGAGGACGGCGCGGTCGCCTGACCCGCCCATCGCCGGTCCCGGTCAACCCCGAGCCGATCGCGAGCGAGGCGCCCGTGCAGATCCATCTCGTGGATGCGACCTACGAGCTGTTCCGCGCGCACTTCTCGCCGCGCCCGCCCGTCCGCGGCAGGGACGGCACGGTGCTCTCGGGGGTCAGCGGCCTCGTGGAGCAGCTGTGCCTCCTGCTGCGGGACCAGGGCGCGACCCACGTGGGCTGCGCGACGGACCGGGTGATCCGCTCGTTCCGCAACGACCGGTACGCCGGGTACAAGACCGACGCGGGCGTGCCCCCCGAGCTGCTGGCGCAGTTCCCCGTGGCCGAGGCCGCGATCGAGGCGCTGGGGATCGTCCTCTGGCCCATGGTCGAGTTCGAGGCCGACGACGCGATCGCCGCGGCGGCCGACCGCTTCGCCGCCGACCCGCGCGTGGAGCGGATCGTCATCTGCACGCCGGACAAGGACCTCGCGCAGTGCGTCAGGGGCGACCGCGTGGTGCTCTGGGACCGGCGGCGGGACCTGGTCTACGACGAGGCCGGCGTCCGCGCCAAGTGGGGCGTCCCGCCTGCGGGCGTGGCGGACCGGCTGGCGCTGGTCGGCGATGCCGCCGACGGTTTCCCCGGGCTGCCGGGCTGGGGCGAGAAGTCGGCGGCGGCGGTGGTCGCCCGCTACGGGCGGCTCGAGGCCATCCCGCCCGAAGCCGACGCCTGGGACGTGGCGGTCCGGGGCGCGGCCGGGCTCGCCGCGACCCTGCGCGAGCACCGTGACGACGCGCTGCTGTTCCGCGACCTGGCCACGCTCCGGACGGCCTCCGACGGCGTGCCGATCCCGCAGGCCGATGCCGACGACCTGCGCTGGGCGGGCGCCGATCGCGACCGCTGGGCGGCGTTCTGCGACGAGTGGGGCCTGCCCCGGCTGGCCAACCGACCGCCGCGCTGGCGGTAGCGCGCTCTCCCGGGGGCCGGCCGGTCAGCCCTGCGGCCGGCGTGACAGGCGGAGCAGCTCCGCATGGTGGGAGACGGGGGCCGCGACGCAGCCGAACGTGCGCGTTGCGCGGTGGACGTCGAACCACGGCCCGCCCTCCGCGTCGGTGACGACGGCGCCCGCGCGCTCCGCGATCAGCCCCGCCGCGGCGATGTCCCAGGCGGACATGCCCGCGGACTGGATCGCCGCGTCGAACCGCCCCGCGGCCACATAGGTGAACGCCAGAGCGGACGTGCCGATGTTCCGCGACACGCGCACGGCCTTGCGCACGGCCCGCATGCGCGTCGCGATCGACGGCCCGGCCAGCGCCATCTGGATCACCAGGTCGCTCAGGCGCTCCTTGGCCGAGCCGCGCAGCACGCGGTCGCCGAGCATCGCCGGGCCGTCCGAGGTGGCCCAGAAGGTCTCGTGCCGCATCGGATCCACGACCACGCCCACCGACGGCCGGCCGTCCACCACCAGCGCCACCGACACGCAGAACAGGGGCAGCCCGTTGGCATAGTTCACGGTGCCGTCGAGCGGATCCACGATCCAGGTTCGACCCGCGGCGAGGCTGCGCGCGGCAGCATCGGCGCAGTCGGCAGAGACGGCGGCCCCGGCCGCCGGCCCGTGCCCGCCGTGGCCGCGGTGCTCGCCCGATTCCTCGGCCAGGATCCCGTCGCCGGGGAAACGCTCCCGGATCGCGCCCAGGATGAGCGCCTCGGACAGGTGGTCCACCTCGGTCACCACGTCCTTGGGCGACTTGTAGGTGATCTCCCCGACACGCTCGTAGCGGTCGCGCAGGATCTGCGCGGCGCGCTCCGCGACGTCGCGAGCGAAGACGGCGTCGGCGGCGAGGCGACTCGTGGCGGGGCCGGACTGGGAGGCGGGGGGCGGCGGCATGAACCGATCGTGCCAGAGATGCCGCGATGGCGCGGTGGGCGGCGCCGCGTCTGACCCCGGACCGGGCCGAAGCGCCCTGCACGATGGGCCGTTGGACTGGGGTGCGGGCAGCCGTCGAACCCCGACCCTAGCCCGACCCTAGCCCGACCAGAGAAGGAGAACCGTCCCCCATGTGGCCCCTGTCCGGCGTCCTGGCCGCGATCCTCATCGTCGTGGGCATCGCCCTGCTCGTCGCCTATGCCGTCCGCCGCGGCCTCGTCCAAGGTGACCTGCCCGACACGGTCGAGTCGGCCGCGGTGCCGGTGAGCGGCCCGGAGCCCGCCCGCGGCCCCGCCCGCGGCTCGCGGGCGCTCGGGGCGCTCGGCGCCCTCGTCCTGATCGCCGGCCTCGCTATGGGCGTGTACACGGCGGCCAGCGGCGGGTGGGGCTCGGGCGGCGACGCGACCGGCAGCAGCGGCGGCTGTGCCCAGTCGTGGAACGGCTGCCCCGCGGCCACTGCCCCGGCGGACCCCGCGACCGTGGCGCCCAGCGTCGTCCCCTGACGTCCGGCGGCCGGCGCCGACGGCCCGGCTCGGCTCGGCACGCCGAGCCCGGCTCCCGCGCCGCGCGGCCGGGCCCGACCGGGCTACCATCGGCAGCATGGAGTCCATTGCGCTGCATCCCGCCCACGCCGCGTTCCTCGCCGGCCGCCACTACGCCACCGTCGCCACGCTCGACGAGGACGGGGCACCGCGCCAGGCCGTGATCTGGTACGCCCACCTCGACGACGGCCGGATCCTGATCAACAGCCGCACCCCGCGCCGGTGGTGCACCAACCTCCAGCGCGACGGCCGGATCGCCCTGGCGATTGCCGCCGACGCCTACCACTGGCTGGGCATCACCGGGGTGGTGGACGAGGCGATTGACGATCTCGCCCGCTCCCGCGACGACATCATGCTGCTCGCCCGCCGCTACAGCGAGGGCGGCACCGTGGATCCCGACACCGAGGCCAGCTTCCGCAGCCAGCCCCGCGTGACGTTCCTCGTCCGGATCACCGGCGTCCACGACCACCTCGAGGGCTGAGGTGGCCGGCCCGTCGGTCGTCGCGCTCGCCGGCGGGGTTGGCGGGGCCAAGCTGGCCGAGGGGCTGCAGGCGCGACTGGGCGACCGGCTGGCCGTCATCGTGAACACGGCCGACGACAGCGAGCGCCACGGGCTGCTCGTGATGCCCGATCACGACACCGTGATGTACACCCTCGCCGGGATCGAGCAGGCCGGGCTCGGCTGGGGCGTCGAGGGCGACACGCACGGGGTGATGACCCAGCTGGGCGCCTACGGCGAGCCCATGTGGTTCTCGCTGGGCGACCGGGACCTGGCGCTGCACATCGTGCGGACCGCGGCCGTGCGGTCGGGACGACGCCCCACCGAGGCGTGCCTCGCGGCCCAGCGGGCGCTCGGGATCGCCGCGCGCATCCTGCCCATGTCCGACGCCCGCGTGGCGACCGAGGTGCAGACCGACGACGGCTGGCTCGAGTTCCAGGAGTACTTCGTCCACCGGCGCCAGGCGCCCGAGGTCCGCGGCCTGCGGCTCGACGGCATCGCGGCCGCAGCGCCAACCCCTGAAGTGGTGGCGGCGCTGGCGGCTGCCGAGGCCATCATCATCGGGCCCTCCAACCCGCTCGTGTCCATCGGCCCCATCCTGGCCGTGCCCGGGATGCGCGCGCTCCTCGCCGCGGCACGCGCCCGAGGCGCTCGGACTGCCGGGGTCAGCCCCATCGTGGGCGGCCGCGCGCTCAAGGGCCCGGCCGATCGGATGCTCGCCTCGCTCGGCCACGAGTCGTCGGCGCTCGGGGTGGCCCGGCTGTACGCGGATCTCGTGGACGTGTTCGTGCTCGACGAGGTGGACGCGGCGCTCGCCCCGGCCGTCGAGGCGCTCGGCCTGCGCGCGTTGGTGACGGACACGGTCATGACCGACGACGCCACCCGGGAGCGGCTCGCCGCCACCGTGCTGGCCGCGGTCCGGGTGGCCTAGGGGAGCATCGTCGGCGGAGGGCGAGCGGCGGCACGCTCGGTGACCCCGCGTCGGGTGCAACCCGCTCGCCCCGCGCTAGCATCGAACCGTGCACCAAGACCACGCCCGACAGCCCCCCGACGCGGCCGATTCCACCTCTCCGCCGCCGCGCCGCACCGCTGTCGTGATCCCCGTGCGGGCGCTCGAGGGCGCCAAGTCGCGGCTGGGCGCCGTGCTCGACGCGGAGGAGCGGCGCGAACTCGTGGAGCTGCTGCTGCGCCGGGCGGTCTCGGCGGCCCGGGGGACAGCCGGCGTGGACCTGGTGGCGGTCGTCTCGCCGGACCCGGACGCCCTGGCGGCCGCATCGGACGCGGGCGCGGAGCCGATCGCCCAGCGGTCGTCCGGCCTCAACCCCGGCCTGGCCGAGGCCCGCGACGCCCTGGCCGGTCGGGCCGATCGGCTGCTGGTCCTGCCCGCCGACCTGCCGTGTGTCGCCGCCACGGAGATCGGCCAGCTCCTGGCCGCCGCCGACGCGGCATCCCGCGACGGCCGCGCCGTGGTCGCGCTGGCGCCCGACCGCCACGGCCGCGGCACCAACGGGCTCGTGCTGGACCCGCCAGGGGTCATCGAGCCCGCCTTCGGGGGCGACAGCCGCAACGCCCATGCCAGTCTGGCCAGGGCCGCGGGCGCCCGCTACGTCGAGACGGCCGGCGTGCTCGCCCTCGATCTCGACACGCCCGACGATTTGCTGCTGGTCGAGGCCACCCGCCCGGAGGCGCTCCATGTCCGCTGACCCCGCCCGCGTCGAGATCATCGCCCTCGCGGGCCTGCCCGAGATCCAGGCCGGGGACGACCTCGCCGCCCTGATCGGCGACGCCCTCGCGGCCACGCCGGGAGCCCTGCCCCTCGCGCCGGGCGACGTGGTCGTCGTCACCCAGAAGGTGGTGTCCAAGGCCGAGGGCGCCGTGGTGGACCTGCGGACCGTCGAGCCGCGACCCGACGCGGTGACGTGGGCCGAGCGCTGGGACCGAGACCCCCGGGCCATCGAGGTCGTCCTGCGCGAGGCCCGGCGGGTGGTGCGCATGGAGAAGGGCGTGCTGATCACCGAGACGCCGCAGGGCTTCGTCTGCGCCAACGGCGGCGTGGACGCCAGCAACGTCGGCCCGGCGTCGGGCGATCTGGTGACCCTGCTCCCCGTCGATCCCGACGCGTCCGCGGCCGGCATCCGCGCGGCGCTGCGGACGCGCTTCGGCGCGGATCTGGCGGTCGTGATCTCCGACAGCTTCGGCCGCCCGTGGCGCTGGGGCATCGTGGACGTGGCCCTCGGCGTGGCCGGCCTGCACCCGCTCGAGGATCTCCGGGGCGTGCCCGATGCCGACGGCCGGGTGATGAAGACGACCGTCCGCGCGGTGGCCGACGAGATCGCCTCGGCCGCCGAGCTCGCGCTGGGCAAGACGGCCGGCCGACCGGTGGCCCTGGTTCGCGGCGCGAACCCGCCGCTCGGCGAGGACTCGATCCAGTCCGCGCTGATCCCCGCCGACACCGACCTCTTCCGCTGAGGGCCCGCCCGCGTCGGACGAGCCCGGGGGCCGGGCCCCGGCGACACGGCGGCAGGCATTCCGCCGCGGGCGCGCTACCCTGCTGGGCATGAAGGTTGGCCTGCAGATCCCCTCGTTCACGTGGCCCGGCGGCGCCGAGGCCATTGCCCCCACCCTCGCCCGCGTGGCACGCGACGCCGACGACGCCGGCTTCGATTCCATCTGGGTGATGGACCACTTCTTCCAGATCCGCGGCGTCGGGCGCCCCGAGGAGCCGATGCTCGAGGGCTGGACCACGCTCGGGTTCCTGGCCGCGAACACCTCGCGGGCGCGGCTGGGCCTGATGGTGGGCGGCGTCCACTACCGGGCGCCGGGCCTGTGGGCCAAGGCCGCCACCACGCTCGACGTGCTCTCGGGCGGGCGCGCCTGGCTCGGCATCGGCGCGGCCTGGAACGAGGACGAGTCCAACGGGCTCGGCTTCCCCTTCCCGCCGCTCGCCGAGCGCTTCGAGATGCTCGAGGACACGCTCCGCCTGACGCACGAGATGTGGCGAGGCGAGCGAGGTTCGGAGGCTCCGTTCGAGGGTCGGCACACGCGGGCCGGGCGCCTGCTCAACTCGCCCCAGGCGATCACGCGACCGCACCCGCCGGTGATGATCGGCGGCGGCGGCGAGCGCAAGACGCTCCGCCTGGTGGCCCAGTACGGCGACGGCTGCAACGTGTTCGGCGCGCCGGCGGTGATCCGCCACAAGTACGACGTCCTCCGGGAGCACTGCGAGGCCATCGGGCGCAACCCCGACGAGATCGAGCGATCGACGCTGCAGTCGGTGCGCCTGTCCGTCGGCGGCAGCGAGGGCGAGGCGCCCGCGCAGGTGGTGGACCGGTTCGGCGAGCTCGCCGGCGCGGGCGCCCAGCACATCGTCTTCGGCGTCCAGGACGTCTGGGACCCGCGGGTGATGGAGGTTCTCGGCCGGGACGTGCTGCCCGGGCTGCACGCCCTCTAGGCTGGGGCCACCTCGGCCGGCGGCGAGCGTGACCGATACCCCCCAGGGGTATGCGGACACGGTCGGTGGTAAAGTTGGGCTGAAGAAAACCCGCGCACGAGACCAACACCCGACCATGACCGACCAGCACCGACCCGAGTCTGCCGACGCCCCGGCCAGCCCGCTCGCGGGCCGCACCATCAACTTCGGCTCCGGAGGCGGCGCGCCGTTCGGGGGCCTGTCCGTCATCGGCGGCGACCTCGCCGGAGGCGACGCGCCGGCCGACGAGCCGCTCGGGGACGGGCTCCCCACCGAGACGAGGGTCCTGATCATCGGCTCGGGTCCCGCCGGCCTGACCGCGGCCATCTACGCCGCGCGCGCCAATCTGGAGCCCGTGGTCCTGGGCGGCTCGACCCCCGGGGGCCAGCTCATGCTGACCAGCGAGATCGAGAACTTCCCGGGCTTCCCCGAGGGCGTCGACGGGCCCGAGCTCATGAACCGCTTCCGCGCGCAGGCGGAGCGGTTCGGCGCCCGCTTCCACGATTTCGACGTGGACCGCGTGGACCTGTCCGCCCGCCCGTTCCGCGCCTGGGCGCGCGGCCTGGAGTTCCGTGGCCAGACGCTGATCCTGGCCACCGGCGCGTCGGCCCTGTGGCTCAACCTCGAGAGCGAGCAGCGTCTGCGCGGCCGCGGGGTGTCGGCCTGCGCCACCTGCGACGGCTTCTTCTTCCGCGACAAGGAGATCGCCGTGGTGGGCGGCGGCGACTCAGCCATGGAGGAGGCCAACTACCTCACCCGCTTCGCCACCAAGGTCCACCTGATCCACCGCCGCGACGGCTTCCGCGCCAGCAAGATCATGATCGACCGGACCTACGGAAACCCCAAGATCGAGGTCCACACCAACACCGAGGTGGCCGAGGTCCTGGGCGGCGAGTTCGTGGACGGTCTGCGCCTGCGCGACCCGCGGGACGACAGCGAGCGCGTCCTGCCGCTGGAGGGACTGTTCATCGCGATCGGCCACCGGCCCAACACGGACGTGTTCCGCGACTGGCTCGAGACCGACGACAAGGGCTACCTCATGCCCCACGAGCACACGGCGAGCCGGATCCCGGGCGTGTTCATCGCGGGCGACGTGGCGGACCACCGCTACCGCCAGGCGATCACGGCCGCAGGCGACGGCGCCCGCGCGGCGCTCGACGCCGAGCGCTGGCTCGAGAGCGAGGGCGTGATCGAGCACGTCGCCCAGGCCGCCTGGTAGCCGAATCGCGACCGTCTCGGGTCACACCCGGCGCACTTGCATGAGTATGCACCGCGCTGTATAGTCATCCGGTGACCACCCTCCGCCCGATCCTCGACCCCACGAGCCGGCCGCCCGCGAGCGGCCCAGCGCGCCCGTGAGCGCGGACTCGACGGGTTCGGCGACCGCGGCGGAGCGTGCGTCAACCCCGGCCACCCCGGCCCAACGGGGCGCCCGCGCCCTCGCCGGCGGCGATCCCGTCCGAGTGGCGATCGTCGGGGCCACGGGGTACGTCGGCGCCGAGCTGATCCGGCTGCTGGCGCTCCACCCCCACGCGGCGATCGCCGGGCTCATCGGCCGGGAGCGCCAGGGCGACCCGCTCGCGCACATCCACCCGCACCTCGCCACGCGCGACCTCCGTGTCTTCGACACCGTGCCCGAGGACGCCGAGGCGGTCTTCCTTGCGCTCCCCCACGGCGTGGCGGCGCAGCGGGTGGACGAGTTCCTGAGCCGCGGTCAGACGGTCATCGACCTCGGCCCGGACTTCCGCCTCCGCGATCCGGCGGACTACGCGACCTGGTACCACTTCGACCACCCGCGGCCCGAGCTGCTCGAGACCGCCGTGTACGGACTGCCGGAACTCCACCGCGCGGAGCTCCTGGCCGCCGGCCGGCGGCCAGGAGCGATCGTGGGCTCGCCCGGCTGCTACGCCACCACGACCATCCTTGCCCTCGCCCCGCTGGCGCGCGCGGGTCTGCTCGCCGACGTCGTGGTTGACGCGAAGAGCGGCGTGTCCGGCGCTGGCCGCGACCCCAAGGCGGACCTCCACTTCGGCGAGGTCAACGAGAGCGTCAAGGCGTACGGCGCCTTCACCCACCGCCACATCGGCGAGATCGAGCAGGAGCTCCGGGGCCTGTCCCCCGTCCCGGACGCCAACCCGGGCGCCGCGGGCGTCGACTTCCTGCCGCACCTGGTCCCGATGACGCGGGGCATCCTGTCCGCCTGCCATGTGCGCACGACACGCCCCGTCTCGCAGGCCGAGCTCGACCAGCTCTACGCCGACGCCTACGCGGGCGAGGCCTTCGTGAGCGTCGTCGCGACGCCACCCGCCACCAAGCACGTCACGGGCTCCAACGAGTTCCGGGTCTGGGCCAAGGCGGACGAGCGGACCGGCCGCGTCCTCGCCATCGGCGTGCTCGACAACCTGGTCAAGGGCGCCGCCGGCCAGGCGATCCAGGCCTTCAACGTCCTCCACGGCCTGCCCGAGTCGGCCGGCCTCCTGCAACTCCCGCTCGCGCCGTAGGCGTTCGCCCACTCCACCCGACGAGGCCCGCCATGCAGCCTGTCCCCGACCCGATGCTCGCGCCGCTCCCCCACACGCTCCCCGAGGCGCAGCGCGCGGCCCGGATGCCCGCCGGGTTCGCCGCGGCCGGCACCACGGCGGGGATCAAGGTGTCCGGCCGCCCCGACTTCGCGCTGGTCGTCGCCACCGGCGGCCCGGTGCCGGCGGCCGCGGTGTTCACGCCCAACCGGTTCGCCGCGGCGCCCGTGCGGCTGTCGCGCGCCAACCTGCAGGCGACGGGCGGCTCGCCGGCGACCTGCGGCTACGCGACCGCGGTCGTCGCCACCTCCGGCTCGGCCAACGCGGCCACCGGCGAGGCGGGCGACGCGGACCAGGCCGCCATCGGACGGGCCTTGGCGGATGCCCTCGGCACGGACCCCGCCCAGGTGCTCCACCTCTCGACCGGCATCATCGGCATCCGGCTGCCGGTGGACAAGGTGGTCGCGACGATCCGGCGCGTGGTGCCGGACGGCCTCGAGGCCAGCGACAGCGCGTTCGGCCGGGCCGCCGTCTCCCTCCGGACCACCGACACGACCACCAAGGCCGCCAGCGTCGCGGTCCGCCTGCCGGGAGCGGCCGGCGGCACGGTCGCGGTCACCGTCAGCGGCATCGCCAAGGGCGTCGGGATGATCCACCCGCGCATGGCGACGATGCTCTCGGTGGTGCTGACCGATGCCACCGCCTCGCCGGCCACGCTGCGGACGCTGCTGCGGGGGGCCGCCGCCACGACCTGGGACCAGCTCTCGGTGGACGGCGACACGAGCACCAACGACACCGTCTTCGCGCTCGCGTCGGGAGCCGCCGGGGCCAGGTCCGCCGACGACGACCCCGAGACGCGCGCGATCCTCGGCGCGGCCATCACGGCCGTCGCCCGCGACCTCGCCCGCCAGCAGGCGCGCGACGGCGAGGGCGCGACGGCGCTCATCACCTGCCAGGTCACCGGCGCCGCCGACGACGCGGACGCCCGAGCCGTCGCCCGCGCGGTCATCAGCTCGTCGCTCGTCAAGGCGGCCGTGCACGGCAAGGACGCCAACTGGGGGCGCATCGCCGGGGCAGCCGGCAACGCGCTCGTGGCCGAGGCCACCGTGCTCGAGGCCGCCGGGCTCGGCCCGGAGGAGGCCGCCTCGCGCGCTGGCCAGGCGGCCGCGGTGGACCCGGCCCGGATGCGGATCGCCATCGCCGGCCACCTCGCGTACGACGGCGCCGGCGGCGGGCCGGTCGGGATCGACAAGGCGGCGGCCCGCGTCGCGATGGACGCCGAGGAGGTCCTGGTCCGCGTGGACCTGGGGCTGGGCCACGGCACCGGCGAGGCCTTCGGCTGCCCGCTGACCGAGGCGTACGTCAGGGAGAACTCGGAGTACACCACGTGAGCGCCGCCACCACCGCGCGCCGGAGGTCCGCATGAGCGAGGTCGTGGTCGTCAAGCTCGGCGGGACGACGCTGGCCGAGCAGCGCCAGGTCCTCGCGGAGGTGGCTCAGGTCGCCCGGCGCCGGCCGGTGGTGCTCGTGCACGGCGGCGGCAAGCGCATGACCGAGTGGCTGGAGCGACTGGGCGTCGAGACCCGGTTCGAGGGCGGGCTCCGCGTCACCGATCCCGCGGCGCTCGAGGTGGCGGCCGCGGTCCTGCGGGGCGTCGTCAACTCCGAGCTCGTGGCCGCCCTCCGCGACGAGGGCTGCGACGCCGTGGGCCTGTCCGGCGTGGACGGCGGGCTGCTGATCGGCGAGCGGCTCCCGGACGTGGGCCTGGTGGCCACCGTCACCGGCGTGCGCCGCGATCTCATCGACTCGCTGCTGGTCGCGGGCCAGGTGCCCGTGGTGGCGCCGCTCGCCCGCGACGAGGACGGCGTCGTGTGCAACGTGAACGCCGACGATGCTGCCGCCGGGCTCGCCGCCGGGCTCGGGGCGCGCCAGCTGGTGCTGATGACCGACGTGGACGGCATCCGCGACGCCGCGGGCCGCAAGCTCGACTCGATCACGCCCGCGCAGGCCGAGGCGCTCATCGCGGACGGGACGATCCGCGGCGGCATGATCCCCAAGGTCAGGGCGGCGCTGTCCGCCCTCGCCTGGGACGGCACCGAGGCGATCGTCGCGGACGGGTCCGCGACCCGCGCGCTCGCCCGGGCGCTCGAAGACCCCCACTTCGGGACTCGCGTCCGGGCCGGGGCCGGCGCCGCGTGACCGCCGTGCTTGCGCGGCGCGACCGCCACGCCGCCATCCGCCGCCTTGTCGCCGACCGCCCCATCGCGAGTCAGGGGGAGCTGGTGGCCGGGCTGTCCGCCCTCGGCTTCGAGGTCACCCAGGCCACGGTCTCCCGGGACATCGCGGAGCTGGGGCTGGCCAAGGTGATGCGCGGCGAGCACTCCGTCTACGTCCTGCCCGAGTCGCTCACCGGGGTCGCCCGCCCGCGGGGTGACGAGCGGCTGCGGCGGATCCTCGCCGACATCCCGGTGACCGTCGCTCGCAGCGGCCTGATCCTGGTCGTCACCGGCCAGGCGGGCACCGCCAACGTGATCGCCCAGGCGATCGACGAGTCCACGCTGACCGAGCAGGTGGGTACCCTCGCCGGCGACAACACGCTCATCGTCCTGTTCCCCGACGAGCCGGTGCTGCTGCGCTGGCTCGAGCGGTTCACCGCGCTCCAAGCCCAGGCCGAGGCGGCCGCAGTCACGGAGGCCATCGCTCGATGAACAAGGTCGTGCTCGCCTACTCCGGCGGCCTGGACACCTCCGTCGCGGTCGCGTGGCTCAGGGAGCAGTACGGGGCCGAGGTCGTCACCCTCACCGTGGACCTCGGCGGTGGGTCGCTCAAGGAGGGCACCGAGCGGGGTGCCATGAGCGCCGGCGCCTCGCGCGCCTACGTCGTGAACGCCCGCGAGACGTTCGTGAGCCAGTATGTCTGGCGCGCGCTCCAGGCCGGGGCCGTGTACCAGGGCGCCTACCCGCTCGCCACGGCGCTCGCCCGGCCGCTGCTCGCGCAGCTGCTCGTCGAGGTGGCCCAGAAGGAGGGCGCCGAGGCCGTCGCGCACGGCTGCACGGGCAAGGGCAATGACCAGGTCCGCTTCGACGTCGCGGTCCACGCCCTCGACCCCGGGCTCGAGGTCATCGCCCCGATGCGCGTGGGCATGGGCCTCACGCGCGAGCAGACGGTGGCGTTCGCGGCCCGGCGCGGCATCGAGGTGCCGGACGCCCGCCAGACCCCGTGGTCCATCGACGTGAACCTGTGGGGCCGCTCGTGCGAGGCGGGCCCGCTCGAGGACCCCTGGGCAACCCCGCCCGAGGACGCCTACGCGTGGACCGTCCGGGCGGCGGACGCGCCCGACCCGGTCGAGGTCACCATCGCCTTCGAGGGCGGGGTCCCGGTGGCGGTGGACGGCGAGGACCTCTCCGGCGCGGCGCTCGTGGAGCGGCTGCACGCGCTGGGGGCCGCCCACGGCGTGGGGCGCATCGACCATGTCGAGGACCGGCTGATCGGCATCAAGAGCCGCGAGATCTACGAGGCGCCGGCGGCGGTGATCCTGCACGCTGCCCACCACGCTCTGGAGGGCCTGGTGCTGTCGCGGGAGCAGCTGCGCTTCAACCGGTTCGTCGCCGACGAGCTGAGCCAGATCATCTACGACGGCCTGTGGTTCAGCGCCCTGTCGCGCGACCTGCGCGCGTACGCGATGAGCAGCCAGCGCGTGGTGTCGGGCGAGGTGCGCCTGCGACTCGACCACGGCCGGGCCTACGTGGTGGGCCGCCGCTCCCCGCTCTCGCTGTACGACAAGAACCTCGCCACGTACGAGGACGGCGACGCGTTCGACCATGCGTCCGCGGTTGGCTTCATCGAGATCTACGGGCTGCCGCTCCGCGTCGAGGCGGCGCGGCACGGCGCGGTGGGCAAGCACCACGGCGCGGCGTGGACGTGGACGAACCCGCTGCTCCCGAGCCTGCCCACGGCCGTCACGGAGGCTGTCGCCGAGCGGTGACGATACCGTAGGCTGGTGGGGTGACGAGCAAGCCCTCCCGGCCCAAGCCCGCGAAGCCAACCGCGGCGGGCGCCAAGATCGCCGAGCCGGCCGCCACCCCCTCCTCGCCCGCGACGGCCGCGTCGCCGGCGTCATCGGGGCGCGTGCACCAGCTCGCCTTCCTCCACGAGTTCGCCCAGCTGCTCACCGAGGCGCGCGACTGGGACGAGCTGATGCGGACGATCGTGGACCGCACCACCGTGGCCATGGGCGTCGAGGTCTGCTCGGTCTACCTGCTCGACCGCGACGGGGACCGGCTGACGCTCGCGGCCACGAACGGGCTCGACGCCGAGCAGGTCGGTCAGGTCAGCCTCGCGGTGGGCCAGGGGATCACGGGCCGGGCAGCCCGGAGCCGCCGGCCGCTGGCCTCGCGGGACGTCACCGGCGACAGCCAGTTCTCATGGGTGCGCGGCTTCGACATCCACGGCCTGCACGCGATGCTGTCCGTGCCGCTGCTCTGGAACGAGCGGCTCGTGGGCGTGGTAAACGTCCAGACGGCGGCCGTCCGCGACTTCACCGCCGACGAGATGGAGTTCCTGGGCACCATCGCGGCGCTGCTCGGCGGCCTGGTGGAGAAGGGTCGGATGCAGGCCGAGGCGGAGGCGCAGCTCGACCGGCTCTCGCAGCTGGACGCGGCGCGGGCCGAGCTGCTGTCGGTGGTGACCCATGAGCTCCGGACACCTCTGGCCGTGGTGCGCGCCTACGTGGACCTGCTGGCCGACGCCGCGGCCGCCGTCACCGACGACGACCGGCGGACACAGGCCGAGGCGTGGCGCGCCAGTGCCGTGGACCAGGTCAGCCGTCTCGACCGCCTCGTGGACGGCATCCTCGCGTCGGTGCGCGGCGAGGGGCTGACGGGGCTCCGCCGCGAGCCGTTCGACGTCGTGGCCGCGATTGCCGGGACCGTCGGCACGCTGGGGCTGCTGCTGCGGACCCGCGCCGTCCGCTGGTACCCGCCCGATGCGCAGCTCATCGCGCGCGGTGACGTGGCGCGGTTCGGGCAGGTCCTGGAGCAGATCCTCGACAACGAGGCGAAGTACGCCCCGCCCGAGCAGGCCGTGTCCATCGGCGTTTGGCGCGTCGGCGACGAGGTGCAGGTCTACATCACCGACGACGGGCCGGGCGTGCCGATCGAGGACTGGGAGGCCGTGTTCCAGCCCTACGTGCGGCTGGACCGGGCGCGCTCGCGCGGGTCGGGCATCGGGCTGTTCGCCGCCCGGCGGCTGATGGAGGCCATGGGCGGCAGGGTCTGGATCGAGAGGAACGGCTACGGCGGCTCGCGGTTCATGGTGGCGCTGCCCGCCATGTGAGCCGGGCTCGGCTGTTGGCGGCGCGCCTCGCCCGCAGCGGTTTGTGGTGCGTACGTGCACCACCGCGGCCGCCCGGCACAACCCCGAAAGCGCCATCAAAGCGCCATCTTGGCGCCGGATCGACTAGTGTGCCCGCATCGGGTCGCGGAGGAAGCGACCCCCTGTGTCGGCGCACGCCGATGAAGGAGGGCTATCGCATGAATCGGAGGCCGCTGCGCCTCTCGCTCACGCTGCTCGCCGCAGCCTCAATGCTGGCCACGTTCGGGCCGGTGGGAGCCGTCACGGCGTCCGCCGCCAGCCCTGGCGTCTCCATCTCCCACCTGGCCTACCTCGGCAGCACGAGCCTCCGGGCGACCGGCTCCGGCTCGACCGGCACGGGCAACACGGCCACTGAGTTCTCGCCGGCCGGCCAGACCGTCGACGAGAGCATCCCCAACTCCGGCCTGAGCGCGGCCCGCATCCCCGCCAACGGCGTGCCCAAGGTGGCCGACAACGGACTCGCCGCGCCCGGCACCGAGATGGTGGGCACGTTCTCGGGCCTCAACCACGCCGACCAGCGGCTCGCCGGCGACGGGACCTATGCCGGCACCCAGTTCAGCCTCGAGCCGCCCGACCAGGCGCTGTGCGTGGGCGGCGGGTACATCGTCGAGTCGGTCAACACCGCGATCGCGGTCTACGACAAGAGCGGCAACCAGCTGGCCGGGCCGGAGGCGCTCAACCAGCTGTTCGGGCTGGCGCCGGAGATCGACCGGACGACCCTGACCTACGGCGACTTCACGAGCGACCCGAAGTGCCTCTACGACAGCGGGCACTTCATCCTGTCGCTGCTCCAGGCGGACGTCGTCTCGACGACTGGCGCCTTCAGTGGCGGCACCAGCGTGCTCCTCGCAGTCAGCGCCACGGGCGACCCGACCGGTGCGTGGAACGTCTACAAGCTCGGCACCACCAACGACGGCGCGGGCTGCCCGTGCCTGCCCGACCAGCCGCTGATCGGCGCCGACGCCAACGGCTTCTACGTGACGACCAACAGCTTCCAGCTGTTCGGCCCCGGCTTCAACGGGGCGCAGGTCTACGCGATGTCCAAGTCGCAGCTCGAGAGCGGCGCGGAGTCGGTCGACGTCGTCAACGTGCCGGTCTCCGCGCCGGCCGGCTTCGACGGCATCCCCTACTCGCTCCAGCCGGCCAAGACCGTGCCAGGCACGACCGACGTGGCCGACACCGAGTACTTCCTGTCGGCGCTCGACTTCAACGCCACGCTGGACAACCGGATCGCCCTGTGGACGCTCACCGGCACCAACACCCTGGGGACCGCCGCGCCGAGCCTGGCCCTGACCGGCAAGGTCATCGGTAGCGAGGTCTACGGGCAGCCGCCGGCGGCCCAGCAGTCCAACACCGGGCCGTTCCCGCTGCGCGACTACCTCAGCATCAACCCGCAGCTCGCGCTGTACGGCGCCCTGTTCGACCGCGCGGCCTACCGCACGGAGCTGCTCAACAGCAACGACGATCGCATGAACGAGGTCGTCTACGCGGGCGGCAAGCTCTACGGGGCGCTCAACTCGGTCGTGAAGCCCGCCCAGGGCACGGTCCAGACGGGGATCGCCTGGTTCGTCGTCAACCCCACGGACGGCAGCATGGCCAACCAGGGCTACCTGGCGGTCAGCGGCGAGAGCCTCCTGTTCCCGGCCTTCGGCGTCAACTCCGACGGCAAGGGCGCCATCGGCGTCACGATCACGGGCCTCGACATGCACCCGTCCACCGCGTACGCCATGTTCGACGGCGCGGGCTTCGGGCCGCTGCACATCTCGCAGGCCGGACCGGTCGCCGACGACGGCTTCACCGGCTACCTGGGCGTGTCGAAGAACGGGCGGCCGAACGGCCACACCGGCGTCGCCCGCTGGGGCGACTACGGCGCGGCCGTGGTCGATACGGACGGCTCGATCTGGCTCGCCAACGAGACGACGTCCGCGACGCGCACGCTGTTCGCCAACTGGGCCACGCAGATCACCCACGTCAACCCCTGACGGGCGTCCTGCCGCAGTCAGGAACGGGGAGGGCCGCCGGCTCTCCCCGTTCTCGTTGTCAGGGCCACCGCAGGCCCGCGTCGCGGCTCGCGCGCGGACTACCGCCAGATCGACCCGAAGGGTTGCTCGCCCGCCAGCGGCCGCCCGGCGCCGAGGCGCTCGAGCGCGAACGGCCGGACGTCCGCGATCGCCGCCTCCCGTCGAGGATCCCCGCTGCCAGGCACTGCCCAATCGGCAGAGCGGTCTTGAACCCCGAGCCCGAGTGCCCGCAGTCGAGGAAGAACCCCTCCGACCGGCAGGACCCAGGATGGCAACCTGGGCGGAGTCATCCCGTCTCAACCCTTGTTGCCAGCCCTCAAGTCGCCGTCGGCCGTCCACGCCCCTGGGGCGGACGCACGCCGCGCGCGGGTGGTCCAGCACGATCGTGCTCGCGGATGGCGCGCGGCCGACAGGCCGCAGAACGCCGTGTCGTGCCGCCACGGCTCCACAGGATCGCCACGACGGCCGTCCGGTCACGCACCAGGAGCACGCCGGTCACCCGCACGCCGTTCCTTGAGAGGCCGACCCCAGTCGCCGAGCGGCGGCGAGCAGCAGCCGTGGTCGCGCTCGGGTCCGCCCAGCCTAGCCGCTGAGCGGCTCGAAGGCGGCGGCGCCCGCGTCGTCCACCACCATTCCCGGGATGATCCCAAAGAGGGCGCCGGGGCCCGCCACCTGCGTGGCGATCGCCAGTGCCCGCTGGTTGGCGACGTTGGCGCGGAGCGCATCCGCAGGGCCCGGTCCCACGGGCTGGACGAAGCCGGTGCGCACGTACCCGGGATCGCCGGCGCCCACGCGGTCCTGCGACTCGGTGAACCAGCGGAACGAGCGCCAAGCGAGCTCGCTTTCCAGCGGGAGGCCGCAGTGCATGCGCACGAACCTCGACGACCGCCCGGCGGCTGATGGAGGCCATGGGCGGACGCGTCTGGATCGAGCGGAACGGCTACGGCGGCTCGCGGTTCATGGTGGCGCTGCCCGCAGCCTGAGACCCGCGGCGGGCGCTCTCCCCCGCGGCCCCGGCCCCGGCCGGGGGGGCCACGGGGCCCGGGCTACTCGAGCCCGAGCCGTGCCTTCGCTGCGGCCAGCGCCGCCGCCACCCGGTGGGGGGCCGTCCCGCCGACCACGTCTGCCGAGGCCAGCGACCCCTCCACGCTGGCGGCGGACCGGAGTGCGGGGACGATCCCCCGCTCGTGCGCCAGCCGCCGGGCCGCCGCGTCGTCCGAGCCGTCGAGCGCGGCGCGGAACGCCTCGTCCGGGAGGGCGGCGAGCGAGCCGATCCCCTCGGCCTCGGCCCCGCCCACGAGGCCGCCCACGATGTGGTGGGCCGCGCGGAACGGGACGCCGCGCCGGACGAGCGCGTCGGCGAGCGCGGTGGCGGTGGTGTAGCCCTCCTCGGCGGCCGTGCGCATCCGCTCGCGGTTGACCGTCAGCGTGGCGACGAGGCCCGACATGACCGAGAGCGAGGCGTCGAGCGTGCGGATGGCCGCGAAGAACGCGGGCTTGTCCTCCTGGAGGTCCCGCTGGTAGGCGAGCGGCAGGCCCTTCACCAGCGTCAGCATGCCCGCGAGCGCGCCGATCACCCCGGCCGTGCGCCCCCGAACCAGCTCGGCCGGGTCGGGGTTCTTCTTGTTGGGCATCATCGAGGAGCCGGTGGAGAACGCGTCCGCCACGCGCACGAACCCGAAGCGCGGGTTCGACCACCAGGTGACCTCCTCGCCCAGCCGCGAGAGGTGGACCATCGCGAGCGACACCGCCGCCAGCACCTCCACCACGAAGTCGCGGTCCGAGACCGCGTCGAGCGAGTTGGCAGTCACGCCGTCGAAGCCAAGCTCCGCCGCGGTGGCCTCGCGGTCCAGCGGGTAGCCGGCGCCAGCCAGGGCGCCCGCGCCGAGCGGCGACACGTTGAGCCGGCGGCGCGCATCCGCGAGCCTGCCCCGGTCGCGCTCGAGCATCTCCACGTAGGCGAGAAGGTGGTGGGCGAACAGGACCGGCTGGGCCGGCTGGATGTGCGTCGCGCCGGGGAGGACCGCATCGCCCTCGCGGTCCGCGAGGTCCACCAGCGACCGCTCGAGATCAACCATCCCGCTGTCGAGCATGGTCACGGCACGACGAGTCCACAGGCGAAGGTCCGTCACCACCTGGTCGTTGCGGGAGCGCCCCGTGTGCAGCTTGCCGCCCACGGCGCCGACGCGCTCGGTCAGGAGCGTCTCGAGGTTCATGTGGACGTCCTCGAGCGCCGGGTCCCACGCCACGGCCCCGCCCGCCACGTCCTCGCGCAGGCCCGCCAGGCCCCGCTCGAGCGTCTCCGACTCCTCGGCCGTCAGCAGGCCCGCCCGGGCGAGGCCGCGCACGTGCGCGATCGAGCCGGCGATGTCGTCGAGCGCCAGCTCTGCGTCCACCTCGATCGACCGCGTGAAGTCCGCCATCCGCGAGTCGGGTCCGTCGCCGAACCGTCCGCCCCAGAGCCGCATCGTGCCTCCTTTGAGGGGGAGTGCCTGCGGCCATCGTACCGGGCGTGGTGCCGGGCGTGGCGCGCGGCGCGGGGACCGGTCGCGGCGGGACCCCCGCGCCCGGACGTCAGGCCGTCGTCGCCTCCCGCAGGCGCTCGGCCGCCTCCTCGGGCGTGAGGTCGCGCTGGGGCTCGGAGAGCAGCTCGTAGCCCACCATGAACTTGCGCACCGAGGCTCGGAGCAGCGGCGGGTAGAAGTGCGCGTGCAGCTGCCAGACAGCCGGGTCGCCCTCGCCGAACGGCGCCTGGTGCCAGCCCATCGAGAACGGGAACGGGCGGCCGAACAGGGCGTCGTAGCGGCGGTTGAGGTCCTGGAGCGCAAGGGCCAGGGCGTCACGGCGGGCGTCGTCCAGATCGGCCAGCCGGGCGGCGGTCTCGATCGGCACGATCATCGCCTCGAAGGGCCAGCCCGCCCAGAACGGGACCAGCGTCAGCCAGCCGTCGGCGTCCCGGATCACGCGAGGTCCGCCCCGCTCCGCCGCGGCGTAGTCCACGAGCAGCCGCCGACCGGTCTCGGCATGGTGGCGGGACTGCGCGTCGAGCTCGAGCGATGCCTCCACCGGGAGCGCGTCGCCGGCCCAGATCTGGCCGTGGGGATGGGGGTTGGACGCGCCCATCGCCGCGCCGCGGTTCTCGAACGCCTGGACCCACCGGTAGCGCGACCCCAGCTCGGTGGTCTGGTCGGCCCACACGTCCACCACCCGGCGGATGGAGTCCGCGTCCATGCCGGCGAGGGTGATGTCGTGGCGGGGCGAGAAGCACACGACGCGGCAGGTCCCGCGCGTGCCCTCCGCGCGGAACAGCCCCTCGCCCAGCCGCGCGTCGGCGGTGTCCGGCCGGAGGGCCGCGAAGTCGTTGGTGAACACGAACGTCGTGGCGTACGCGGGGTTGACGTCGCCGCTCACGCGCGTGTTGCCGGGGCACAGGTAGCAGCCCGGGTCGAAGGCGGGCCGGTCCTCCGGCGGCTCCGGCTCCTCGGCCCCCAGCCACGGCCGCCTGGTCCGCCCCGCCGAGACGAGCACCCACTCGCCGGTCAGGGCGTTGCGGCGGCGGTGCGGCTCGGCGTCGAGCGACGCGAGCGCCCCGTCATCAGGGCGGCGCGGTTCAGTGGGCACGGGCGGCAACCTCGCGGGCGCTGGGGGACACCAGGAACGGCCCGACCGCGCGAGCTGCCTCGGGCACGCGGGCGACGATGACGTCGGCCACGGCCTCCCGCATCACGCCCAGGGCCTCCGGGTCGATCCCCTCGTCGGTGATCAGCACGTTCGCCTCGTCCAGGCGCGCGATCGACGCGATGCCGACCACGCCCCACTTGCTGTGATCGGCCACCACCACCAGCCGCCGGCCCGCCTCGATCAGCGCACGGTCGGTGTCCGCCTCCATGAGGTTCGGGCACGTGTAGCCGGCCTTGGCATCGAGGCCGTGCGCGCCCATGAACACCAGGTCCAGGTGGACGCTGCGCAGCTGGGAGATGGCGAACGGGCCAACGAGGGCTTCCGACGGCGTCCGGACGCCGCCCGTGAGGATGACGGTCTGGTTCTGGGCGCGGGAGCGGTTGAGGACCTCGGACACCTGGAGCGAGTTGGTGACCACGGTGATGCCGGGGATGTCCGCGATCAGCCCGGCAAGCGCATACGTGGTCGTGCCCGCCGAGAGGCCGAGCGCCATGCCCGGCTGGACCAGCTTGGTGGCCTCGGCGGCGATGGCGCTCTTCTCGTTCTGCTGCAGGGCGGCCTTGGCGACGAAGCCGGGCTCGAAGGAGGCGAAGCGTGCCGGGGCGGTGGCCCCGCCGTGGACCTTCTCGAGGAGGCCCTGCTCGTGGAGCACCTCGAGGTCGCGACGGAC
Organism: Chloroflexota bacterium; assembly: GCA_021783595.1. Taxonomy (GTDB): domain Bacteria; phylum Chloroflexota; class Limnocylindria; order Limnocylindrales; family CSP1-4; genus CAIXZV01. The sequence continues at coordinate 9,620 of JAJXTS010000002.1, read as the reverse complement.
GGTCATGTCCGAGACCTCGAGATCGCGGACGAGGTCCGCGACCCGGACCGCCCCGACCTGTCGGACCCGGTCCAGGATCAGCGCCTGGCGCTGGCGAGCGAGCATGCCTCCGCTCCTGCTTCGCGTCGGCCCTGCCTCGGGCCATCCGCGGCGGCGGACATCGGCCGACACCACGCATGATCGCCCCGTCCGACGACGAAAGTCAACGCAGATCAACAGAAACCCCTGTTGGATCGGGTGCGAGTCTCTTGACAATCGAGCGAGCACGTCGCAACAATCCCGATCGTGGCCCGCCCCGGCACGGACATGCGCGAGGGCGCCATAGAGGAGGATCCACATGGCTGATCTTGTCCAGCGGTCCGTCTCGCGCCGGACGCTGTTGAAGGGTGGCGCGGCCGTCGCGGCACTCGGCGGCGTCTCCGCGTTCCTCGCGGCCTGCGGCAGCAGCAGCTCGACACCCGCTCCGTCCGCGGCCTCTGCGGCCTCCGCAGCCGCGTCGGCTGCCCCCTCGTCCGCAGCCGCCCCGTCCGCGGCCGGGTCGATCACCTTCGGCTCGAACTACTCGGATCCCGTCCCGCAGAAGGCGTTCGCGGACACGATGGCCGCCTTCACGGCGAAGACGGGCATCCAGTGCACGATCAACACGGTCGAGCACAACAAGTTCCAGGACACGATCAACGCGTACCTGCAGGCCACGCCGGACGACTGCTTCACGTGGTTCGCCGGCTACCGCATGCGGTTCTTCGCGGCCCAGGGCCTCGCGACCGACATCAGCGACGTCTGGCAGACGATCGGCGCAAACTTCTCCGACGCGTTCAAGACGGCCTCGACGGGCAACGACGGCAAGCAGTACTTCGTGCCGCTCTACAACTACCCGTGGGTGGTCATCTACCGGAAGTCGTTCTGGCAGCAGAAGGGCTACCAGATCCCCAAGACGATCGCCGACTTCACCGCGCTCGGCGACCAGATGAAGAAGGACGGGCTCATCCCGCTGGCTTTCGCCGACAAGGACGGCTGGCCTGCCATGGGCACCTTCGACATCCTGAACATGCGCCTCAACGGCTACGACTTCCACGTCGGCCTGATGGCCGGCAAGGAGAAGTGGACCGATCCCAAGGTTGTCGCGGTGTTCCAGGAGTGGGCGAAGCTGCTGCCCTACTTCGACCCGCAGCCGCTCGGCCTGACCTGGCAGGAGGCCGCCCAGAAGCTGATCAACAAGCAGGCCGGGATGTACTTCCTGGGGACCTTCGCGGGCCAGCAGGCCAGCGACCAGGCCACCCACGACGACCTCGACTTCTTCCCGTGGCCGCTCCACGGCACCCAGTACGACAGCGAGATGGCGATCGACGCCCCGATCGACGGGTTCATGGTCTCCGCGAAGGCCAAGAACCTCGACGGCGCCAAGGCCGCGATGGAGTTCCTGGGCTCGGCCGAAGCGGCGAACACGTACCTCGCCACCGACCCCAACGACGTCGCCGCCAACAAGAACGCCGACACGAGCAAGTACAACGCGTTCCAGAAGTCGAGCGCCACGATCATCGCCGGGGCGAACAAGATCGCCCAGTTCCTTGACCGCGACACCCGCCCCGACTTCGCGGGCGCCAACGGCATGCAGGGGTTCCTCCAGACCTTCCTCAAGAACCCGACTCAGGACCTCAACAAGTTCCTGAGCGGCATCCAGTCGTTCTACGACAGCCTGCCGCCGCAGTGACCCTGAGCGCGAACCGCTGATCCGAATGCAGGAACGGCCGTGAGCTCCTCCTCCGTTCCGTCCGCCCCGCCGGCAGCCGCCGGCGGGGCGTCGCCTTCGACAGGCAGGAAGCGTCGCAAACGCTTCAGCCTCCTCACCCGGCGGGACAAGCTGACCCTCGGGCTGATGGTCGGCATCCCGGCGTTCATCCACATCTTCCTGATCTGGATGCCCATGCTCGGCTCGATCGTCCTGTCGTTCACGAGCTGGAACGGCATCGGCGGCCTCGACAAGATCAAGTTCATCGGGTTCAAGAACTACGAGAACCTGTTCTCCAACTACCCGCCGTTCTGGCCTGCGTTCGAGAACAACCTGATCTGGCTGGCCGCGTTCCTGCTGATCGCCACCCCGCTGGGCATGCTGATGGCGGTGATCCTGGACCAGAACCTCAAGGGGACGCGGATCTACCAGAGCGTCCTGTACATGCCGGTCGTGCTGTCGCTCGCCATCGTGGGCTTCATCGCGCAGCTGATGTACTCGCCCAACATGGGCTTCATCAACAACTTCCTGGTCGCGGTGACGGGCGACCCGAAGTGGACCGCCTCCGGGACCGCCATCGACTGGCTGGGCACGCCCGGGCTCAACTTCGCGATGGTGCTCGTTGCGGCCGGCTGGCGCCACGTCGGCTACGTCATGGTGCTGTACCTGGCCGGCCTCAAGAGCGTGGACAACACCCTCCGAGAGGCGGCGGCCATCGACGGCGCCAACGCGCGCCAGACCTTCTTCCGGGTGGTGTTCCCTGTCCTCGCGCCGATCAACGTGGTCGTCCTGGTCGTGACGATCATCGAGTCGCTCCGAGCGTTCGACATCGTCTACATCATCAACAAGGGCCTCAACGGCCTGGGCCTGCTGTCGGTGCTGATCACCAACAACATCCTCGGCGAGGCGAGCCTGATCGGCTTCGGCTCGGCGATGGCGGTGATCCTGCTGCTGATCTCGATCGGCCCGATCATCTACTACCTCGCCCGGACGATGGGGAGGGAGGCCGAGTGACCGCCACGCCAGCCCCCGTCGGTTCCCGCCAGGTCGTGACCGGCAAGCGCCAGCGGCCGCACTACTTCACCCACGCGTTCCTGATCGTCGTCTCGCTGATCTGGTTCCTGCCGCTCGGCTGGGCCGTCTACACGAGCCTGCGCCCGTACGGCGACACCGGCGGCAACGCGCGCGGCTACTTCTCGATCGGCGGCGCCTACAACTTCAACAACTTCGTCAACGCCTGGAACCAGGCCGACCTGCCGCTCCACTTCCTCCAGACGATCCTGGTGGTGGTGCCGGCGCTGATCCTGATCCTTGCCTTCGCATCGATGGTCGCGGTCGCGCTCAGCCGCTACAGCTTCAGGTTCAACCTCGCCCTGTTGATGCTGTTCACGGCCGGCAACCTGCTCCCGCAGCAGGTGGTCATCGTGCCGCTGTTCCGTCTGTACCTTGCCCTGCCGATGTTCGCCCCTTTGTCCGACAACGGCATCTGGTACGACCAGCTGTTCGGCATCGTGATGATCCACCTCGCGTTCCAGCTTGGCTTCTGCACGTTCGTGCTGTCGAACTACTTCAAGCAGATCCCCAAGGAGATCAACGAGGCCGCGTTCGTGGACGGCGCGTCCGTGTGGCGGACGTACCGGTCGGTCCTGCTGCCGCTTGCCCGCCCGGCGCTGGCCGCCTTGGCCACGCTCGAGTTCACCTGGATCTACAACGACTTCTTCTGGGGCATCCTGCTGCTGCGCACCGGCGACAAGTTCCCGGTGACGTCGGCCCTCAACAACCTGTCCGGGCAGTTCTTCACCGACAACAACCTGCTGGCGGCGGGCTCGCTGATCGTGGCGCTGCCGACGCTGATCGTGTATTTCGCGCTCCAGAAGCACTTCGTCGCAGGCCTGACCCTCGGCTCCACCAAGGGCTAGGCGCCAGGGGGCCCGGCCGCGAGACCGGGCCCCAGCGGTCCAGGAGGATCCCATGACACCCGCGCCCTGGGCCGACCCCCAGCTGACGTCGCGCGGCCGGCTGCCGATGCACGCCGTCCCCCACGCCGATCGCCTGCCGCTCGATGGCGAGTGGCGGTTCCAGCTCCTCCACCGGCCCGACGACGCGGTGGTCGCCGACGGCTGGCGCGCCATCGCCGTGCCGGGCTGCTGGACCATGCAGGACACCTGGGACCGGCCCCACTACACCAACGTCCAGATGCCGTGGCCGCAGCGCCCGCCCGATGTTCCCGAGGAGAACCCCACCGGCGTCTACGAGCGTGCGTTCACGGTCCCCGAGGCGTGGGCCGGCAAGCGGGTCGTGCTCCACGTGGGCGCCGCCGAGAGCGTGCTCATCGTGGCGCTCAACGGCGTCGAGCTGGGCGCCGGCAAGGACTCCCACCTCGCGCAGGAGTACGAGCTGACCGACCGGCTCGAGCCCGGCGATAACACGCTGCGCCTGACCGTGGTCAAGTGGTCGGACGCCAGCTTCGTGGAGGACCAGGACCAGTGGTGGCACGGCGGGATCACCCGGCCGGTGTACCTCTACGCCACCGGCCCGGCGTACCTCGCTGACATCGGGGTCGACGCGGGGCTGGCGCCGGACGACACCACGGGCACGCTGTCGCTCGAGGTGCAGGTGGGCTGGCGGCCGGGCCACCGGGGGCCGGGCTGGCGGGTGGAGGCGCTGCTGGAGGGGCTCGGGCACGTCCTCGCCGCCGAGGTGGCCAGCGCGCCGCGGCCGCCGGGCAGCTCGGGCGACTTCGCGGTGCCCGGCCCGCCCCGCCGCGGACGCCTCGACCTCGAGTGCCTCGCCGCCGCCGGCGCCCTGACCGACGCGCTCGACGTGGCCGCCTGGGACGCAGCCAAGCGCGTCATCTTCGCGCCTCGCGTGGGCGTGGTGCAGCTCGCGGCGACCGTGCCCGGCGTCACGCCGTGGTCCGCCGAGGTGCCCGCCCTGCGCACGCTCCGGGTCTCGCTGATCGCCCCCGACGGCTCGGTTGCCGAGCGCGTCGAGCGGCGGATCGGCTTCCGGCGCGTCGAGGCAACCGCCAAGGAACTGCTGATCAACGGGAGGCCGGTGCTGATCCGCGGCGTCAACCGCCACGACTTCAACCCGCAGACCGGGCGCGTCGTCTCGCCCGATGACCTGCGCGCGGACGTCGCGCTGATGAAGCGCATGAACGTCAACGCCGTCCGGACCTCGCACTACCCCAACGATCCCCTGCTCCTGGACCTGTGCGACGAGTACGGCCTGTACGTGGTCGACGAGGCCGACATCGAGAGCCACGCGTTCTACAACGACGTGTGCGCCGACCCCCGGTACCTGGGCCAGTTCGTGGACCGCGCGGCGCGGATGGCCCAGCGCGACCGCCACCACCCATCGGTGATCCTGTGGTCGCTGGGCAACGAGTCCGGCTACGGGCCCAACCACGACGCCGCCGCCGGCTGGCTGCGCCGCTTCGACCCGTCGCGCCCGCTCCACTACGAGGGGGCGATGAAGTACGACTGGGCGAGCCCGCAGACCGCGAGCGACATCACCTGCCCGATGTACCCGCCGATCGCGGCGATCGTGGCCCACGCGCAGTCGCCGGACCAGCGCCACCCGCTGATCATGTGCGAGTTCAGCCACGCCATGGGCAACAGCAACGGCACCCTCGGCGAGTACTGGGACGCCATCGAGGCGACGCCCGGGCTCCAGGGCGGCTTCATCTGGGAGTGGCGCGACCACGGGCTTGACCAGCGGCTGCCGGACGGCCGAATCCGCCACGCGTACGGCGGCGACTTCGGCGACACGCCCAACGACGGCACGTTCGTCACCGACGGGCTCAACTTCCCCGACAGGACGCCCAAGCCGGCGTTCTGGGAGCACAAGCACCTGGCCGCGCCGGTGCGCGTGGTGTCCGACGCCGCGGGGGCGCGCCGGGGCCGCGTGACGATCGAGAACCGCGGGGACTTCCGAGACCTCTCGTGGCTGAGGGCCGGCTGGTCCGTGGCCGACGACGGCGCCGTCGTGGCGTCGGGAGACCTGCCCCTGCCCGACGTGGCGCCGGGCGAGCGTGCCGAGGCGGCACCCGCGGGCTTCGCGCTGCCCCCGGCGAGCGGTGCCGAGCGGGTGCTCACCGTGCGCTTCCGCCTCGCGGACGCAACGGCCTGGGCCGAGGCCGGCCACGAGGTCGGCTGGTCGCAGCTGGTGCTGTTGGAGGCGGCGGCACCCGATGTCCACGCCACGACCGGCGACGTGCCGCTCGACGCAGGCGGCAACCTCGCCCACCCGGCCTTCGCGGCCCCGCCCGCCCTGGCGCTCTGGCGCGCGCCCACCGACAACGACCGGATCGGCGGGATGGCCGCCCGCTGGGCGGCGTGGGGCCTCGCGAGCCTGACCCGCACGCTCCTCGGCATCGAACGGAGCGCGACCGAGACCGTCGTCCGGGCCGTCTGGCGCACCGAGGCCGGGATCGAGGTTCCCCACACCGTCCGGCTCGGCCGGGCCGCCGACGGGACGGTCCGCGTCACCGAGACCGTGGAGGTTCCCCCGGCCCTCGGCGACCTGCCCCGGGTGGGCACCACGCTGACGCTGGCCCCGGGCCGCGAGGCGCTCGCCTGGTACGGCACGGGCCCCCACGAGACGTACCCCGACCGCGCCCGGGGCGGCGCGCTCGGCCGGTGGGCGTCCACGGTGACCGAGCAGCTCACCCCCTACGTGCGGCCGCAGGAGAACGGCGGCCACGCCGGTGTCCGGTGGCTCGCGGTCGGCGACGTGCGGATCGACCTTGACCGGCCGCGGCAGGTGGCCGTCCTCCACGTCACCCCGCAGGACCTCGACGCCGCCACGCACGACGACGAGGTGGCCGCCCGGCCCGAGACCTTCGTCACCATCGACGCGGCCCATCGCGGCGTCGGCACCGCGTCGTGCGGGCCCGACACCCTCGCCCCGTACCTGGTGCCCACCGGGACCGTCACCTGGTCCTGGACGCTCGCGACCCTGGAGGCCCCGACCGCATGAGCATCGCCTGGAACCCCGAGACGCAGGAGTGGCACCTCGGCAACGGCCTGACCTCGTGGGTCCTGGGCGTGCTGCCCAACGGCTGGATCGGGATCCACCACGCCGGCGCGCCGCTGGCCGCCGGCCCGTCGTACGCGCACCTCGGCCCGCACGACTTCCGGGGCTTCGACAACCGCGTCGGCGAGCCAGTCGCGCTGGCGCTGCCCGTGCCGGGCCTCGGCGACTTCCGGGTCCCCGCCCTGGTCGTCGAGGCGGCGGACGGCTCGCAGGTGGTGGAGCCCCGATACGTCGCCCACCGCATCCTGGCGGGCAAGCCCGCGCTGCCGGGCCTGCTGCCGGCAACCTATGCCGAGGACGAGCGCGAGGCCGACACGCTCGAGATCGACCTCGCGGACGGACCGACCGGGCTGGTGGCGACGCTGTCGCTCTCGATCTTCCGCGACTGGCCGGTCGTCGCCCGCTCGATGCGCCTCAAGAACTTCGGCGCCGCCCGCGTGGTGGTCCGGACGGCGATGAGCGCAACGCTCGACCTGCCCGACGACGACTGGCGGCTCGTGACCTTCTCGGGCGCGTGGGCGCGGGAGCGGATGCCGGTGGACCGTCCCGTCGTTCCCGGTAGGCAGGGCGTGGGCAGCCTGCGCGGCGGCTCGGGCAACGAGCACAACCCGTCGCTCGTCCTGCGCCGGCCCGCCACCACCGAGGCCGCCGGGGAGTGCTGGGGCGCCGTGCTCGCGTGGAGCGGCAACTTCCTCGCCGAAGCCGAGGTGGGCCACTTCGGCACGACGCGCCTGCGGCTCGGCCTGCACCCCGAGCAGTTCGCGTGGCCGCTCGAGCCGGGCGCCTCATTCACCACGCCCGAGGCGCTCCTGGCGTGGAGCGGCGGCGGCCTGTCCGCGCTGAGCGCGTCCCTCCACGAGGTGCTCGGGCGGCGGATGGCGCGCGGTCCGTGGCGCGACCGGCCCCGCCCCGTGCTCCTCAACAACTGGGAGGGCACCTACTTCGACTTCGACCATGACCGCCTGGTGGCGATGGCGGCCGAGGCCAGGGCGACGGGCGCGGAGCTGTTCGTGCTCGACGACGGCTGGTTCGGCCGCCGCGACAGCGACGACCGCTCCCTCGGCGACTGGGTGGTGGACCGGCGCAAGCTGCCGCAGGGCATCGACGGTCTCGCCCGCGCCGTGAGGGCGCAGGGGCTCCTGTTCGGCCTGTGGATCGAGCCCGAGATGGTCAGCCCGGACTCGGACCTGTTCCGGGCGCACCCGGACTGGGCGATCGGCGTCCCGGGCCGCAGGCGCACCGAGAGCCGCCAGCAGCTGGTGCTCGACTTCGCGAACCCGGCGGTGGTGGACCACGTCGCGGGCGCCATCGGCGACGTCATCGCCTCCGCGCCGATCGACTACGTCAAGTGGGACTGGAACCGGTTCATCACCGAGCCGTACTCGCCAACTCTGCCGCCCGACCGCCAGGGAGAGTTCTTCTACCGCTACACGATCGGGATGTACGAGCTGTACGAGCGGCTCACGACCCGCTTCCCCGACGTCCTGTTCGAGTCGTGCGCATCGGGCGGGGCGCGGTTCGACGCGGGGATCCTGGCCTGGGCCCCGCAGGCCTGGACCTCGGACGACACCGACGCCGTGGAGCGGCTGCGGATCCAGTGGGGATCATCGTTCGCGTACCCGCTGTCCTCGATGGGCGCCCACGTGTCCGCGGTGCCGAACCACCAGACGGGGCGGGTGGCGCCGCTGGACTTCCGCGCCGCCGTGGCGATGTTCGGGGCGTTCGGGTACGAGCTGGACCCGACCGCGATGCGCGAGGCGGACCGGGCCGCGGTCCGGCGGCAGGTGGCCTTCTACACGGAGCGCCGCGACCTGTTCCAGTACGGGCGGTTCACGCGCCTGCGGTCGCCGTTCGAGGGCGACGGCAACGAGGCGGCGTGGATGGTGTCGTCGGCCGATGCGTCGCGGGCCGTGGTCGCGCACTACCGCGTGCTCCAGCACCCGTGGCCGCACCGCGACCGGCTGGCGGTCCGCGGGCTCGATCCCGCGGCGCGCTATGCCGTCACGTGCTGGACGTCGTTCGAGGCGCCGATGCCCACGTTCGAGCGCGGCGGCGACGAGCTCATGGCCGTGGGGCTGGGGATCGAGCCGCCGGACCCGATGCCCGAGGGGCGCGAGGCTGGCGCTGACGGCCACCGCCTGGTCCGCGGCGACTTCACGTTCCGGCTGTTCGACCTGCGGCGGGCGTAGCGCGCGTCCGTTGCGCTCACCTACGGGTGAGGGCGGTACTGGACAGCCCTGGCGCCCGTCCTCGGCCTAGATTCGCATCACCTACGGGCGAGAGCAGTACCTGAGCGCATTCGGGCGCACGCGGCGCTGCGAATACGGGCCTCACCCGTGGCTGATCGACGGTCGGCGACACGGCGCGCCACGTGGCACTCGCCGACGGCATCGTGCGTCGAGAGGGTCCCGCCACGGTTGCGAAAGGGGGCGCAGACGTGCGGATTCTCGTCGGGCGCGCGCTGCTCACGGCCATGATCGCAGGCCCAGCAGCGATCGGCGCGGCCCACGTCGGGGCACCAATCGCGAGCGCCGAATGTGATGGCGGGCTGGTGTTCGCGGCGACCGCCCCGCACGCCAGGGCCGCATTGGTCGGCCGCGTCGAGGCCTTCACGGTTGACGAATACGGCTTCCACACCGTCACCCGAGTCCGAGTGGAGCGGGCCTTCGGGATCGCGCCGGGCGCGGAGTACCGCGGACGGGTGACGACGGGCTGGTGCGCGGGCGACATCCGGACCGGGTCCAGGGTCGTGCTCCTGCTCGGCGTCAACCTGCCCGGCACGCTGCTCGACGGCGACTGCTACTACCTGGTCGGCGAGTCGCTGACATCCGCGGAGGCGGCCACGGTCGGA
>JAJXTS010000050.1 GCA_021783595.1 Chloroflexota bacterium | reverse complement strand
GTGCAGACGGGCCCGCCCGGCTCCGGGCGCTCCCCGCCCAGGTAGCGGTTGACCATGGACACCGTGCGGTTGACCAGGTTGCCGAAGTCGTTGGCGAGGTCCGCGTTGTAGCGGCGGACGAAGCTGTCCCACGAGACGTCCGTGTCCTTGTCGAACGGCACCTCCGCCAGGGTGACGTAGCGGGCGGCGTCGGCGCCGAACGCCGTGACCACGGCGTGCGGGTCGAGGAAGTTGCCGCGGCTCTTGCTCATGCGCTCGCCCGCCACCAGCAGCCAGCCGTGGACCCAGACGTGCTCGGGCGCCGCGAGACCCGCCGACCAGAGCATGGCGGGCCAGAAGATCGTGTGGAACCGGGCGATGTCCTTGCCGATCACGTGCAGGTCGGCGGGCCACCAGGCGTCGAACGATGCCGGGTCGTCCGGGAAGCCGGCCCCGGTGATGTAGTTGATCAGCGCGTCGTACCAGACGTAGATCGTGCCGGCGCCCGGGTCCCAGGTGCCGTCCTCTCGCTGCGCCGACGTGCCGTCGGGGAGGATCGGGAACGGGATGCCCCAGGCGGCCCCGGCGCGGCTGATCGAGAAGTCCTGGAGGCCCTGGCGGATGAACCCCAGCATCTCGTTGCGCCGGTAGTCCGGCTGCACGAAGTCCGGGTGCGCCTCGAACCAGTCCAGCAGGCGCTGCTGGTAGGCCGACAGGCGGAAGAACCAGTTGCGCTCGGTGAGGTACTGGAGCGGCACGTCGGGGTGGTTGGGGCACTGCATGCCCTTCGCCGTCTCGTACAGGTCGGACGGCGCCTTGAACCCCTCGCTCGGGCAGTACCAACCCTCGTACGTGTCGAGGTAGATGTCGCCGTTGGCGTGCGCCCGGCGCACCATCTCCTGGGCGGAGCGGTAGTGGTCCGGGTCCGTCGTGCGGATGAACCGATCCGGGCTGATGAGCAGCGCGTCCTCGGCAGCGTGGTAGAGCGCCACCTTCTCGTCCACGAACTCGCGCGGGGTCTTGCCCTGCGCCGCCGCCGACTGGGCGATGTTGACCGAGTGCTCGTCGGTCCCGGTGAGGAACCTCGTGGCGTCGCCCTGCATCCGGTGCCACCGCGCCACGACGTCCGCGCCGATGACCTCGTACACGGTGTGGAGGCCGGGGGCGTTGTTCGCGTACGCGATGGCGGTGGTCAGGTAGAAGCGCTTGCGGTCGGACATGGCCTACCGATGGTAGCAGCGCGGGTGGGCTCGGCGGGATGCTCGAGAAACGGCCGGTCTTCGTGGCGCCGGATCATCCCCGTCCCGCGCACAGGCCCGTCCGTCGAGTGGCGAAAGGACGATCTGCCGAGCCCGAACGACGCGTCTGGGCGCCTGCCGCAGCACGGCGCTCTCGGCGCGACCGTGGCGGCCGCAGCCCACGCCCGGCGGCGAGCCGTTGTGCGTGCTCCGGGGGCACTTCGGCACGTTCGCCGCCGAGCGTCGGAGACTAGGTTGTGCCGATGGCGCTGGGGGAGCGACTTCCGGGAGCGATACCCATGCCGTCGCCCGTCGACGTGCGGGCGCTCGGCGCATTCACAGTGGCCGTAGGGGGTCGAGCCCTCGATCACGCGGACTGGCAGCGCGTGTCGGCGGAGCGACTGTTCAAGCTCCTCGTGGCGACGCCCGGCCACAGGACGACGCGCGAGGTCGCGGCCGAGACCCTGTGGCCCGGGGCCACGACCGAGGCCGGCCGCGCCAGCCTCCGAAAGGCGATCCATTTCGCCTCCCGAGCGCTCAGCGGCAGCCCCGTCCTCGCTGCCGACGGGCAGTGCATCCTGCTCGACTCGGCCTTCCTGCGGCTCGACGTCGATCGCCTCACGCAGGCCCTCGAGGTTGTCCGCTCGTCTGGCGCGGAGCGGTCAGCGCGTCACGGCGACCCTGACCTCGCCGCAGCACTCGACACGATCCTCGACCTCGGCGCCTTGGATCTTCTTTCTGAGGACCCGTACGAGGACTGGCTTGTCGGCCCACGCGAACGGCTGCGGAGCCAATGGCAGCAGCTCGCGATCGTGGCTGCCCGGGAGGCCCGGGTGGCCGGTCGTCCCGACCGCGCCCACGAACTCGTCGACCAACTGCTCGAACGCGACCCGACGGACGAGGCGGCACACCGCCTGGCCATCGAGCTCTATGCCTCTGAGGGGCGCCACCACGCCGCCCGCCGCCAGTTCGAGCTGTGCCGCACTGCCCTTCGGTCGACACTCGATGTCGAGCCCAGCCCGGAGACCATCGCGGCCTGCCAGGCAGCCGGCCGGATGAGAGGGCCATCAGAGGATCCGGGCCGGCGCGCGGCGTTCGTCGGGCGGAGACTCGAACTTGAGCAGGTGGGCGCACTGTTCGACCGAGTCGCGGAGAGGACGCCAGCACGTCTCGTGATCCAGGGCCCTGCCGGGATCGGCAAGAGCCGCCTCCTCGAAGAGGTCTGCTCCTACGCCAAGTCGTCGGGTTGGCACGTCCTGTCCGCTGCCGCGGTGGAGGAGCTGCGCGAAGAGGCCTTCACGTCGATCCGGGTAGCGATCTCGAGCGCCTTGCCCGCGGTCGGTCTCGCGGACTGGCCAGAACCGGCCTCGAGCGCGATTGCCACCCTCGTGCCCGGGATCGGCAGGGCGCGGCTCACGTTCCAGGATCGCGCAGCGCTCGTGAATGCGTTGGTGGAGGTGATCGCCGAGCTCGCGCGCCAGGGCCCCCTCCTCCTAGCGATCGACGATCTCCCCTGGCTCGATGCGTCCTCGCTGCTCTTCCTCGAGGCGCTGATCGGCAGGCATGACCCGCTGCCCGTCCTGATCGCCGTGACCTTGCGGGACGACGAGCCCGTGCACGCCACCGTTGACGCGATCGTCGGCCGGGCCCAGCGCCAGGGCGCGCTGACGCTGCGTCTCGATCCGCTGCCGCGTCGGGACCTTGACCAGCTCGTCCTCGGCCACCTTGGAGGAACCGGCCTCGAGGACGAGCTCGGACGCAAGGTCTTCGCGCAGAGTGGCGGCAACCCCCTCTTCTGCCTCGAGCTGGTGCGGGCGGCGTCCGAGCGCGGCGATGTCCGACGGCACGACGGCCGGTGGCGGCTGATCGCCAAGGACGCGATGGGCACCCTTCCAGACAGCGCGCGGCGGATCGCGGGGCGCCGCCTGGCGAATCTCCCGCGTCCAGCCCGCGACCTGCTCGATGTCGCCAGTGAGCTGGGTCGGGACGCGACCTTCGATGTCCTCGCCGCCGCGTCCGGACTGGAGGGAGTCGCCCTGGTCGATGCGCTCGACGCCGCGCTCGGCTCCGGGCTCCTGGTCGAATCAGGGGCTGGCTATCGATTCGCCCACCCGCTCTACTGGCTGGCGGTGCGATCGGCAGCAGGCCTTGCGCGCCGAGCCGCGACCCGGCTGGCCATTGCCAGAGCGCTCGCCGGAGCCACTGGGCCGACGGCGGCCAATCCCGGGCTCCTCCAGAGCCTCGCGCGCACGTCGGCGGATCCGCTCCCCATCGCCGAGCACGCGCTCGCAGCCGCCGAGCTCGGCCGGCGCGACGCCGTGGTCCTGGCGGCCGCGTTCGGCTTCGCGGCCGGCGAGCGCCTGATACGGCTGCACGATCGCGAAGCGGCCGGAGCGCTGCTCCGAAGGGCAATCGGCCAGTGGCGGCGGCTGAACGCCGCCGAGGCGCGGGTGCTGCCTGCGATCACGGCCTTCGTGCATCTCGGAGAGCTCAGTGCCGGACGTTCGCCTGTCGAGGCGGAGGCGTTCTTCCGCGACGCCCTCGCCTCCTCTCGGAGCCCGGAGGAGCTCACCGAAGCCTACGACAGCTACTGGGACTGGCTCCCGTATCGACGTGGCGACTTCGACAGCGCCAGGGCGCTCCTGGAGGAAGGTCTCGTCCGGCTGCCGGCCGACGCCGTCGTGCCGCGCGCCCACCTCAGTGGGCTCCTGGGCTGGACGCTCGTCCGTCTCCGCCGCGCGGATGAGGCGCTGCCCGTCCTCCTGCAGGCGGCCGCAGGCGTCGACCCGTCGTCCGATCCCGTGGGTGCCCTCCGCGTGCTCGATTCGCTCGGCATGACGCTCCACTACCTGGGCCGGACTGAGGAGGGCCGCCCGTACGTGGAGCGGGCTCTGGCGATCGCGCTCGAAGCTGGCAGCACGCACGGCGAGATGGTCGGCAACCTGCATGTTGGGATTCTGCTCACGCGCAGCGGCCAGCCGATCCGCGCGCGAGCCCGCTTCGAGCGGACCAGGGAACTGGGTCGGCTGACGGGGAACGCCTACGGCGAGTCGCTGGCTTGGTGGGGAACCGCAGAGGTGGACGATGCGCTCGGTGCGTGGGAATCCGCCCGCCGCGCCCGGGTTCACGAGCTCGAGCTCCTCGATCAGATGGGCGGCAACCCGCACAACGCGGCCATGGCGCATGCCCATCTGGCCCACCTGGCGCAGATGTGCGGCGATGGGGTGGAGGCCTCCCGCGAGGCGGCCGAGGCACGGCGGCTCGCGCGCCTGTCCCCGGACACCCAGTACCTCGAGCGGATCGAGCGCGCGATCACGGTGACGAAATGGGCCGACGTCGACACGTGAGGGGAACGGTCCGGGAACGGTGACACGGCATGGTGGTGCCGTTCTCGATGGGAAGGGCGCCCCGCCGAACCCCTGCACTCCTGGGAGGGAACCATGCGACAGACGCGGATCCTAGCTGCTGCGGCCATGTTGGTCGCGAGCCTAGGCCTGCCGGCCCCGGCGACGGCGGCATCGGCCATGACCTTTCACGGCACATTCGAGGCCGGGCTTGTCTATTCCGCCGCCGCCGGCGACACGCCGATCTTCGGGCTGCCCTTGGGCGGTATCTGGAACGTCAACGTGAACTTTGCCCAGGCGACGCCCCGGGCGACGGCGCAGTTCGTCGTCAGATACGTCTCCGACGATGCGGCCCTGGGGTTCCCGCCCCACGGCCTCCACGCGCTGTGGACGCCGTCCTTCCTGGAGCTCCGGCCGCTCACCGCCGCCAGCCCGGCCGCGGCGGTCATCGCCGATGCGGCGGGCATTGTCTACGACCCGGCGCATGGCGTCTACGCGTTCACGGCGGACCTGCCCGGCGTGACGACGATCGTGGTCGTGAACACGCAAACGAACCGCTTCTTCTACGCCGGAGTAGCCACGCCAGCCGCCTGTCAGCCGCCTGAAGTCGATCCCTCCTGCTTCGACAGCGTCCAGGTCATCGGGTCGATGGTCCCCTGATCGTGGGCGATGTGCCGGCCGACCACGCACACGGCGACCAGGGGGAGGCGACCGACGTGGTCTCCTACCGCTCCTACGTCGTCCGCGTCTGGTCCCTGTCGGCGCTCGCGGGCCACACAGCTCGGGCCCAGATCGAGGAGGTCCAGTCGGGCCACCTGGTCGAGCTCACTGGGGAATCGGCGGCCGAGATCAGTGCCCGGATCTCGGCCGCCTTCACCGCACGCGGGGGTGGAAGCCGCCGCTGCGGGCATGGCGTCGTCGCCCAAAGCCATATCGAGGGCAAGCACAGTCGGAGGGAACCATGATCCTCGTCGTGGGCGCCACCGGGAGCCTGGGTGGCACGATCGCACGCGGCCTCGCCGCGCAGGGCCGGAATGTTCGGATCCTGGTCCGGCCCGGGTCCAACTACCAGCCGCTCGTCAAGCTCGGATGCCAGGCGGTGATGGGCGATCTCAAGGAGCCCGCGTCGCTCCGGGCCGCCTGCGCAGGCATCGACACGATCGTCACGACGGCCATCTCGGTCACCCGAATGCCGCCCGACACGATCGAGACCGTCGAGCTCGCCGGCTATGCCAGCCTGATCGACGCCGCTCGCACGGCCGGCGTCCGGCACGTGATCTACACGTCGGCCTTGATGGGCGACACGCGCAGCCCGATCCCCTTCGCGGCCGCGAAGGCCCTGACCGCCGAGCGGCTGCAGGCGAGCGGGCTGACCTGGACCGTGCTGGCACCGGATGCCTTCATGGACGTATGGCTGGCGATGGTCGTTGCCGCGCCGGCGCTGCAGGGCCGGGAGGTGGTGTACGTGGGCGGCGGCAGCCGCGTCCACCAGTTCGTCCATAGCAAGGATGTCGCGGCCTTCGCGATCGCCTGCGTTGACAACCCGGCAGCGCTGAACCGGTTCATCCCGATCGGCGGACCAGCGGCGATCAGCTTCCGTGACGCCGTCGCAACCTTCGAGCGGATCCTCGGGCGCCCGGTCCCCCAGCGAGGCGTGGCACCGGGCGGACCTGTTCCGGGCCTGCCTCCGACGGTCCTGGAGATGCTCGCAGGCTTCGACGCCTTCGACTCGCGACTCGACACGGCGCCTCTTGCCGCGGAGTTCGGGGTCGACCTGACCTCGGTGGAGGCCTGGGCGGAGGGCCTGGTCCCGGCCGCGGCAAGCTGACCCGGCAACGGCGGCAAACGCGGGTCGCCGCCGCGGCTGGGGTCCTGACGGCTCCCGGTCGGACCGTCGACCGGGGCCGGCGATCTCGAAGAGCTCCGTTGCCGACCGACGCATCGACGGCAACCGCCCGACAACGCCGCTCGGGCGACGACGGACGGCGCTCAGCCGAGCCGCGCCGCCACCCGCCGAAGGTCGTCGACCAGGCCCCGCATCGCCACCCCGCGCGCCTCCCGGTCCGCCGAGCGGGGCACGGCCGAGGGGTGGATGGTGCGCGCGGCGGCGTGGAGATCTCCGTCTGTCGTGGCCCCCAGGCCTTGCATCCTCGTGGAGCGCCTGTGCTGCGCGTGTGACCGCTCGCGACGACGTGCCCAGCATCCACCCCGCGGACCGTGCGGCGTGGCGGCCGAGGACCAGGCGGCCGAGGCTCGAGTACGAGGACGCGATCTGCGAGGCGCTCTGCTTCGGCTGGGTGGACAGCTCGGGCGGTGTGATCGACGAGGAGCGGGCGAAGCTCTACTTCGCGCCCCGTCGCCCCGGGAGCGTGTGGGCGGGGAGCAACCGGGGACGCGTGGCGCAGTTGATCGCGGACGGGCAGATGACGCCGGCTGGCCTCGCCACGGTCGAGCGCGCGAAGGCGGACGGGTCGTGGACCGTGCTCGAGGCCGCCGAGCAGCCCAACGTCCCGCCGGACCTCGTCGCCCGGCCATCCGCCGCCGTCAACTTCGCCGCCTTCCCGCCCTCCGCCCGCAAGATGGCGCTGTCGTGGATCGCGACCGCGAAGCGTGCCGAGAGGCGCGAGCGGCGGATCGCAGCGGTCGCGGACGAGGCGATGCGCAACGAGCGCGTACCCGCCTGACCGCACGCGGCACGACGATCTCCGTCACCCGACCTTGAGGCTCGCCTTGAAGAAGGCGGCCATCCGGCGCTCGTACTCCGCAGGCTGGAGGAACGCGGACTCGATGTGGCCCGCCCCAGCGACGATCCACGGGGTCACCTTGGTGCCGCCGACCCCTGCTGCGACGGCCAGCCGCTCACCCTGCTCCACCGGGATGGTCTGGTCAGCGTCGCCGTGGACGACCGCGACCGGCCGCCCGGCCAGCCGCGTCCTGAAGACCTCCTCGGGCGTTTCGCCGAGGAGCGGATCGCCGCCCAAGACCTGCCCCATCACCATCGCCACCGGAGCGAGCACGGCCTTGAGCGGCCCGGCCACCTTCATCGACACGATGCCGGAATAGGGGCTGTCGAGCCACGCGGCCGCGGCCGTCGGCTCGTGGCCGAGCGCGCAGACACTGGCTCCCGCGCCCACCGAGTACCCGGCGAGCCCGATGCTCGCGGCCGGGACGCCGCGGGCCCGCAGCCAGTCGAAGCCGCCGAGCACGTCCTGCCATTCGTCGGTACCGCGGGCCCAGTTCCCGTTGTCACGGTCGGATGTGCCGTGGTTGCGGAGGTCGATCATCAGGACGCCGAACCCGGCCTTGTGGAGCATGCCGGCCGGGAGCAGCACCGCCGGGCCGTGCCGGCATGACAGCTTTCCGTGGACGACGATCACCACCCTCGTCTCGGGCTTCTTGGGCGCGGCCCACCACGCGCCGAGGGAGATCCCCGCGGTCCGGCTCGGGATCGTCACCTCCTCGGCCGAGAACCGGTACGGCGCGGCGTCCACGGTCACGAGGTCCGGCACGTTGCCCAAAGTCGCCGTGAAGGTCGCTGGCGTCTGGTCGGCGTGCAAGTCCATGCAGCTGGTGACGACCGCCAGCTCGGACGCCCACGCGATCCCGCCTGCCCCCAGGAAGGCACCGCCCCCCAGCACGACGACGAGGACAAGGACAGAGGCCGCCGCATCGCCAGAACCTCCCATGGGGACGCCCGACGACGGCGCAAATCGGCCTCGTGCCAATCCTTGGGTCCGCCGTACCGGCCAGCAGACGGACCGCGCCTCGAAACGTGACGGTCGCGGCCAGCGCGAAGGCGCGCGCTGCCCGCTGGGCGAGGCCGGCGTCAGTGCCGGAAGTGCCGGCGTCCCGTGACCAGCATCGCGGCGCCCGCCGCCTCCACCAGCGCCAGCACCTCGGCGTCGCGGACCGAGCCGCCGGGCTGGACGACGGCGGTGACACCCGCCTCGAGCAGGACCGTCGGTCCGTCGGCGAATGGGAAGAACGCGTCCGAGGCGGCGACGGCGCCCGCCGCGCCCCCGCGCTCCGCCTGGAACGTGCGCGCCTTCTCGACGGCCTGGCGGCACGCGTCCACGCGCGAGACCTGCCCGGAGCCCAGGCCCACGAGCATCCCGTCGCGGACCAGCACGATCGCGTTCGACACCACGCCGCGGCACAGGCGCCAGGCGAGGTCAAGGTCGGCGCGTTCTGGGTCGGTGGGTCGGCGCGAGGTGGCGCACGACCACTCGCCCGGGTCGTCGGGGAGGCTGTCGGGCGCGGTCACGAGCACGGCGCCGCCGGCGGAGCGCAGCGAGCCGAGCGGGTCGGCAGCTGCCGACGCGGAGCCGACGGCGCCAGCGCCCAGCGACGCGTCCACGACCAGCCGCAGGTTCGGCCTGCGGGCCAGCACCTCTCGGGCCGCCGCGTCGAACCCGGGCGCCACCACCACCTCGAGGAAGATCGACGCCAGCCGCTCGGCCAGCGCCCGGTCGACCGTGCCGGTGACCGCCACCACGCCGCCGTACGCCGACACCGGGTCGCCGGCGTAGGCCGCCTCCCACGCCTCGAGGAGCGTCGGCCGCTCTGCCGCGCCGCACGGGTTGGTGTGCTTGACCACGACCGCCGCCGGCCCGCGCATGAGGCGCGCCAGCGACGCCGCCGACGACGCGTCGAGCACGTTGTTGTACGAGAGCGCCTTGCCCTGGAGCGGTGGCTCGCCGCTCGCGAACGGCCCGTCGCCCGCCCGCGGCTCGCGGTCCGCCCGGCGGTAGCGCGCGGCCGGCTGGTGCGGGTTCTCGCCGTAGCGCAGCGTCTCCACCTTCTCGAGGCAGACCGTCAGGCTCGTCGGGTAGGGGTCCGCCGCTCCGGGCAGACCGGGCTCGTCCGGCAGCGCCACGCCCGCCTCGGCCAGGCGCCGGGGCAGCTCGCTCGCGATCCGCGCGTCGTAGGCGGCGGTGTGGCGGAACGCCTCCACGGCCAGGGCCGAGCGCAGGCTCAGCGGCACCTCGCCGTGCTCGTCAAGCGCGTCGAGCACCTCGCCATAGCGCGCCGGCTCGGTCACGATCGCCACCGAGGCGTGGTTCTTGGCCGCTGCCCGAACCATCGACGGCCCGCCGATGTCGATCTCCTCGACCAGCGCCTCGAAGCTGATCCCGGGCCGCCGCGCTGCCGCCGCGAACGGGTACAGGTTGACGACCGCGATGTCGAACGGCGCGATGCCGAAGGCCGCCAGCGCCTCGCGGTGGTCCTGCCGGCGACGGTCCGCCAGCAGGCCGGCGTGGATCCGCGGGTGGAGCGTCTTGACGCGCCCGTCGAGCATCTCGGGCGAGCCCGTCACGGCCGCCACGTCGGTCACGGGCAGGCCGGCCTCGCGCAGGGCGCGCGCGGTGCCGCCGGTGGACACCAGCTCCCAGCCGCGCGCGACGAGCCCGCGCCCCAGCTCCGCTAGGCCGGTCTTGTCCGACACCGAGAGCAGCGCGCGCCTGGGCTTCGGCGCCCGCGAGTCCACCGCCGCGAGGAGGATCGTCGCGCGCCGCGCGCCCGGCGCCGCCCGAACCGCGCCGGCGAGCAGCGCCGCCACCGCCATCGGCAGCAGCCGGTGCTCCACCGGGTGGATCCGCGCCAGCAGGGTGGCCTCGTCGTCGCCGGGCATGACCGGCACCGCCTCCTGGGCGAGGATGGGCCCGCCGTCGAGCGTCGCGTCCACCAGATGCACCGTGACGCCCGTCACGGCCACGCCGGCGGCGAGGGCATCCCGCGCGCCGTGGAGCCCCGGGAATGACGGCAGCAGCGACGGGTGGACGTTGAGCACCCGACCGCCGAACGCCTCGAGCACGCGCGGCCCCACGATCCGCAGGTAGCCGGCGAGGACGACCGCGTCCGGCGCCACCGCCAGCAGCGTCTCGGCCAGGACCGCGTCGTCGCCGCGCGGGACCAGGGCCGTCTCGATCCCCTGCTCGGCCGCCCACCTGAGCCCATCGCACGGCCGGTCCGCGAACACCAGGGCGATCTCGCCGCCGAGCTCGCCGCGACCCGCGGCCGCCGCGAGCGCCCGGAGATTGGACCCCGTCCCGGAGACTCCGACCGCGATCCTGCCGCTCACGCGCCCCTCGCCTCCTCCGCGTACCGCCTGCCGCCCAGCGCCGCCGCCTCCACCGCGTCGCCGATCACCCAGGCCGGCACGCCTCGCGCCCGCGCGAGCTCGACCGTCGGTCCGGCGGCCTCCGGCGGCACGACCAGCACCATGCCGATGCCCGCGTTGAACGTGGCCCGCTGCTCCGGCCCGCCCAGCATCCCGAACGCCGACACCAGCCGGATCACCGACGGCACCGGCCACGACGACGGGTCGAGCCGCGCCCCGAGGTGCTCCGGCAGCGCGCGCGGCACGTTGCCGGGCAACCCGCCGCCGGTGATGTGGGCGACGCCCCGGAGCTCGTGGCCGGCCGCCTCGAGCTCGGCGCGGATCGCCAGCACGTCGCGCGCGTAGATCCGCGTGGGCGCGAGCAGGATCTCGCCCAGCGTCGCGTCGATCAGCCCGGGCTCCACCAGCAACTCCGCGCCCGACATCGAGCAGCCGAAGGCGCGGCAGGCCGCGCCGCCGTACGGGAGATCGAGCTCGAGGTGCAGGCCGGCGAGCACCTTGCGCACCAGCGAGTACCCGTTGGCGTGGAGCCCCGACGAGGCGAGGCCGACGATCGCGTCGCCCGCGCGGGCCGCCGTCCCGTCGAGCAGCAGGGATCGCTCCCCGACCCCCACGCAGAACCCGGCCAGGTCGAACTCGTCGGGCTCCATCAGCCCCGGGTGCTCGGCCGTCTCGCCGCCCACCAGCGCGGCCCCCGCCTGGCGGCATCCCTCCGCGATCCCCTCGACCAGGCTCGCCACGCGCTCCGGGACGAGCTGGCCGACCGCGATGTAGTCGAGGAACGCCACCGGCTCGGCGCCCGCGCACACCACGTCGTCGGCGCACATCGCCACCAGGTCGATGCCGATGGTGTCCAGCCGCCCGACAGCCTGCGCGATCGCGGTCTTCGTCCCCACGCCGTCGGTGGAGGACACGATGACCGGCTCGCGATACCCGGCCGGGATGGCGAACGCGGCGCCGAAGCCGCCGAGGCCGCCGAGGACCTCCGGGCGGGCGGTGGACGCCACGGACGCGCGCATCAGCTCCACGGCGCGCTCGCCCGCCGCCACGTCCACGCCGGATGCCGCGTACGCGCTCCGGTCGGCTGCGGTCTTGCCGCTCACGCTGGGGACCTCCCGCTCACCGCTGGCCGCTCCCGGCCGGGGCCGGCTCCTCGAGCACGAACTTGCGCGCCTCCACGTCGTACGGGACCGGCTCCGGGTAGCGCCCGTCGAAGCAGGCGAAGCAGAACCGGTCGTACGGCAGGTCCACCGCGTTGAGCACGCCCGGCACCGACAGGTAGCCCAGCGTGTCGGCGCCGATGAACTCGCGGATCTCCTCGATCGAGTGCGTGGCCGCCAGCAGCTCCTTGGGCACCGCGGTGTCGATGCCGTAGAAGCAGGGGTGGTAGATGGGCGGGGCGCTGATCCGCACGTGGACCTCGCGGGCGCCGGCCCGCCGCAGGAGGCCGATGATCTGGCGGGTGGTGGTGCCGCGAACGATGGAATCGTCCACCACGATCAGCCGCTGGCCGCGGATGGTCTCGCGGAGCGGGCTGAGCTTCACGTTCACGCCCCGCTGGCGCATCGCCTGCGAGGGCTGGATGAACGTGCGGCCGCTGTAGCGGTTGCGCACGAAGCCGTCGCGGTACGGGATGCCCGACTGCTCCGAGTAGCCCGCCGCCGCCGGGCCGCCGGTGTCCGGGACAGGCATCACGAGGTCGGCCTCGACCGGGTGCTCCTTGGCGAGCTCCATGCCCATCCGCCGACGCGCCTCGTAGAGGTTGCGGCCCTCGAGGTACGAGTCAGGGCGGGCGAAGTAGATGAGCTCGAACACGCACAGGGCGGGGGTCGCCTCGGCGTAGCGCACCGACCAGGGCTCCCTGCCCGGCTCGAGGACCACGATCTCGCCGGGCTCCACCTCGCGCACGTACTCGGCGCCCACGGTGTCCAGGGCGGCCGTCTCCGAGGCCAGGATCCAGCCCGCCGTGTCGTCGCCCCACAGCCCCGGCTCCTCGCCCGCGGGCGGGATCCGCCCCAGCGCCAGCGGCCGGAAGCCGTGCGGGTCGCGCACGCCGATGACGCGCCGCTCGTCGAGCACGACCAGGCTGTAGGCGCCGCGGACCCGCGGCAGGACCTTCTGGAGCGCCTCGACCGTGTCGGCCGCGGGCTCGTCCGCGAGCAGCGCGGTGAGGAGCTCCGTGTCGGTCGAGGCCGGCAGGCGGGCGCGACCGCCCTGGAGCTGGTCGAGCAGCTCGCGGGTGTTGACCAGGTTGCCGTTGTGGCTGACCGCGATCGACCGCCGCGGCCCGAGCCGGAGCGTGGGCTGCGCGTTCTCCCAGAGGGTGGAGCCCGTGGTCGAGTACCGGCAGTGCGCAATCGCCAGGTCGCCCTTGAGCGACGGGATCCGTCGCTCGTCGAGGACCTGGGTCACCATCCCCAGGTCCTTGTAGATCATCAGGTGGCCCTCGTCGGCCACGCCGATGCCCGCCGACTCCTGGCCCCGGTGCTGGAGCGCGAACAGTGCCGTCGCCGCGACGGCCGCGGCCTCGTGGCCGTGGTCGGGCAGCACCACGCCGACGACGCCGCACATCAGCCCGCCACCTCGAGGCCCGGCAGCGCCGCGCCCTCGGCGCCATCGGCCCCCCCGTCCTCCCAGCCGAGCGCCCGCGGCAGCCCGTGGTCCCACGCGTGGCGGAGGTCCTCCACCGGAACCTCGAGCGCGTCCGCGATCCGCGCTCCGCGCTCCTCCGCCGCGCCCGTCGCCCCCTCGCCGGCCAGCTCGATCACCAGGCGCGGCCCGCCGGTGGCCCCCAGCCGCTCGGTGACGATCCCGTGATGGCGAGCGAGCAGCTCGAGCGCCGGGGCGTGGCGCGGCAACGCCTCCATGACCAGGCGCGACGGGCTCTCGCCGAACAGCGCCACCGCCGGCGAGTCGCCCACGCCCAGCCGGAGCCGGGCCCCCCGCCCGCCCCAGACGCACATCTCGGCGAGGGCCACCGCGAGGCCGCCTGCGGAGACGTCCTGGCAGCTCTCGACGAGGCCGCGGGCGATCGCCTCGCGGACGAACGCCTGCAGGCGCGCCTCCAGGTCCAGGTCGATCGACGGCGGGTCGTCCTGCTGCGCCGCCCCGGCGAGGCGGGCGTACTCCGAGCCGGCCAGCCCAGGCGTGGCGCGGCCGGCGAGGAGGACCGCGCTGCCGTCGCCGCGGAACGCGGGCCCCACGCGCGTCGCCACGTCGTCGAGCAGCCCGACGATGCCGATCTCGGGCGTCGGCGCGATGGCCGAGCCGGGCGCCTCGTTGTAGAGCGACACGTTGCCGCCGGTGACCGGCAGCCCCAGCGCGACGCACGCGTCGGCCAGGCCGCGGACCCCCTCGGCCAGCGCCCAGAACGCCTCGGGCCGGGTCGGGTCGCCGTAGTTGAGGCAGTTGGTGACGCCCAGCGGCCGGGCTCCCGTGATGGACACGTTGCGGGCGGCCTCGGCCACCGACAGCGCCGCGCCGAGCCACGGGTCCAGCTGGCCGACCGGCGCGTTGCCGTCGGTCGTGGCGACCAGGGCCTTGGCGGTGCCCTTGATCCGCAGGACCGCGGCCCCGTGGCCGGGCCCGTCCACCGTGTTCGCCTGGACGTGGCTGTCGTACTGCTCGAAGACCGCGCGCCGCGAGGAGAGGTTCGGCGAGCCCAGCAGCGCCAGCAGCACCGCGCCCGGGTCCTGGCCGCGGGCCGGCAGCGCGTCCACGGGCTCCGCCGGCGCGCCCGGGGCGGGCGCCTGGCGGCGACGGGCCGGGGCCCGCGCCTCGCGGTTGAACACGATGGCCTCCGACGCGAGCGCCGGGGCCGGGATGCGGGCCAGCTCGACGGCGCCGGCGACG